>NZ_JAJJOB010000003.1:0-43356 GCF_020907345.1 Arthrobacter sp. zg-Y179 | reverse complement strand
CGCGGCCCCACCCCCCCCGCGCCGACGGTGGGCCCGCCCGCCCCGGCGGGTGGGGGGGGGCGCGCCCCCCCCCACGGCCGGTTCCGGGCAATAGTAGTGCCGGGCCGGCAGCACACGGAGACCGTTACCGGCAATTCCGTACCGGCACCAAACGGGCGCGGCACAACGGGGGACACATTGGCAAAATCTGAGGCAGGAGTCTGGACGCTGCCTGCTTTCCGTGGTCTGTGGCTGGCCACCACGGCCGTGCACGCCGGCCGTGACGTCGCCGTGTTTGCCGTATCGGTGGGAATGATCTCCTTGCTCGGCGCTACCCCGTTCGAGGCCGGGCTGGCCGCGCCCCTGAGCAGCGCCGGGCCGTTGCTCTTCGGACTGGTAGCGGGGGTGGCTGTTGACCGGTGGGGGCAGCGGCGGACCATGCTCGCCATGACCTGGGTGCGTGCAGCAGCCTATGCCTGGGCCGTTGCATCGTTCTTCCTTGGCTGGTTGGCGGCATGGCAGCTGCTGCTGGTGATCCTGGTGGTCGGGATAGCCGACGTGTTCTTTATGGCCGCCCACACCTCGGTATTGCCGCGGCTGGTGGGACGGCACCGCATTGCGGATGCCGCATCTTCGCTGATGGCGTCCGAGCAGGTGGTGTCCCTCGCCGGACCTGCGGCCGGCGGGGTTCTGGTGCGGCTCCTGCCGGCACCGGCAGTGCTGACCGTAAGCGCAGCCACACAGCTGGTCGCCGCCGCAGGACTGGCCCGGCTGCCTCCGGACACCCCGGCCCCGCCGAAGACGGATCGGCCGGGCATCCGGGAATCCGTTGCGACGGGGGTCAGGTTCATCGCCGGTCATCGCGTTCTGCTGGCACTGATCATGACTACCGCCACGAACAACTTTGCCGCCGGGCTCTACCAGGCTGCCGAGTCCTGGTTCATCCTTCACGATCTGGCAATGGACCCGGCGGTCTTCGGCGCCGTCTGGTCCGTCAGTGCCGTGGGCGGCATCGTCGGTGCGGTGCTGGCCCCGCGTATCGGACGGGCCATCGGCCCGCTCCGCGCAATGCTGCTGGCAGCGCTGATGATGCCGCTGAACTTCGCGCTCGTCCCGCTCACAGCGCTCTGGCCGCATCTCGCGGTGCTGAGCATCGGGGTATCCTTCACCCTCTTTGGCCTGGCGCTTGGCCTGATGATGGTGAACAGCTCGGCCCTGACCACCGCACTGATCCCGGATGGTCTCCTGGCCCGCGTCTCGTCCACCCGCCGCACCCTCACCCAGGGCGCCGTCGTGCTGGGCGGTGTCCTCGGAGCGGTGCTGCTGGGCATCGTCGGTGCTGTGCCAACCCTCTGGCTGGCCGTGGCGGTGGCACTGGGCCAGTGCGTGTTCCTGCTGCGGATAGGAGTTCCCCGGCGGGGTGCGCTGCTGCCTTCGGAGCTTCACGCGGAGCCGGAGGCCCTGCCCGCCGGGCCGTGAAACGCACCGAGCCATGGCGGGCCGGATACCGGCCGTTTCCCATTCAATGAGAATCACTTTGCTGCTCCCCGTGTGCGGGCAGTCACACTGGGAGGTAGTGTCCGTTACAAAGTTTTCAAGGGAGAAATAGATGGGTGCAGAGCGCACTATCCTCAAGACGCAGGTCGGCATAGTGGGCGGCGGCCCCGCCGGACTGATGCTTTCGCACCTGCTGTCGAAGTCCGGCATCGACAATATCGTGGTGGAGAAGCGGGACCACGAGACCATCCGCACCACCCACCGGGCCGGCATCCTGGAGCACGGAAGCGTCCGCATGCTGACCGACACGGGGGTAAGCAACCGGGTGCTTACGGAGGGGTACCGCCACGAGGGGATTGACCTGCGCTTCGGCGGTGAGAGCCACCGGATCGATTTTGAAGACCTGGTGGGGGAGTCCGTGTGGCTGTACCCGCAGAATGAGGTCTTCACCGACCTGGCGGCTGCCCGCGAACGGGACCACGGCGATGTCCGCTACGGAGTGCGCGAAACATCCGTCACGGACCTGGCGACCGACACCCCGAAGATCCTGTTCACCGACAGCAGCGGGCGGGACTTTGAAATCCACTGCGACATCCTGGTGGGCTCCGACGGTTCCGGAGGAATCTGCAAGCGCTCCATCCCCAAGGAAGCGCGCACGGATAACTTCATCGAGTACCCCTTTGCCTGGTTCGGCATCCTCACCAAAGCCGCTCCCAGTGCCCCGGAACTGATTTATGCCAATTCCGACCGCGGCTTTGCCCTGATCAGCCAGCGCAACGACTCCGTCCAGCGGATGTACTTCCAGTGTGATCCGAACGAGGATGCGGACGCGTGGAGCGAGGACCGCATCTGGGACGAACTCCAGGCACGGGTCGACGGCCCGGACGGCTTCGAGCTGACGCGTGGCCCCATCTTTGAAAAGACCGTCCTGAAGTTCCGCAGCTACGTGTGTGAACCCCTGCGGTACGGCAACCTGTTCCTGGCGGGCGACGCGGGGCACACGGTTCCGCCTACCGGCGCCAAGGGCCTCAATCTCGCCCTGGCCGACGTGAAAGTCCTGTTCGAGGCCATTGACTCGTTCTACGCCACCAAGTCACCTGACCTGCTGGACGGCTACAGCGACAAGGCACTGCAGCGGGTCTGGCGTGCGCAGAACTTCTCCTATTGGATGACATCCATGCTGCATACCCGGGCGGATGCCAGCCCCTTCGAGCGCAAGCGTGCGCTGGGAGAGCTCAGCGGCGTCGTCTCCTCCCGGCACGGCAGCGCGTACCTGGCCGAGGCCTACACGGGATGGCCGCACGACTAGCGTTCGCATAACGAACATCTGTACATCCATCGAACAGGCGGTGTAACGTGGTCTCGACCACGTGGATGCTTGGAAATCCGGAGCGCGAAGGTGCGCTTCATTGAAAGGAAAACCCATGGAAATGGAAGAGAACCTTTTCTCGAACAGCCATGTCATCGAGAAGCTGGACGCGGCCGAGGCGTCGCAGGACCAGATCTCCGCTGAAATCGCCGCGGTCCACGCCGAGTACTCCAAGGGGGTGGACGACGGCGCCGCCGAGGAAACCCAGCCCCGCATCGACTTCCGGCCGTACCGCAGTTCCCTCCTGCGCCACCCCACCAAGGATCCGCACCACGTGGACCCCGAAACCATCGAACTGTGGTCCCCGGCCTTCGGCCACCAGGACGTCCACGCGCTCGAGAGCGACCTGACCATCCAGCACAACGGGGAACCGATGGGGGAGCGGATCATCGTCCGCGGACGCATCCTCGACGGCGACGGGCACCCGGTACGCAACCAGCTGGTGGAAATCTGGCAGGCCAACTCGGCCGGCCGCTACATCCATAAGCGCGACCAGCACCCGGCTCCGCTGGACCCGAACTTCACCGGCGTCGGCCGCTGCATCACCACCGACGACGGTTCCTACGAGTTCACCACCATCAAGCCCGGTCCGTACCCGTGGAAGAACCACTACAACGCCTGGCGGCCGGCGCACATCCACTTCTCGCTTTTCGGCACCGACTTCACGCAGCGCATGATCACGCAGATGTACTTCCCCGGGGATCCGCTTTTCGCGCTGGACCCGATCTACCAGTCGATTACCGACACCAAGGCACGCGACCGCCTCGTGGCCACGTACGACCACAACATCACCTCGCATGAGTGGGCCACCGGCTACAACTGGGACATCGTGCTCACCGGCAGCAACCGCACCTGGATGGAAGACGAGGACGCAGAGTAATGAGTGAGCAGAAGCTAACCGCCACGCCCGGCCAAACCATCGGACCGTTCTACGGCTACGCCCTCCCCTTTGAGAAGGACAACCAGCTGCTGCCCCCGGGCATGCCCGGCAGCGTCCGCCTCCAGGGCACCGTGACCGACGGCGCCGGAGAAACCATTCCGGATGCCCTGCTGGAAATCTGGCAGGCCGACGCCGACGGCAATATCCCGCAGCGGACCGGATCGCTGGTCCGTGACGGCTACACCTTCACCGGCTGGGGCCGCACCGCCGTCGACAATGCCGGCAACTACACCTTCACCACGGTCAACCCCGGCCCCACGGAAGAGGGATCTGCACCTTTCATTTCCTTCGTCATCTTTGCCCGCGGACTGCTCAACAAGCTGCACACCCGGATGTACCTGCCGGACGACGAAGAGGCGCTGGCCCGCGACGCCCTGCTGTCCTCGCTGCCGGAGGACCGCCGGCGCACGCTGATCGCCACCCGTGAAGCCGACGGCGGACTCCGCTGGAACATCAGCCTGCAGGGCGAGGACGAAACCGTTTTCCTCACCTACCCCGGGGCGTAACCGTGGGTGCAGCGGACAGTGCGGACTACGGTCTGCTTTCCCCGGCCTGGGCTGGAACGCCGGTCGCGGAACTGACCGGAGACCGACAGCTGCTCCAGGCCCTCCTGGACGTGGAACTCGAGTGGGTGCGCGTGCTGGCCTCCGCCGGTCTGGCCGATCCGGAGGCTCCTGCCGCGGTCGCCGCCGTCAGCGATGCCTCCCGGTACGACGCCGCGTCCCTCGCCGAGCGGGCGCAGGGCGGCGGCAATCCCGTGATTCCGCTGCTGGCCGACCTCCGGACCCAGGCACGGGAATCTTCGCCGAAGGCCGCGGCCGCCATCCACCGCGGAGCCACCAGCCAGGACATCATGGACACCGCCCTGATGCTGATGGCCCGCCGCGCCCTGGAAGTCATCCTGGCGGATGCCGACCGGGCCGCCGATGCCCTGGGGGCTACGGCCCGGCGCCACGCCGCGACCCTGTGCGTGGCCCGGACCCTGACCCAGCACTCGCTGCCCTCCACCTTCGGCCTGCGCGCCGCCCAGTGGCTGCACGGGGTGGGCAGCGCCGCGCAGGGACTGCGTACCGCCGCCGGCAACCTCCAGCTGCAGTGGGGCGGCGCCTCCGGAACCCTTGCAGCGGTTTCCCTGGCCGCCGGCTCCGCTGGCCCCGGGGCGGAGCGCCCCACCGCCTTCGACCTCACCGCACGCCTGGCACGCGGCCTCGGCCTGGCCGAGCCCCTGGCACCGTGGCAGACCAACCGGCTGCCGGTGACCGCCCTCGGCGCTGCGCTGCAGGACTTCACCGCCGCGGCCGGGAAGGTTGCCAACGACGTCCTGCTGCTCAGCCGGCCGGAAATCGGCGAGGTCTCCGAACCCCGCGCCGCCGGACGCGGGGGATCCTCCGCCATGCCGCAGAAGCAGAACCCCGTCCTGTCCGTCCTGATCCGCAGTGCCGCCCTGACAGCACCGGGCTACGGCATGCAGCTGAACGCCGCTGCCGCCGCCGCGGACGACGAGCGCCCCAGCGGCTCCTGGCACGTGGAATGGCAGGCCCTGCGCTCCCTGCTGCGCCTCGCCGGGGGAGCGGCCGCCAAACTGGCTGAACTGGCCGAGGGCCTGCAGGTCCACCCGGACGCACTGACCCGCAACCTGGAATCCGCCGGTCCGCTCGTGGTCAGCGAGAAAATCATGGCCGTGGCCGCCCCGCTGCTCGACGACGGCGTGCCCGGACGCGGCAAGGAAATCATCGCCGACACGGTGGCCCGCTCGCTGTCCTCCGGCGAGCCCTTCGAAGAGCTGCTGCGCGCTGCGGTCCCCCCGGAGGTCCTTTCCGATACGGAACTCAAGAGCATCCTCGACCCCGCCGAATACCTAGGGGAGGCCACCGCCCTCATTGAGCGGATCACCGCGGCCTACCCCGGAAAGCCCTCAGCATGAGCATTCCCGCAATTAAGGCCTCCCGCCTTTCCAACGCCGGCCCCGCGGCCCCCGTCCTGATCGCCGGTCCGTCGCTGGGCACTGCGTCTCTGCCGTTGTGGAGCCGGGCCGCCGCAGCTCTGGACACCTTCACCGTCATCGCCTGGGACCTGCCCGGCCACGGCGCGAGCCCCGCTGCAGGGGAATCCTTCAGCATTGCGGACCTGGCCGCCGCCGTCGCCGCGATGGTCACCGGAGCCCGCGATGCCGGAGACATTCCCGCAGACGTCCCCGTCTTTTACGCCGGGGTATCGCTGGGCGGCGCCGTCGGACTCCAGCTCGGCCTGGACCACGGGTCGCTGTTCGACGGCGTGGCCGTCCTCTGTTCCGGTGCCAAGATCGGCGAAACCGGAGCCTGGGAGGAACGCGCCGAAACGGTGCGGGTGCAGGGGACGCCCACCCAGGTAGTCGGCTCCGGGCAGCGCTGGTTCGCCCCGGGCTTTATGGACCGGGAGCCCGCTGCCGCCGCCGCCCTGCTCCACTCGCTGCAGGACGCGGACCGCTTCTCCTACGCCCTCTGCTGCCGGGCACTGGCGACCTTCGATGTCCGCGGGCGGCTGCCGGACATCACGGTCCCCGTGCTCGCGGTTGCCGGCGCCGACGACGTCGTCACCCCGCCGTCGTTCGCGCAGCTCATTGCCGACCGGGTGGCCAACGGAACCGCCGCCGTCGTCGACGACGCCGCGCACCTGGTTCCGGTGGAGCAGCCCGCCGTTACCGCACAACTGCTGAAGGACTTCTTCGGCGCCCAGTACCTCGAAGGGAAATAACGCAGTGATCGCAGACGCCAACAAGAGCCGGCAGGACGTGTACAACGAGGGCATGGCGGTGCGCCGCGAGGTCCTCGGCGGCGAGCATGTGGACCGCGCCAACGCCGGCAAGGACGAGTTCACCACCGACTTCCAGGACCTGATCACCCAGTACGCCTGGGGCACCATCTGGACCCGGCCCGGCCTGCCGCGCACCATGCGCAGCGCCATCACGCTGACGGCGCTGATCGCCCACGGCCACCTGGAGGAGTTCGCCATGCATGTCCGGGCCGCGCTGCGCAACGGCCTGGACCGCGACGAGATCAAGGAGATCGTGCTGCAGTCCGCCATCTACTGCGGCGTCCCCTCCGCCAACTCCGCCTTCAAAGTAGCCCAGGGCGTCTTCCGCGAGATCGACGCCGCAGCCTGAGCCTCAGTCCGTCCCGACTGCCAATTTCCAGTTTTCGCTTTCCAGTTCAAGGAGCACCGGTGAACCAGGCCTATATCTACGACGCAGTCCGCACCCCGTTCGGTAAATTCGGCGGAGCCCTCGCCGGCGTCCGCCCTGACGACCTGGCCGCCCAGGTCCTGAAGGCCTCCGTGTCCCGGGCGCCCGGCCTGGACCCCGAGCGGATCGACGAGGTGGTCTTCGGCAACGCCAACGGCGCCGGCGAGGAAAACCGCAACGTCGCGCGGATGGCCACCCTGCTGGCCGGTCTGCCCACCTCGATCCCGGGCACCACGGTCAACCGGCTCTGCGGCTCGTCCCTCGACGCGGCACTGATCGCCTCACGGCAGATCAACACCGGTGAAGCGGACCTGATGCTGATCGGCGGCGTCGAGTCCATGAGCCGCGCCCCCTGGGTGCTGCCCAAGAACGAGAAGCCGTATCCGGCCGGAGACCAGACCCTGGCCTCCACCACGCTGGGCTGGCGGCTGGTCAACCCGGCCATGCCGAAGGAATGGACCGTCTCCCTGGGGGAGGCCACCGAGCAGCTGCGCGAGAAGTACGGCATCACGCGGGAACGCCAGGATGCGTTCGCCGCAGCCTCGCACGCCCTCGCGGCAAAGGCGTGGGACGAGGGCAAATACGCGAACCTGACGGTCGCCGTCGACGGCGTGGACCTGGACCGGGATGAAAGCATCCGCGCCGGCTCCACGGTCGAGAAGCTCGCCACGCTGCGCACCGTGTTCCGGCCGGCGTCGGAGGACGTCTCCGGCGGCACCGTCACCGCCGGTAACGCTTCCCCCCTGAACGACGGCGCCTCCGCTGCCTGGCTGGGCAGCGAAAACGCCGCCGGCATCCTCGGCCTGGATCCGCTGGCCCGGATCGCCGGCCGCGGCGCCGCAGCCAACGAGCCGCAGTACTTCGGTTACGCCCCGGTGGAAGCGGCCAACACGGCGCTGAAGCGGGCCGGCATCAGCTGGAGCGACGTCGGCGCGATTGAACTCAACGAGGCCTTCGCAGCCCAGTCCCTGGCCTGCCTGGACGCCTGGGATGTCGACCCGGGCATCGTCAACGCCTGGGGCGGCGCCGTCGGCATCGGCCACCCGCTCGGCGCTTCCGGCACCCGCATCCTCGGCACGCTGGCCCGCCGGCTGCAGGAATCGGGTGAGCGCTGGGGCGTGGCCGCCATCTGCATCGGCGTGGGCCAGGGCCTCGCCGTCGTGCTCGAAAACGCCAACTGAGAATCCAGTAACCGAAGACGTAAGGAAAAACCGTGCTCAACATTGTGCAGGACGTTGATGAGGCCGTTGCGCCCATCCACGACGGCGCCACCGTCATGATCGGCGGGTTCGGCCGGGCCGGACAGCCCGTGGAGCTCATCGAGGCGCTGCTGCGCCAGGGCGCCAAGGACCTGACCGTGGTCAACAACAACGCCGGCAACGGAGAACAGGGCCTGGCCGCCCTGATCGGCGCCGGCCGGGTGAAGAAGATCATCTGCTCCTTCCCGCGTCAGTCCGACTCGCAGATCTTCGACGCCAAGTACCGCGCCGGGGAGATAGAACTGGAACTGGTGCCCCAGGGCAACCTCGCCGAGCGTATCCGTGCCGCCGGTGCGGGCATCGGCGGGTTCTTTACTCCCACCGCCTACGGCACCCCGCTGGCCGAAGGCAAGGAAACCCGGATGATCGACGGCCGCGGCTATGTCTTCGAAACCCCGCTGCACGCTGACTTCGCGCTGGTCAAGGCACTGCGCGCCGATAAGGCAGGGAACCTGGTCTACCGGAAGACCGCCCGGAACTTCGGTCCGATCATGGCCGCCGCTGCGAAGACCGCGATTGTGCAGGTCCGCGAAATCGTGGACATCGGAGAAATGGACCCCGAAGTCGTGGTCACCCCGGGAATCTACGTCAACAGCCTGGTCCGCGTGGACCAGGAGAAAGCGCCGGCTGCAGCATGAGCAACGGAACCGAAAAGCTGGGCAAGAACGACCTCGCTGCGCTGGTGGCGGCCGATATTGCCCCGGGGTCCTTCGTGAACCTGGGCATCGGCCAGCCGACCCTGGTCTCCAACTACCTTCGGCCCGAGCAGAACATCACCCTGCACACCGAAAACGGGATGCTGGGCATGGGCCCCGAAGCCACCGGGGAAGAGGTGGACCCGGACCTGATCAATGCCGGAAAGATTCCGGTGACCGAACTGCCGGGTGCCGCCTACTTCCACCATGCCGATTCCTTTGCGATCATGCGCGGCGGACACCTGGACGTGTGTGTCCTGGGCGCCTTCCAGGTCTCCGCCTCCGGGGACCTGGCCAACTGGCATACCGGCGCTCCTGACGCCATCCCGGCGGTGGGCGGCGCCATGGACCTGGCCACCGGTGCCAAGGACGTCTACGTCATGATGTCGCTGTTCACCAAGGAAGGCCTCAGCAAACTGGTGAAGGAGTGTAGCTACCCGCTGACCGGCGTCGGATGCGTCACCCGCGTCTACACTAATGAAGCGGTCTTCCTGCTGAAGGAGGACGGCGTCCACGTCCGCGACACCTTCGGAACCACGTTCGAGGAGCTGGCGGCAAAGATGGACATCCCGCTGATCCGCCCCGCGGCCGACAGCCAGCAGTAACCGACAACAAAAGGGGACATGTGAGCGAGACGGCATCGGCCAGCGACCAGTTCGTACAGTCGCTGGCCCGCGGCCTGACGGTGATCCGGGCCTTCGACGCCGACCACGTGCAGATGACCCTGAGCGAGGTTTCGCGCCGAACCGGACTGACCCGGGCCACGGCCCGCCGCTTCCTGCTCACCCTCGTGGAACTCGGCTACGTGCGCACGGACGGGCGGACTTTCGAACTGACCGCCCTGGTCCTGCAGCTGGGTTACTCCTACCTCTCCGGACAGTCCCTGCCCCAGCTTGCACAGCCGGTGCTGGAGGACCTGTCCAGGGAAATCTCGGAGTCGACGTCGGCATCGGTGCTGGACGGCGACGAGATCGTCTACATTGCCCGGATCCATACCCGGCGGCTGATGACCGTCGGTATCAGCGTGGGGACCCGGTTCCCGGCCTACGCCACCTCCATGGGCAGGGTCCTGCTTGCAGGGCTCCCCGAAGACAGGTTCGACGATTACCTGTCCAAAGCCAGCCTGAGTCCCTTGACGGAGCGCACGGTCACGGACCCGGACCGGCTGCGTACCCTCGTGGCGCGGGCACGGGAACAGGGCTGGGCCATCGTGGACCAGGAACTGGAACTGGGGCTGCGGTCCGTGGCCGTTCCCGTCCTGGACCCGCGGGGAAACGTGGTCGCGGCCCTGAACACGTCGATGCAGGCGACCATGGGGCTTACTCTGGAAGAGGCGGCCGCACGAGTGCTGCCGCACCTGCAGCAGGCTTCGGCCACGATTACCTCGGCCCTGAGTGCCCGCAGCTAGTGACGCTGCTCGCACTTTCGTCCGGGAGCCGTTAAGTCTGCTAGACTGAAAACCAATTGTTTGTGTGGCAGTGGATGAAGGCCGCTCGCGTGCCCTCCGTGGTGAGATACTCGGAGGAATGCATTCCGTAAGGAATGGGCGGGCCTGTTTCCGGGTTGCGGGGTCCTTGCGCAACGAATGCCACACTTTTGCACGCCTACGGTCGCTTTCGGCGAGAATATCGGAACTTCTCGGGGCATTGCGGCAACGACTTGAAGCGCGCCGCCCCTTTAGTTGGTTTCAGCCGGCAGCGGGGCGGGGCAACCAGAGAATTATCTCGAGAAAAAACGGAGAACACGAAAGTGCCTACGATTCAGCAGCTGGTCCGCAAGGGCCGCTCACCCAAGGTCTCCAAGACCAAGGCTCCTGCCCTCAAGGGCAGCCCGATGCGGCGTGGTGTCTGCACCCGCGTTTACACCACCACCCCGAAGAAGCCGAACTCGGCTCTGCGTAAGGTTGCACGTGTCCGCCTCAACGGCGGCATCGAAGTAACCGCTTACATCCCCGGTGTGGGTCACAACCTTCAGGAACACTCCATCGTGCTGGTGCGCGGCGGTCGTGTGAAGGACCTTCCCGGTGTCCGCTACAAGATTGTCCGCGGTGCCCTCGATACCCAGGGTGTCAAGAACCGCAAGCAGGCTCGCAGCCGCTACGGCGCGAAGATGGAGAAGAAGTAATATGCCCCGCAAGGGTCCGGCCCCCAAGCGGCCGCTCGTACTGGATCCCGTCTACGGCTCCCCGCTGGTCACGCAGCTGATCAACAAGGTTCTGGTAGACGGCAAGAAGTCCACCGCAGAGCGCATCGTTTACGGTGCACTTGCAGGCGCTCAGGAGAAGACCGGACAGGATCCGGTTGCAGCCCTGAAGAAGGCCATGGACAACATCAAGCCGAGCCTTGAGGTCAAGTCCCGCCGTGTTGGCGGCGCTACTTACCAGGTTCCGGTCGAGGTCAAGCCGGGCCGTGCAACTGCACTGGCTCTGCGCTGGCTGGTCGGCTACTCCAAGGCCCGCCGCGAAAAGACGATGACTGAGCGTCTGCGCAACGAAATCCTGGACGCTTCCAACGGTCTTGGTGCAGCTGTGAAGCGCCGCGAGGACACCCACAAGATGGCCGAGTCCAACAAGGCCTTCGCCCACTACCGCTGGTAATACGCCAAGCTGACGGCAGCCGTTGAAGGCCCTGTGGCCCGCATTTGCGGGCCGCAGGGCTTCAGCCGGATAAGCGCCGTTGACGGAAGCAACCAAAAAAGGGAGAAACCGTGGCACTTGACGTGCTTACCGACCTGAATAAGGTCCGCAACATCGGCATCATGGCCCACATTGATGCCGGCAAGACAACCACCACTGAGCGCATCCTGTTCTACACGGGTGTCAACCACAAGATCGGCGAGACCCACGACGGTGCGTCCACGATGGACTGGATGGCACAGGAGCAGGAGCGGGGCATCACCATCACCTCCGCAGCTACCACGTGTTACTGGGACAACAACCAGATCAACATCATCGACACCCCGGGTCACGTTGACTTCACTGTCGAGGTTGAGCGGTCCCTGCGCGTCCTCGACGGCGCCGTTGCTGTCTTCGACGGCAAGGAAGGCGTTGAGCCGCAGTCCGAGACTGTCTGGCGCCAGGCCGACAAGTACGACGTTCCGCGTATCTGCTTCGTCAACAAGATGGACAAGCTGGGCGCTGACTTCTACTTCACCGTAGACACGATCATCAACCGCCTCGGCGCCAAGCCGCTGGTCCTCCAGTTGCCGATCGGCTCCGAAAGCGAATTCGAAGGCGTCGTTGACCTCCTCGAAATGCGTGCACTCACCTGGCGCGGCGACGCCAAGGGTGACGTGACCATGGGCGCCAAGTACGAAATCGAGCCCATCCCCGCAGACCTGCAGGAAAAGGCCGAAGAGTACCGCGCACAGCTCATTGAGATGGTTGCTGAAGCCAGCGACGAACTGATGAACAAGTACCTCGAAGGCGAAGAGATCAGCATTGCCGAGCTGAAGGCCGGCATTCGTAAGCTGACCATCAACTCCGAGGTCTACCCGGTTCTGTGTGGCTCTGCCTTCAAGAACCGCGGTGTGCAGCCGATGCTGGACGCCGTCGTTGACTACCTGCCCAGCCCGCTTGACGTCCCGAACATCAAGGGCCACGACATCCGCGACGAAGAGGTCATCCTCGAACGCGCCGCTGATGCCAACGCTCCGTTCTCGGCTCTGGCATTCAAGGTTGTGACGCACCCGTTCTTCGGCCGTCTGACCTACATCCGCGTGTACTCCGGTCACGCTGCTTCCGGCGCCCAGGTCATGAACGCGACCAAGCAGAAGAAGGAGCGCATCGGAAAGCTCTTCCAGATGCACGCCAACAAGGAAAACCCGGTCGAGGAAATCACGACGGGCCACATTTACGCCGCCATCGGCCTGAAGGACACCACCACGGGCGATACCCTGTGCGACCTTCAGGAGCCGATCGTGCTGGAATCCATGAGCTTCCCGGAGCCCGTGATTTCCGTGGCCATCGAGCCGAAGACCAAGGGTGACCAGGAGAAGCTCTCCACGGCCATCCAGAAGCTCTCCGAAGAGGACCCGACCTTCCAGGTCTCCCTCGACGAGGACACCGGTCAGACCATCATCGCCGGCATGGGCGAGCTCCACCTGGACATCCTGGTGGACCGCATGCGCCGCGAGTTCCGCGTCGAGGCAAACGTGGGCAAGCCCCAGGTTGCCTACCGCGAAACGATCCGCCGTGCAGTCGCGAAGCATGACTACACGCACAAGAAGCAGACCGGTGGTTCGGGTCAGTTCGCTAAGATCCAGATCGCCATCGAGCCGCTGGATACGTCCGACGGCACGTTCTACGAATTCGAGAACAAGGTCACCGGTGGTCGCGTTCCGCGCGAATACATCCCCAGCGTTGACCAGGGTATCCAGAGCGCGCTTACTGACGGTGTGCTCGCCGGTTACCCGGTTGTCGGCATCAAGGCCACGCTGCTTGACGGCGCGTACCACGACGTCGACTCCTCGGAAATGGCGTTCAAGATTGCCGGACGGCAGGCTTTCAAGGAAGCCGCACGTATGGCAAGCCCTGTCCTGCTCGAACCGCTGATGGATGTTGAAGTCCGCACCCCTGAGGAATACATGGGTGAAGTTATCGGTGACATCAACTCCCGTCGCGGCCAGATGCAGTCCATGGAAGATGCAGCCGGCGTAAAGGTCATCCGGGCACACGTCCCGCTGTCCGGCATGTTCGGCTACATCGGCGACCTGCGGTCGAAGACCCAGGGCCGCGCCGTGTACTCCATGTCCTTCAACAGCTACGCCGAGGTCCCGAAGGCAGTTGCCGACGAGATCATCCAGAAGACGCGCGGCGAGTAAAACTTGGAGGGTGGACCGGTTTACGCCGGGCCACCCACCGTGTGCGGTCGGTCCGGGCTTCGGCCCGGACCGGGCGCATAGCCAGACTGAGCGGCCTTGCGAGGCTGCTGCGGAAATCGGCAATTTCATCAAATAAACAGCCCCAAGTAGACTTACATCAGTTTCAGTTGCGAAAAGCGCGGCTGGAGATTGAGTCTTCTAACTCTCTAGGAGGAACCCGTGGCGAAGGCAAAGTTCGAGCGGACTAAGCCGCACGTCAACATCGGCACCATTGGTCACGTTGACCATGGAAAGACGACGTTGACCGCTGCCATTTCGAAGGTGCTTGCTGACAAGTACCCTGATCTGAATGAAAAGCGCGATTTCGCTGCTATCGACTCTGCACCTGAAGAGCGCCAGCGCGGCATCACCATCAACATCTCGCACATCGAGTACCAGACCGAGAAGCGCCACTACGCACACGTAGACGCCCCCGGCCACGCTGACTACATCAAGAACATGATCACTGGTGCAGCTCAGATGGACGGCGCAATCCTCGTGGTTGCCGCTACCGACGGTCCGATGGCACAGACCCGCGAGCACGTTCTGCTCGCCCGCCAGGTTGGCGTTCCCTACCTGCTGGTCGCACTGAACAAGTCCGACATGGTTGACGACGAAGAACTGCTCGACCTCGTGGAAATGGAAGTTCGCGAACTGCTGAGCTCCCAGGACTTCGACGGCGACAACGCTCCCGTCGTCCGCGTTTCCGGCCTCAAGGCTCTCGAAGGCGACCCCAAGTGGGTTGCAGCCGTCGAAGAGCTCATGGAAGCCGTTGACAACAACGTGCCGGACCCCGTTCGCGACAAGGACAAGCCGTTCCTGATGCCGATCGAGGACGTCTTCACGATCACCGGTCGTGGAACCGTCGTCACGGGCCGCGCCGAGCGCGGTACCCTCGCCATCAACTCCGAGGTCGAGATCGTCGGCATCCGTCCGGTCCAGAAGACCACGGTTACCGGTATCGAGATGTTCCACAAGCAGCTTGACGAAGCATGGGCCGGCGAGAACTGTGGCCTGCTGCTCCGCGGTATCAAGCGCGAAGACGTAGAGCGTGGCCAGGTTGTCGTAAAGCCGGGTTCCATTACCCCGCACACCGACTTCGAAGCCAACGTCTACATCCTGTCCAAGGATGAAGGCGGACGCCACAACCCGTTCTACTCGAACTACCGCCCGCAGTTCTACTTCCGTACCACGGACGTAACCGGCGTCATCACCCTCCCCGAGGGCACTGAAATGGTTATGCCCGGCGATAACACTGAGATGACCGTTGAGCTCATCCAGCCGATCGCTATGGAAGAGGGCCTCGGCTTCGCTATCCGCGAAGGCGGCCGCACCGTTGGATCAGGCCGCGTCACCAAGATCATCAAGTAATTTGATGGTTTAGCCTGAACCTCATCGGTTCTTAGCAGGGCCCCGTTGCTTATGGCAGCGGGGCCCTGCTGCTTTTAAGCCCGGGTCCGCCCTCCGGCTCGTGCTGGGTCGAGTAAGCGGGCCACGGTGGTGCCCGCCGCCAGCCCCTGTTCGAAGGCACGGACCGCGTTCAGGCCCGAGGCGTCCAGGGCGCCGCCGATGACCGTACAGGGGATGCCGAGTGCGTCCAGTTGGAACCGGAGCGGGTTGTGCGGGACCTGCCCGGCAGCCAGGACGACGGCATCAGCCGGCAGGAGTGCCGTCGTGCCGTCCGGGTTCCGGACCCGAAGCCCCAGTGGGGTCACTTCCAGCGGCGTGGTCCCGGCCAGGGCCCGGACACCGGCAGCCCGGATTTCCTGCAGCACGGCCCACCGGGTGGACGGGCCGATGCCGTGACCGATCCGGGACCCCCGGCGCATTATGGTTACGTCCCGGGGACCGCCGGCCGCCGGGCCGTCCGCCCCTGCGTCCGCCAGCAGGAGTGAAAGGTCCACGGCAATGCCGCCGGCACCGATGATGACTACCCGGGGCCCCAGCTGTGCCGGGGCCGCGAAGACCTGCCGGTAATCCAGCACAGGGAGCAGGCCCATGCCCGGCAGACGAACGGTTCGGGGCCGGACACCGGTGGCCAGAAGTACGTGTGCATAGCGGGCCAATTGCGCGGCTTCGGGGGCGGTGCCGGTCAGGACGCGGACGCCGAGCCGCGCGAGTTCATGGGTGAAGTACCGGATGGTCTGCAGGAAGTCTGCCTTGCCCGGCACCTTGCCGGCCAGCCGGAACTGCCCGCCGATGGAGCTGTCCTGTTCATAGAGGTCCACCGGATATCCCGCCTGCGCCACCGTTGCGGCAGCCTGCATCCCCGCCGGACCGGCTCCCACCACGGCGACCCGGGCGGGGGCACTGACCCGCCGCCGGGGCGGCCGTAGCGAAAGCGGAAATTCTGTTTCACGGCCGGCCCGCGGGTTGACCAGGCAGGAGACTGGTTCTGCGCCCAGGGAACGGTCGATGCAGGCCTCGTTGCAGGCGATGCAGGTGTTGACGAGGTTCGATTCGCCGCGCCGGGTCTTGGCCACGATCGCCGGGTCGGCGAGGAAAGGGCGGGCCATTGAAACCAGGTCCGCATGTCCGGCGGCCAGGGCACGCTCCGCAAGCTCCAGTGAATTGATCCGGTTGCTGCCGATCACGGGAACGGGCACTCCCGCAGCCGCCAGCGCCGCACGGATTCCCCCTGCAATTTCCATCCAGCGGCCGTGCGGAACCATGCCCTGCACGGAGGGCACCCCGGACTCGTGCCAGCCGATGCCGATGTTGACCGCATCGGCCCCCTCCCGGGCCAGTGCCACCGCCAGGGCCGCCGATTCCTCGCGGGAGCTCGATCCGGTGACGAAGTCGGCTCCCGATGTCCGGTAGATGACCGGATAGCCGGGCCCGACCGCGTCCCGGACCGCCTGCAGCACCGCGAGCGGAAACGCCTGCCGGCGGTTCGGGTCCCCGCCCCAACGGTCCCGGCGCAGGTTGGTCAGGGGCGAGGCGAACTGGTTGATCAGGTAACCTTCGGAGCCCATGATCTCCACGGCATCGAAGCCCAGGGCGCGGGCGGCAGCGGCGCCCGCAGCGAAGTCGGCAAGCGTGTCCTCGATCTGCCCCGGAGTGAGCGCGCGGGGAAGCGTGCGTGAAAAGTCCGAATACACCTCCGACGGCGCGGCCGGACGCAGGCCGTATGTGCTTTCCCGGGCGTAGCGTCCCGCGTGGAACAGCTGAAGGGCGAGCCTGCCGCCCGCACCATGCACCGCATCGAGCATCGGGGAGACCCGGGCGGCGGCTTCGGGCTCATTGACCAGCAGGTAGTTGGGTCCGCCGGCGCCGGCGCGGTTCACTGCCGCGCCGCCCGTGACGATCAGCCCGGCGCCGGCGGCCGCCCGTTCGCCATAGAACGCGGCCAGCGCGCGGGGGTCGTCCTCCCGGTTCAGGTGCATTGAACCCATAACGATCCGGTGGTCCAGCTGCAGCCGCCCAATGGAAACGGGGGAGAAGACCCGGTCCAGCATGCCGGCGTCAGGAGCGGGCGGCGGGTGCCGCAGACGGATCGGGAGACGGATCGGGACGGGGCAGTGCGGCGTCGGCCTTCGCGCCCTGTGCCTGGCGGAAGATGCCGCGGGCAATCACCGTTTTCTGGATCTCATTTGTCCCTTCTTCGAAGCGCTGCGCCCGCGCGTCGCGGTATACCCGTTCGATGGGTGCGGTCTTCCAGTACCCGATGCCGCCGTGGACCTGCAGGGCCTTGTCCGTTACCCGGGTGAGCATGTCTACTGCGGTCAGCTTGGCCATGGAGGACAGGGACCCGGCATCGGGAACACGGTCCTGCCAGGCCGAGGCTGCATGCAGGGTCAAGGCGCGGGCGGCCTCGATATCGGCGGCGTTCTCCGCCAGGGCAAAGGCGATGGCCTGCCGCGCGGCGAGCGGTTTCCCGAAGGTGGTGCGCTCCAGGGCATGGTCGACTGCGAGCTGCTGGGCGCGTTGGGCCAGCCCCACGCAGCTCATCGCCACGGAGATCCGGCTGGGGGTGAGGAAGCCGCCGAGGGCAACGGCGAGTCCGTCTCCCTCCGCTCCGAGGCGGTTGGCAACGGGGACGGGAGTATCTCGAAAAGCCAGGGAGGCATGGTCGGTGCCGCGGACCCCCATGGTCTGCGAGGTGTCTTCCACCTCGACGCCGGGTGCATGCCGGTCCACCAGCAGCGCCACCGTTCCGGCGCTGCCGGAGGTGCCTTCCAACCGGGCAAAAAGCAGCCAGTAGTCGCAGCGCACACCGAAGGTGATCAGATGCTTGCGGCCGGTGAGGTAATAGGTGTCACCGACCCGCCGGACACGTGAGGTGATGTCCGCTCCCGTACCGTTGCCCGGTTCCGTCAGGGTGAAAGCAACAACCAGGTCTCCCGCCACGGACGGGAGGACGAACTTCCTTCGCTGCGCCTCGTCGGCATGCGGATTCATGGCACGCCAGGTGCCGTTGACCACGTGCACGATCATGCGGACCGAGGCGTGTGAACGGGAGAAGACTTCCATCAGGCCCATCCACTGGACAAAGCTCAGCCCCCGGCCGCCGAGTTCCGCCGGTGCCGCCAGGGAAAGGAATCCGGCCTCGCGGAGTTCCTTCCACAGGGCGTCGGGCACGGTGCCGCCGGTTTCGATGCGGTCGGCCCATTCCTCGCCGGGGCCCGTGACCCACTCGGTAACGGACGCGAGCAGGTCTCTGTATTCGTGGTCCGGGATGCTGCTGCCCCGTCCGTCGGCTGCGATGGCTGCAGTGCTCACTGGCTGCTCCGATCCGGTGTGCCCGGTGCCGGCGGTGCGCCGCCACCGGCGGCGGGGAAGCTGCGGGCCGTGTCCCGCAGCAGGAACTTTTGCACCTTGCCCACTGCATTGCGGGGGAGTGCATCAACCAGTTCGAGGCGTTCGGGCCAGTAATGCCTGGCGACGCTGTGCCGGTCGAGGAACCCGGTGAGATCCGCCAGCTGCGGGCGCGTCCCTTCAGCCGGGACAACAAAGGCGCAGGCCCGCTCGCCCAGCCGATCATCGGGCATGGCGGCCAGGGCAACATCCCGTACGGCGGGATGGCGGTAGAGGAGCTGCTCGATCTCTGCCACCGGGATTTTCTCCCCTCCGCGGTTGATAATGTCGCGAACGCGTCCGGTGATGCGCAGGTACCCCGCATCATCAAGGATGGCGGTGTCTCCCGTGCGGTACCAGCCGTCTTCGGTCAAGACTTCCTTGGTCAGGTCCGGACGGTCAAGGTAGCCGTCAAAGACGGTGGGACTGAGAAGTTCGAAGTTACCCTCCACTCCGGGCGGCAGGAGGAGGCCGTCGTCGTCGACAATCCGGGCCCGCACCCCCTCCAGTGCCCGCCCGTCGGTGCCCCACACCTTTACCGGTTCATCTCCGGGGGACGCCAGGGTGGCCAGGCAGGTTTCGGTGGTTCCAAACGCACCGCAGATGCCCGCACCCAGGACGCGTGTGGCACGCTCGGCGAGGTGCCGGGGGACGGCGGCACCTGTCGCGACGAAGATGCGCAGGCTGGGCGGAGCGGTGGTTCCCGCGTCCACGGCGGCAACCAGGTCGGTGAGGAACGGGGTGGCTGCCTGGACGAAGGTGGCACGCCACCCGCGCATGAGTTTCACGGCCCGTTCCGCGTCCCAGACCGGCTGCAGGATCTGCGGGCAGCCGAGTACGAACGAGAGCCACATTCCGTACAGGAAACCGGTCTGGTGGGCCAGGGGCGACGGGATGAAGACGGCGTCGTCGCTGGTGAGGCCCAGATGCGCCGCCTCCATGGCCGCAGCGCGGCTAAGCGTCCCATGGCGGTGAACCACCCCCTTGGGTTCCCCGGAGGTGCCGGATGTGAAAAGCAACTGCGCAGGATCCCCGGCGGTTGGTGCAGCACCGGGAGGGGGCACAGCCGCGGGGTTCGCGCGGCTCAGGACCTCGTCCCAGTCGTGGAACCGCGGGCCGCCGGCTACGGAGGGGAGGGGGCGGGACGACCCGGCATCGGGTAGCACGATCACATCCGCCAGCCGGGGGGCGGGCAGCGCATCGGTTCGGTCCGTGCGCTGCAGCAGCCCGGCCAGTTCCTCCGCCGGACGGCGTCCGCGGAACTCCTCCACGGCGACGAAGACGCGGGCACCGGCGCGGTGCAGTGCCAGCGCCACCTCCCGTTCCCGGAAGATCGGCATCACGGGCGCGGCGACGGCGCCCAGGCGCAGGACAGCCGCGGTGAGGATTACGAACTCGCTTCGGTTGGGGAGCTGGAAAGCCACCCGGTCACCCGGCCGCACCCCCAACTCAAGCAGTGCTGCGGCGACGCGGTCGGCCTGCGTGTCGAGTTCGGACCAGGTGAGGTGCCCCGATACCTGCGGGCCGCCGTCGACCACCGCTGTTTCATTGGTTCGTTCCGCAGCCCAGCGCCGCACCCAGTCCGGACCGGTGACGGCCGCTGCCGCCTCCACTGCGGCCGGTCCGGAAATGCTCCGGGGGCGGCTTCCGCGTGCGGTCCGGGCCGGGCGGCTGGGGCGGGGACGCTGGAGCACGCCGTCCTCGACCTTCATGTGCAGCCCGAACGTGGTCATGGCCGCCAGATATTCGGGGTAGGAAATGCGGTAGGCGTTTGGATAAGTGAGCGTACTGCGTCCTTCTGCGGCGGAAGCCGCCACCGCCAGGGACATCAGGACCCGGTGGTCATTAAAGGAGGAGAGATCCGCCCCGCCCAGGCTGCCGACTCCGCGGATCGCCAAGGTAGAGCCCTCCACGGTGAGGTCCGCGCCCATGGAGTTCAGCTGCAGCATGGCGGCCACCCGATCGGACTCCTTCATCCGCACATGGTCAATGTTGCGGAAAATGCTCCGGCCCCTGGCGAGGCATGCCATTACGGACAGCACCGGAAGCATGTCCGGCACCCGGCGGCAGTCGACGTCCACGGGTTGCAGGTCCAGGCCCTGATGGCGGACCTTCACCGCGCCGGCTGCCTGGTCGTAGTCCATGGGCACTCCCATCTGCGCCGCCAGGTCCAGGAAGTCAGCCTCGGGATGGTCGGATCCGGTTGAGGAGGTGGTAGTCAGCCCGGCCAGGGAAATATCTGCCGGATGCAGGGCCGCCGCCGCGAGTCCGAAGGCAGCCGACCCGATATCCGGGGGCAGCCGCAGGTCGGCGGGGACTGCCTGCTGGTCCGCCGGGATGCGGAAGCGCCTGAGGTCCTCGGATGGCTCCACCTGCAATCCGAAGCGAGCCATCATGGCGAGGGTCAGTTCCACATAGCTGGTTTCATTCTGCGGGCCCTCCACCAGCACCGTGGTTTCGGAGCGGGCAAACGGCGCCAGCAGCAGCAGGCCGGAAATCCACTGTGAGAGGGTCCCGGAGATATGGACTTCACCGCCGCGCGGCCGGCCGTGGGCAACCTGCAGGGGAGGGCAGCCGCCGTTCGAGGCGATGTCCACACCCATCTCGCGGAGGGCCGCCAACAAGGCACCGATGGGACGGCGCTGGAAGTATTTCTGCCCGGTGACGACGACGTCGCGTGTCCCCAGCGCGGCGAGTCCGGCCATGAAGTACAGCGTGGTTCCCGAGCTGCCGGCGGAGACAGTGGCACGCCGTGGGCGGTACGGCCCGCCGTGGACAATAAAGGTGTCATCCTGCACCTCTATTCCCGTACCGAGCTGCCGGAGCGCAGCCACCGTGTACTGCACGTGGCGGGCATCGGTCAGACCGGAAATCCGGCTGGTGCCCGGAGCGAGGGAAGCCAGTATCAGCGCCCGATGTGCGTGGTATTTGGAGTTGGGAACCTGCACGGTTCCGGTGATGCCGGAGTGCGTTCCAAGGACCGAAAGATACATGGCCCCATGGCCCTTTCCGTTCGTATGGTGCCTTCCCCCTGCCCCCTCGTGCGCCGACGCTACCAGTTCGTTATCCGGGCTGGAACAGCCTTTGCCGCAGATCGGCAGGCGGGGGACATTTCCGCCGGGGCCCGCTGCGCCACCGGCCGGGGCGGACGGGGATCCGGCGGTGCCCCTTGGCCTGCCCTGTGGCGCGGGCATCCGGGGACTATTCCTGCACAGGATGCCTGGGCGCGGCCGGCACGGAATGATGTACACCGGGATCGACCGGTTACCGGGATGTGAGCTGCAGCACCCTAGGATGGTCTCCAGTCGAACTCGAACCGGAAGGTAGCAGTTTCATGGGGGTCTTTCTCTTATTCCTGGCAGCAGCCGCAGCCAGTTTCGCCATCGGGCGGGCGGCAGGTAAAAAAGCCGCCCGCCCCGTGGACAGCCTCGGCAGGCCGCTGCCGCCGCCGGCCCAAATTTACGAGGACGGTTACCGGGCGGGATTCAGGGATGCAGCAGTGCGCTTCCAGCAACCCGCCGCGGCACCTGCTCCTGCCGCTTCGGGCCCCGCCGCTTCGAGTCCTGCCGCGGCGCCGGGCCCTGCTGGGCCTCCTGCCGTCACGCCGGCTCCCGCTGCACCTGGTGCACGCACTGCTGCACCCGCCCCCGCTGCACCTGGTGCACGCACTGCTGCACCCGCCCCCGCTGCACCTGGTGCACGCACTGCTGCACCCGCCCCCGCTGCACCTGGTGCACGCACTGCTGCACCCGCCCCTGCTGCAGCCCCTGCACCCGCTGCTTCGTATGTCTCCTCGTACACGGTTCCCTCGTCTCAGTCCCATGCTCCATCAGCGGCTGTGCCTCCTGCCGGAGGGCCGGGCGGCCACCCGCCGGTCGCCGTCCCAGCGCCCGGTGCCCCGAACCGCATCGTTCCCGTCCTGCCTCGACCGGTCCTGCCTCGACCGGTCCCGCCTCGACCGGTCCCGCCGGTCAAGACCGAAGCGGAGCTGAAGGAAGAAAAACGACGCCGGGACCTGCGCAACATCAACATCACGCTCTACTCCGCCAGCCTCCTGCTGGTGGCTGCTGCCGCGCTGTTCATCGGGCTGGCCATCCCGGCAGAGGCCCGCTTCTTCGGAGTTGTCGCTGTCACGGCCCTGTTCTACATTTCAGGGCTGGTCATACATGCCCGGAGCGCCCGCCTTCGGCCGGCAGCCGTAGCGTTTACGGGTACTGGCCTGGCCTTGATCCCCGTGGTCGGACTAGCCCTGTTCAATTTCGTGCTTCCGGACGGGCCTGCAGCCTGGCTTGTCACCTCGGTGGTCGGAACCGCGGCGTTTGCGTACGCCGCCGCAAAGATTGAAAGCCGGGTAGTCACCTATCTTGCCCTGACGTTCCTGCTGTCCTCGGGACTGGCTTCCGGTGCGGCACTGCGCTGGGGAATCGTCTGGTACTTCCTCTTCACGGTCATTCTCGCCACCCTGATCAGCCTCGCTGCAGTTCGGCGTCCGGGCTGGCTGCACAATCTCTACGTAGATGCATTTGTCCGTTCCCACCGCTACCTGGTTCCGGCTACGGCCATCGCCTCCGTCCAAATCTCCGGCCAGCTAAGCTCGGCGCAGCTGGGGATCCTGTTCCTCGCATTCGCCCTCTACTACGCCGTAATGCTCTGGCAGGGCCCCGCCCGCCACCAGCTCGTCAACAGCTACGGGCTGCGGGCGGCCGGCACCGTGGGACTTACGTCCCTGTTCTATTCCGCTACGGACAGCACCCAGCTCACGCTGCTCGCGTTCGCGGTGCAGGTTGCGGTCCAGACAGCAGGTGTCCTGGCACGCCGCCCCATCTACGGTGCCGCGGCCCTGTTGCAGGTGGCATCCAGGAGCACCGGGCTGCCCTTGGACCGGGACGTCGACGAGCGTTCCCGCCCGGAGGCGGGAACTGTACGAACAGGGGCTTCCGATCCGCAGGCACCGGCTGCGGGACAGGGCAATAAGCCTGTGCCCGTGCCGGCACCGCCGGCACCGCCCGCCCCGCCGTCTCCCGCCCCGGTATCCGAGTCCGGGGCTTCAACGGCGGCAACCGTCAGCCTCAAGAAGAAGCCGGCGGTTGCCCCCGAAGAAGCTGCGGGTAGATTCTTCCGCGTCGATGTGGCCGCCCTGTTGGTCCTGCAGGCGTGCACCGCACTGGTAGCAGGACTCTGGTACGTGGTTCGCGAGTGGCAGTCTTCGGGAAGTTCCGTTGCCTTCGCAGGAACCGTCGTCGTAGTCCTGCTGACGTATTTCGCCGCCGCCTGGAAACTGGGCGGACGCCTTGAGTACGCCGTGCCGGTGCCGGCCGCCCTCGCCTTCGTACCTAATGCGCTGATGCCCGGCGAAGCACTGTGGCCGGGCGTCCTGGCCACCGCAGTCCTCGCTGGCTATCTGGTGATCCGTGCGGTGCGGGGCGGCGCGAAGGAACGCCTGGTATTCGTCCTCACCGCACGTGCTGCCGCCGTCCTGCTGGTGTCCTTGACCGTCCTTGCCTCCCTTGTCGAAGTGTCCGGGGTCAATGCAGGAGCCTGGGCCCTCGTCACCGCGGTGCTCGCACTGACGGCCAACCAGGCCGTTTCGGTTGTCCGCACCCGGCGCGCAAAACCCGAACGCTTCCCGGGTGCAGCCATCACCGCTGCGGCTGCTGCCGCGGTGGTCCTGACGCTGCTGCTCCGCTTCCAGGAATCGCCGGGGCTAACCCTGACCTTGGTGGGCCTGTGGACCGTTGTGGCCGGAAACGTTTTGACATCCGTTCTCCGACCCGGTGGAAGGTACCTCCTTGCTGCACCGGCCGGTTTCGTTGCTGCTGCACTTATGGGTGCAGGTGTCCTGGGCGTCAGGGGCTACGAACTGCTTGCAGCAGCTGCTCTTTGCTACTGTGCCGTCCTGGCCTGGAAGCTGGCACCCAAGACGCACCGGACCTACTACCTGGCGGCAGGACAGGCCCAACTCACTGCCCTGGCTGCCCTGATTGCTGCAGACCTCGGAGCGGGGGTGCACGGCATCTTCATTGCCATGGCGGCCTGCCTGGCTGCCCAGCACCTCCTGCGGATCCTCCTGGACCGGCAACTCCGCGGGCTCGGACTCGCCCAGGCGCTCCTCTGGACAACCGCCACCGTGCTGGCGATGCTGCCCCCGCTGTATTACCTCCTTACCTACACCGCAGCACGTTCGGAGACAGGTGTTGTCCTGCTGCTCATCGGCGTCGGTTCCGCGGTCCTCACCCAGGGCGCCTACACGCTTGGGGCGACAGGGCGGACGCGCTTCGGTGAACGCGGCGCGGCCGATACCGGTTCGCCGGTCTCCTCTACCGCAGCTTCCAGTGGAACTCCCGGCATCGCCGGACGTAAGCGTGTTACCACGGCTCCGGTTGGCGCCGCCGCTGCAGCAGGACTGGTGCTGCTGCTGGAGACCGGCGTACGGGCGGCGGAAGACAACGGAGCAGTTGCCACCATGGCCGTGCTCGCAGCGGCGCTTGGTGTCAACGTGTTTACCGCGCTGATGCTTCGCCGCAGCTGGTTGGCACTGACTGCACCCGCCGGCTTCGCAGCCGCCGCCGTCGTTGGCGCGGGGGTCCTGGGGATCAGGGGGTACGAGATCCTGGTGGTGGCAGCCCTTGCCTACTGCACGTACCTCGTTCTGGGCCGCAGCAATCCCCTCCGCGGCGCCTATCTCCTGGCCGTCCATATCCTGGCGGTTATCCTCGCCGGGCTGGTGGCGGCCGACCTGACCGGGGACGTTCACCAGGTCTTCGCTGCCGTGGCGGTCGGTATTGCTGTCGGGCAGGCGCTGCGGACCTTCTTTGCGGGGATGCTGGAGCCGCTGGGGCTTGCATCATGGGTGCGGTGGGGCGGCCTGGCTGCATCAGCAGGAGTCCCCCTGGCATATGTCGGATTGCAGGGGCCGGCAGTGCAAAGCGGCATGCTGATGTTCCTTGTTCTCTGTGCGGCTGCCGTGGCAGTGTTCAGCCAGTTGGCCGCCGTCATCCGGGTGCGGAGGGGCAGGCCGCTGAGGTTCGCTGCCGAGTTCCTCACCGCGGCCGCACTGGTGGCGCTGCTGGCTACTGCCGCATCCCGCGCAGTGGAGGGACACGGGCCCGGCTGGACCTTGGCGCTCCTCTGGCTCGCGCATGCCGCAAATGTTGCCACGTCACTGTTGCTTCCCGATCGGTATGAAGCAGCGGCGCTGGCAGGATTCGCCGCTTCGGCGGCGGTAGGTGCCGGAATACTGGGGCTGCGCGGCTACGAACTGCTGGTTCTGGCAGCACTGGCCTACTTTGCGTATCTCGCACTGAAGCGCACGGAAAGCAACCGTGGTCTCTACCTCCTCGGCGTGCAGGGCCTGGTGGTGGTCCAGACGGTGCTCGTGGCTGCCGACCTCGGCGTCGGCATGCACGGCCTGTTCATTGCCGGCGCCGCAGCACTGGCACTACAGCAACTGTTCCGCACCCTGCTGCATCGCCGACTCGAGGACATGGGATATTCCGAAACGTCGCAGTGGCTGAGCATCGCATTGCTCGCACTGCTTCCGATCTTCTACAGCTTCCTTGCCGGAACGGCAACCCAACGCGACGTCGTCTCGCTGCACCTGCTCCTGCTCCTCATCACGGCTGCGGCGGGGTTCCCTCTGCGCCGTGCGGAGCGGCACCCGAGGTCAGCCTGGGTTGTCTATCCCGCCGTGTACGCGTTGGGTGCGCTTCCGCTGGTCCTCACCAACCTGCTGCAGTTCAGCAGCCGGGGACCGCTTCCGGAACCGCTGCTCGCCGGCGGCACGGCAGGATCAGTCCTGCTCGTCCTCGCAGCGGCGGCATTGTGCGGGGAAGCGCGCAGGTCCCTCGATAAGCCCACCCGTACGGCACTGCTGGTAGCTGCCGTCGGCTATACCGCCACTGTCCTGGTGATCAGCGTGGCCATAGACAACCGGTTCCTGCTGGCTGCTGCCTTCGTCCTGGGTGCGGCAATCTTCCTGGTCGTCTCCTCTGCCCGCAGCCTTGCGTGGCTGGCCGTCGGGACGCCGATCCTGCTCACCGTGGGAATGATGGCCCTGTTCGGGGGACTCTTCGATACTGTCCTTGCCGGCAGCGGGGATATCGGCTTTGCTTCGCTTCTGCCGTTCTGGGTGACCGCGGCTGTTCTCCAGGCCCTCCGTTTCCTCACCCCACTTCGTTCAGCGGAAACCTCGCGGCCCGGTGGTGTGGAGGGAGCCATTTCGCCCTCACAGCTCCGCCGGCGCATCCTGGGCTCGGCCTCGGCCCTCATCCCGACCCTGGCAGCGATACCGGCAATGGCCCCCGACTCGTCGGCCGCAGCCGGTGCACTGACCGTGGTTGCTGCTTTGGCGTTGGCCCTGGTCGAGGTTCCCGTCCGGTTCCGCGAGCCGGCCGTGCAGGCCGCCGTACTGGTAGCTGCACTGGCGGTGCAGCGGATGGGCTGGCTCGTGTTGGGCAACGTCAGCGGATTCTGGTCCCTGCAGTATTGGGCCGCTGTCCTGGCCGGATTCGCAGCTTACGAGTTCCTTCGTAAACGCGACCAGCGGGGCACCGCCGTCCTGGCGGTTTCGGCCGTCATCCTTTCCGCCAGCGGTCTGTCCACGGTCATCTTCGGTGGAGGCGGAAAACAGCTCTGGGCGCTCGTGGCACACGCCGGGCTCCTGGCCTTCGGCCTCCTGGCGAGCAGAAGGCTGTTCACCCTGTGGGGCGCGGCCGGTGTGGCGCTGGCAGTGCTTTGGTACCTGCGCGGTTACACATTCCTGCTCCTGGCCCTGCTGGGCATCGGGCTGATCGCTTTGGCCGTCTGGCGGCTCACCCGCGTGCGGACCGAGGAGCCTGGGACTCCATCTGTTCAAACCACGCAGGGGGACGCGCCGGCCCTTACGGTGCCGGCAGGCGGGTCCACTCCGCAGGGACCGGCAAACGGGTCGGCACCGCAGGGACCGGCAAACGGGTCGGCACCGCACGGACCAGCAAACGGGTCGCCACCCCCGGCACCCCCGGCACCCCCGGCACCGCCTGCGCCGGCGTACCCGGCGCAGGGGAGTGCCCCTGCGGTGTCCGGCCCCTCGAACACCGGCAGTGCGGATGGAGCGGGAATTGTACCGGGCAGCAACGCCGGTCCCGGAACGGACGCAAACGCTCCGGGCCGCACGCAGGCCCCGGAGGAGGACCGCACGCACTGACGTCCCGATGGATTCTGGATACGTGCAGCGCAGGGGAGAGGGGTGGAGGCACGGCCCGGCCCGGCCGAGCTAGGCCGAGCCGGGCCTAGCCGGTAGCCGCTGGGTCAAGAGAGGCCAGGCAATGCCGTGCGCCGGCTGCCGTGCACCGGCAGGGAGTGCCGTGCCCTCTGACGCCGGGACAATGGCTCCGCTAGGCTCGGACCATGGAATTCCTTATCCTTCTGGTGATCGTGGCCGCAGTGGCTGCAGGTGTCGGGTGGTCCCGCAAGCGGTTCCGCCCCGAGATTGAGCGGGCCAGGCGCATCCGCCGGGCCAACCGGGACGGCGGATCCTGACTTTTAAGGTGCCGCCGGCGGTGCGTTAGACTGGTGGAAGTTAACGCGCTGCGCCTTGTGGGGTTTACCCCTCGAGCAGCGTGAACGGACTTGGGCAGCGCGGCGTCGGGACCCCGGAGGGAGACCTCCGGTGAAAGATCCCTGATTAGCCATACGTGCCTGAGTCTGGCAGACTAGAGAAGTTGTTCAAGCGCTTTTGTGCCCACACGCGCCCATGTTCCTGCGAACAGCAGGGATCAGGCAGTGGTGAGATTTCGTCCCGGTCAGGATAATGCCTGATGCAGGGTCGGATCCTTCAGGGAAAGAGCCCATATATAACCCGCCCCTATTCTTGCTCGGCGTCGTTGGTCTCAACACCGCGACACGCCCGAGCGCGGGGGTCGGAGCCTCGGCAGGGTGAGGAACCCGGAATTATCCGGATTCAGTCTGTTGGAGGGGCGCCAGGCCGTAAGGCAGTTCGGTGCAAAAACTGTACAGAGAGCATTACTCGAAGAAAGAGGCACGACGCCATGGCGGGACAAAAAATCCGCATCCGGCTGAAGTCGTATGACCACGAGGTCATTGACGTATCAGCACGGAAGATCGTTGAGACGGTCACGCGTGCAGGCGCAACGGTAGTAGGCCCTGTGCCGCTGCCCACGGAAAAGAACGTTTACGTTGTTATCCGTTCGCCGCACAAGTACAAGGACAGCCGCGAGCACTTTGAAATGCGCACGCACAAGCGCCTGATCGACATCATTGACCCCACGCCTAAGGCCGTTGACTCGCTCATGCGTCTCGACCTGCCTGCAGACGTGAACATCGAAATCAAGCTGTAGGGGGGGAGCGGATACTTATGTCTACTTCACTTACACGCCAGGTAAAGGGACTGCTGGGCACCAAGCTCGGCATGACCCAGGTTTGGGACGAGAACAACAAGCTCATCCCCGTAACCGTCGTCCAGGCTGACTCCAACGTCATCACGCAGCTGCGCAACGCGGAAAAGGACGGCTACACCGCCGTTCAGATCGGCTACGGCCAGATCGACCCGCGCAAGGTGACCAAGCCGCTGGCCGGCCACTTTGAAAAGGCCGGCGTCACGCCGCGCCGCCACGTAGTTGAACTGCGTACCGCAGATGCCGACACCTATGAGCTGGGCCAGGAACTCTCTGTTGAGATGTTCGCAGCCGGCCAGAAGGTCGACGTCACCGGAACCTCCAAGGGTAAGGGCTTTGCCGGTGTCATGAAGCGTCACGGCTTCCATGGCGTTGGTGCCTCCCACGGTGCACACAAGAACCACCGTAAGCCGGGTTCCATCGGTGGCGCATCCACCCCGGGCCGCGTCTTCAAGGGCGTTCGGATGGCGGGCCGCATGGGCGGCGTCCGTCACACCACCATGAACCTCACGGTTCACGGTGTGGACGCCGAGAAGTCGCTCCTGCTGATCAAGGGTGCCGTTCCCGGCGCCCGCGGCCAGGTCGTCCTCGTACGCACTGCCGTGAAGGGAGATTAGTCTCATGGCTAACGAAACCACTGTTGAATTCCCCGCAGAGATCTTCGACGTTCAGACGAACGTACCGCTGCTCCACCAGGTGGTAGTTGCTCAGCTTGCAGCCGCCCGCCAGGGTACGCACAAGACGAAGACGCGCGCCGAGGTAAGCGGCGCAGGCCGCAAGCCGTTCAAGCAGAAGGGCACCGGCCGGGCTCGTCAGGGCTCCATCCGTGCTCCTCACATGACCGGCGGCGGCGTAGTCCACGGACCGACGCCCCGCGATTACAGCCAGCGCACCCCCAAGAAGATGAAGGCTGCTGCACTGCGCGGCGCCCTGTCGGACCGGGCACGCAACGGCCGTATCCACGTCCTCGAATCCCTGGTTGAAGGCACCAAGCCCTCCACCAAGGACGCACTGAGCGCCCTGCGTTCGGTTTCCGACCGCAAGAACCTGCTCGTTGTTATCGAGCGCGCCAACGATGTTGCCGCACTTTCAGTGCGCAACGTTCCGGCTGTTCACGTGATCTACGTAGATCAGCTGAACACCTATGACGTGCTTGTTGCCGACGACGTGGTCTTCACCAAGGCTGCCTACGACGAGTTCGTCGGCAAGAACACAGTCAAGGAGGACGCCAAGTGAGCGCGACCACCGCTAAGGACCCGCGCGACGTAGTGCTTGCACCCGTCGTCTCGGAAAAGAGCTACGGCCTGATCGACGAAGGTAAGTACACCTTCCTGGTCGACCCCCGCTCCAACAAGACCGAGATCAAGCTGGCCGTGGAGAAAATCTTCTCCGTCAAGGTCGACTCGATCAACACCATCAACCGTGCCGGTAAGCGTAAGCGCACCAAGTTCGGATGGGGACAGCGCAAGAACACCAAGCGCGCAATTGTCACCCTCAAGGACGGCACAATCGACATCTTCGGCGGTCCGCTCAGCTAGGGCGGAGACCACTTTAACGAGGAATAAATAATGGGAATCCGTAAATACAAGCCGACTACCCCGGGCCGTCGCGGCTCGAGCGTAGCCGACTTCACCGAAATCACGCGGTCGACGCCGGAAAAGTCGTTGGTACGTCCGCTGCCCAAAAAGGGCGGCCGTAACAACACCGGTAAGATCACGACCAGGCACAAGGGTGGTGGACACAAGCGTCAGTACCGTCTGATCGACTTCCGCCGCCACGACAAGGACGGCGTCAACGCACGCGTTGCCGAGATCGAATACGATCCGAACCGTACCGCCCGCATTGCGCTGCTGCACTACGTTGATGGCACCAAGCGTTACATCATTGCTCCGAACAAGCTCAAGCAGGGCGACTTCGTAGAGGCAGGCGCCGGCGCTGATATCAAGCCCGGCAACAACCTGCCCCTGCGTAACATCCCCGTGGGTACCACCATCCACGCCGTTGAACTGCGTCCGGGCGGCGGCGCCAAGATGGCCCGCTCCGCCGGTGCATCCGTTCAGCTTGTCGCCAAGGAAGGCCGCTTCGCCCAGCTGCGTCTGCCCTCCGGCGAAATCCGCAACGTGGATGTGCGCTGCCGCGCCACCGTCGGCGAGGTCGGCAACGCCGAGCAGTCGAACATCAACTGGGGCAAGGCCGGCCGTATGCGCTGGAAGGGCGTACGCCCGACCGTCCGTGGTGTCGCCATGAACCCGGTCGATCACCCGCACGGTGGTGGTGAAGGTAAGACCTCCGGTGGACGCCACCCGGTCAACCCGAACGGTAAGCGCGAAGGCCGTACCCGCCGTCCCAATAAAGAGAGCGACAACCTCATTGTGCGTCGCCGTCGTTCCGGCAAGAACAAGCGATAGGAGCCTGGAAACATGCCACGCAGCCTGAAGAAAGGCCCCTTCGTCGACCAGCACCTGTTTCTCAAGGTAGCGGCCGAAAACGAAAAGGGCACCAAGAACGTCATCAAGACGTGGTCCCGCCGTTCGATGATCATCCCCGACATGCTCGGGCACACGATCGCCGTACACGACGGACGTAAGCACATTCCGGTGTTTGTCACCGAGTCGATGGTCGGGCACAAGCTCGGCGAATTCGCTCTGACGCGGACATTCCGCGGCCATGTGAAGGACGACCGCAAGGGCAAGCGCCGCTAGGCGCTGCTCTTTCGGCAGAAGACGAGAGAAGGAAAGCAATGGAAGCCAAGGCAATTGCGCGTCATATCCGCGTAACGCCTATGAAGGCCCGGCGCGTCGTCAACCTTGTTCGTGGCAAGCAAGCGAATGAGGCTCTGGCAATTCTGAAGTTTGCCCCCCAGGCAGCTTCGGAGCCGGTACTTAAGGTAATTCAGTCGGCTATGGCCAATGCACGTGTCCTCGCGGACCGTGACGGCGTGGCCTTCGACGAGGGTGACCTCTTCGTCAGCGAAGCATTCGTTGACGAAGGACCCACCATGAAGCGGTTCCAGCCGCGGGCCCAGGGCCGCGCCTACCGCATCAACAAGCGGACCAGCCACGTCACCGTGGTAGTCGCAACCCCTACGATCGAGGAGGAACGCTAAGTGGGACAGAAGGTAAACCCGCACGGGTTCCGACTCGGCATCACCACTGACCACGTATCGCACTGGTTTGCTGACAGCAACAAGCCGGGCCAGCGTTACAAGGACTTCGTCCGCGAGGACATCAAGATCCGTCAGCTGATGTCCACCGGCATGGACCGCGCCGGCATCGCCAAGGTTGAGATCGAGCGCACCCGTGACCGTGTCCGTGTGGATATCCACACCGCACGTCCGGGCATCGTGATCGGCCGCCGCGGCGCCGAAGCAGACCGCATCCGCGGCGAGCTCGAAAAGCTCACCGGCAAGCAGGTCCAGCTGAACATCCTCGAGGTCAAGAACCCCGAGATGGAAGCACAGCTGGTTGCCCAGGGCGTTGCAGAGCAGCTCTCTTCCCGCGTGGCTTTCCGCCGTGCGATGAAGAAGGCCATCCAGTCCGCACAGCGTGCAGGCGCCAAGGGTATCCGTATCCAGTGCTCCGGCCGTCTGGGCGGCGCTGAAATGAGCCGTTCCGAGTTCTACCGCGAAGGCCGTGTGCCCCTGCACACCCTCCGCGCGCAGATCGACTACGGTTTCTTCGAAGCCAAGACCACCTTCGGCCGCATCGGCGTCAAGGTCTGGATCTACAAGGGCGACGTTACCGCCAAGGAACTGGCTGCGCAGCAGGCTGCTGCACCGTCCCGCGGACGCTCCAACGATCGTCCGGGCCGCGGCCCGGCCGACCGCGGTGACCGTGGCGGCGACCGCCGTCGTCGTCCCGAGCGCGGCGACAAAGCCGCCGCGCCTGCTGCTGCAGAGGCTCCGGCCGCTGAGGCAGCTGCCCCCGCAGCAGAAGGAGGACAGGCTTAAATGCTTATCCCACGTCGAGTCAAGTACCGTAAGCAGCACCACCCGGGTCGCTCCGGCGCTGCAACCGGCGGCACCGCCGTCAGCTTCGGCGAGTGGGGTATCCAGGCTCTGACGCCTGCATACGTCACCAACCGCCAGATTGAAGCTGCGCGTATTGCCATGACACGCCACATCAAGCGCGGCGGTAAGGTCTGGATCAACATCTACCCGGACCGTCCGCTGACGAAGAAGCCTGCTGAAACCCGTATGGGTTCCGGTAAGGGTTCTCCGGAGTGGTGGGTTGCAAACGTCAAGCCGGGCCGGGTTCTGTTCGAACTCTCCGGTGTTTCCGAAGAGGTAGCTCGTGAGGCCCTGCGCCTGGCGATCCATAAGCTGCCGTTGAAGGCACGCATTGTGCGTCGCGAGGGTGGTGAATAGAAATGGCAGTTGGATCAAAAGAGCTGACAACTGAGCAGCTGGACGGCTTCGATAAGGACCGTCTCGTAGAAGAACTGCGCAAGGCCAAGGAGGAGCTGTTCAACCTCCGCTTCCAGTCGGCCACCGGCCAGCTGGAAAACCACGGTCGTCTGCGTGCAGTCAAGCGCGATATCGCCCGCATCTACACGGTGCTGCGTGAGCGCGAGCTGGGCATTCGTCCCGAGGTTGTCGCTCCCGTTGAGGAAGCAGCACCCGAGGCACCGAAGAAGTCAAAGAAGAAGGCTGACAAGTCTGAAGCTGAAGCCAAGGTCGCTGAGGATGATGCCAAGTGAGCGAAAACAAGAATGAGGCAGCAGTGACAACTGACGCAAACGGCGCCGATGCCCGCGGGTACCGGAAGACCGCACGCGGCTACGTGGTCTCGGACAAGATGGACAAGACCATCGTCGTCCAGGTTGAAGACCGCGTGAAGCACGCCCTTTACGGCAAGGTTATTCGCCGGACCGAGAAGCGCAAGGCCCATGACGAGCAGAACGCTGCCGGCATTGGTGACCTCGTGCTGATCGCCGAGACCCGGCCGCTGTCCGCTACCAAGCGGTGGCGCCTGGTCGAGATCCTCGAAAAGGCCAAGTAACCTAGTAGTAAGAAGTACCGGCCGGCCCGCCGGTGTGTTGTCCGCGCAAGCGGAGAACACACCGGCACCGTCCACAGCGTGAGGGCCCCGGCCGCGTTATCATCTTCGATTTCGCTTCCGGGGCCTTTTCGCGATAAACTTGAAATCTTGTCTGTGTGGTGCGGAAGTGTGTCCGGAATCCGGTCTCGAACCGGGGCTCCGATACCGCTTCCTCACCGCCGAATGAGACAAAAGCCCGATAATCTTGTTCGACGCCGCGTAAGGCGGCTGCACTGGCGTGCGGCCGGCCCGCCCGGCGTTGAGTACCAGTATTACGGGGTCCACCCATATCCGTTCCGCAAGGCTCATTTCGAGAACCGGCGCGACGACAGGAGTAATAAGTGATTCAGCAGGAGTCGCGACTGAAGGTCGCCGACAACACGGGTGCCAAGGAAATCTTGACCATCCGCGTTCTCGGTGGATCCGGCCGTCGCTACGCAGGCATTGGCGACACCATTGTTGCCACCGTCAAGGATGCAATTCCCGGCGGCAACGTCAAAAAGGGCGACGTGGTCAAGGCCGTCATCGTCCGTACCAAGAAGGAACGCCGCCGCCAGGACGGTTCCTACATCAAGTTCGATGAGAACGCTGCAGTGATCTTGAAGAATGACGGCGACCCCCGCGGTACCCGTATCTTCGGGCCCGTCGGCCGCGAACTTCGCGACAAGAAGTTCATGAAGATCATTTCGCTGGCTCCGGAGGTGCTGTAGTCCATGGCAAAAATCAAGAAGGGTGACCTCGTTCAGGTCATCACCGGTGCTAAGGCTGAGCGCGGCGGAGACCGCGGCAAGCAGGGCAAGGTTCTGAAGGTTTTCCCCGAGAGCAACCGCATCCTCGTTGAAGGCATCAACCGCGTCACCAAGCACACCAAGGTTGGCCAGTCCTCCCGCGGTTCCAAGACCGGCGGCATCGAGGTTGTTGAAGCCCCGATCCACGTTTCCAACGTCGCCATTGTCGACCCGGAGACCAAGAAGCCGACCCGCGTTGGCTTCCGCACTGAAACCGTCGAAAAAGATGGCCGTGAGCGCACTGTGCGTATCCGCGTGGCCAAGGGCTCTGGGAAGGACCTCTAATGACTGAGACTGTCACCAAGATCGTCCCCCGTCTGAAGACCCGCTACGCAGCGGAGATCAAGCAGACCCTGCAGGACGAATTCAACTACTCGAACGTCAACCAGGTTCCCCGCCTCGTCAAGGTGGTTGTGAACATGGGTGTTGGAGATGCCGCTAAGGACTCCAAGCTCATTGACGGTGCGGTACGCGACCTCACCCAGATCACGGGCCAGAAGCCCCAGGTCACCAAGGCACGCAAGTCCATCGCTCAGTTCAAGCTGCGCGAAGGCATGCCGATCGGTACGCACGTTACGCTGCGTGGCGACCGCATGTGGGAATTCGTGGACCGTTTGGTCACCCTGGCACTGCCCCGTATCCGTGACTTCCGCGGCCTGAACGGCAAGCAGTTCGACGGCAACGGCAACTACACGTTCGGTCTGACCGAGCAGTCGATGTTCCACGAAATCGATCAGGACAAGATCGACCGCGTACGCGGCATGGACATCACCGTGGTTACCACCGCAAAGACCGATGACGAGGGACGCGCGCTGCTGAAGGCGCTCGGCTTCCCGTTCAAATCCGAAGATTAATTACTACGTAACAGGTCCGACGGAGATCCGTGAGGCGACGCCGCACGGGGATCCTGCAGGAAACCGTTACGAGGGAGGGCAAGAGCCCAAATGACAATGACAGATCCTGTCGCAGATATGCTCACGCGTCTGCGCAATGCAAACTCGGCATACCACGATTCCGTGTCCATGCCTTACAGCAAGCTCAAGGCGCGCGTTGCTGACATCCTGAAGGCCGAGGGCTACATCGCCGGCTGGAAGGAAGAAGAGGCCGAGGTCGGCAAGAAGCTGACCCTGGATCTCAAGTTCGGTCCGAACCGCGAGCGTTCCATCGCCGGCGTTCGCCGTATCTCCAAGCCCGGTCTGCGCGTTTACGCGAAGTCCACCAACCTGCCGCACGTGCTGGGTGGTCTGGGTATCGCAATCCTGTCGACGTCGTCAGGTCTTCTGACCGACCGCCAGGCCGCCAAGAAGGGTGTAGGTGGGGAAGTCCTCGCCTACGTCTGGTAGCAGGGAAGGGAAAGAAAAATGTCACGTATTGGACGTCTGCCCATCCCGGTTCCTGCCGGAGTAGATATCGCCATCAACGGCAACGTTGTATCCGTCAAGGGCGCCAAGGGCGAGCTGAGCCACACTGTGCCCAGCCCGATCACGGCAACGCTTGAAGACGGCACCATCACCGTTACCCGCCCGAACGACGAGCGTGAATCCCGCTCCCTCCACGGCCTGACCCGCACGCTGATCGCCAACATGATCACCGGCGTGACCGAGGGCTACAAGAAGGATCTGGAAATCGTTGGTACCGGTTACCGCGTTGTCGCGAAGGGTGCGGACCTCGAGTTCGCCCTGGGCTACAGCCACCCGGTCCCCGTCGCGGCCCCCGAAGGCATCACGCTTACCGTGGTCGCCCCGACGAAGGTCACCGTGTCCGGTATCGACAAGCAGCAGGTGGGCGAGGTTTCCGCCAACATCCGCAAGCTGCGTAAGCCCGACCCGTACAAGGGCAAGGGTATTCGTTACGCCGGCGAGATTGTCCGCCGCAAGGTCGGAAAGGCTGGTAAGTAACCATGGCCATCAGCATTAATAAGAAGCGAAACAGCAAGAGCAAGTCTGCCCTGCGCAGCCGTCGCCAGCTGCGTATCCGCAAGCGGATTTCCGGAACCGCGGTTCGTCCGCGCCTCGTGGTCAACCGCTCTGCCCGCCACATCTTCGTCCAGGTTGTCGATGACACCCGCGGCGTAACCGTGGCTTCCGCCTCCACCATGGAAGCGGATCTGCGTGCACTGGACGGCGACAAGACCGCCAAGGCCAAGCGCGTCGGCGAACTCGTTGCTGAGCGGTCCAAGGCCGCCGGCATCGAAGCCGTTGTCTTTGACCGCGGTGGTAACCGCTACCACGGCCGTATTGCCGCAGTTGCAGACGGCGCACGCGAAGGTGGGCTGGCACTGTGACCGAGGTAAACAAGGAAAAGGAAAATCAGGTGACTGAAGCTACAGCTGCTGAGGCAACTGAGACCAAGGAAGCCGCAGCCACCGGTACCGACGACCGCCGCGGCGGACGTCGCGGCGAGCAGCGCGGCTCCGACCGTGGAGGCCGCGGCGAACGCGGTGGCCGCGGTGGCCGCGACGGCGGACGCAACGATGAGAAGGACAAGTTCATTGAACGCGTCGTGACCATCAACCGCGTTGCCAAGGTGGTCAAGGGTGGTCGTCGCTTCAGCTTCACCGCCCTCGTTGTTGTCGGTGACGGCAACGGCATGGTCGGCGTTGGCTACGGCAAGGCAAAGGAAGTTCCCTCCGCTATCGCAAAGGCCGTTGAAGAAGCCAAGAAGACCTTCTTCCGCGTCCCGCGCATCGGTGGAACCATCCCGCACCTCGTCCAGGGTGAAGCTGCTGCAGGCGTAGTCCTGCTGCGTCCGGCTTCCCCCGGTACCGGTGTTATCGCCGGTGGTCCGGTCCGCGCCATTCTCGAATGCGCCGGTATCCATGACGTCCTGTCCAAGTCGCTCGGGTCCTCCAACGCCATCAACATCGTGCACGCCACGGTTGATGCGCTGAAGCGCCTCGAAGAGCCCCAGGCAGTGGCAGCACGCCGCGGCCTTCCGCTCGACCAGGTCGTTCCCTACGCGATGCTCCGCAACATGCAGAAGGCAGGTGCCTGATGTCGACTCCGAAGAACGTCGTCGTTAGCACGGCTCGACTGGAAATCACTCAGATCAAGTCCACCATCGGTGGTAAGCAGAATCAGCGCGACACGCTGCGTTCACTGGGCCTGAAGCACATCGGCGACTCCGTCGTCCGTACTGCTGATGCAGTGACCGTTGGCATGATCAACACGGTTCCGCACCTCGTGAAGGTTGAGGAGGCGAAGTAACATGCCCGAAGAAAACAGAACTCTGAAGGTCCATCACCTGCGTCCGGCACCCGGTGCCAAGACGGCCAAGACCCGCGTAGGCCGCGGTGAAGGTTCCAAGGGTAAGACGGCAGGCCGCGGTACCAAGGGTACGGCTGCTCGCTACCAGATCAAGGCAGGCTTCGCAGGCGGGCAGCTTCCGCTGCACATGCGTCTGCCGAAGCTGCGCGGCTTCAAGAACCCGTTCCGGGTCGAGTTCCAGGTTGTAAACCTGGACAAGATCTCGGAGCTGTTCCCCGAAGGCGGCGCCGTGGACATCGAAGCACTGGTTGCCAAGGGTGCGGTTCGCAAGAACCAGCCCGTGAAGGTACTCGGCTCCGGCGACATCACCGTCAAGGTTGATGTCTCGGCCAACGCCTTCTCCGCCAGCGCTGCAGAAAAGATCGCCGCAGCCGGCGGATCCACCACCACGGTCTAAGACCTCGTGGCGGGTCTGTTGCCCTCCCCGTCCGGACGCATTGCGTATACCGGCGGGGGAGGGGCGCACGATCCAACGTTTCACCACTGAACTCCTGGCGGACCCTATCCGGTCCGCCGGGAGTTCAGTTCCGTTTAAGGCAACTACCGCGTCCCGTACGGCGTTAACGCAGTACGGGCCGTGAGCGGCTAGACTCTGTTTCTGTCACAAGTCCGGATCGGACTTTCCAAACTTCAGGAGGACGCTTGCTTAGCGCTATTGGCCGGGCTTTCCGGACACCAGACCTGCGACGCAAGCTGTTGTTTACGCTGGGAATCATCACTATCTTCCGCATGGGTGCTTTTATCCCGGCCCCGGGTGTTGACTACGGCAATGTGCAGCAGTGCTTGAATCTGGGTGCCACCTCGGGTGGTATTTACCAGTTCGTCAATCTTTTCAGCGGCGGTGCGCTGCTGCAGGTCTCCATCTTTGCCCTCGGCATCATGCCCTACATCACCGCCAGCATCATTGTTCAGCTGCTGCGCGTTGTGATCCCGCACTTCCAGGCCCTCTATGAGGAGGGTCAGCAGGGCCAGTCGAAGCTGACCCAGTACACCCGGTACCTCACCATCGCGCTGGGCCTGCTCAACGCGACGACGGTCGTCTCCCTGGCCCGTTCGGGCGCGCTCTTCAACAACCAGTGCGCCCTGCCGATCATCCCGGATGACAACATGGTCACCGTCCTGCTGCTCATCGTTACGCTGACCGCCGGTACCGGCGTCATCATGTGGATGGGCGAGCTCGTCACGGAAAAGGGTGTGGGCAACGGTATGTCGCTGCTCATCTTCACCTCCATCGCGGCGTCCTTCCCCAGCGCCCTTGGCGCCATCCTCAGTGCGCAGGGCTGGACCATCTTCCTGGCCGTCATCGCCGTGGGCGTCCTGACGGTGGCCCTGGTCATTTTCGTGGAGCAGTCGCAGCGCCGCATTCCGGTGCAGTACGCCAAGCGCATGGTCGGCCGGCGGACGGTCGGCGGCACCAACACCTACATCCCGATCAAGGTGAACATGGCCGGCGTGATCCCCGTGATCTTCGCGTCCTCCATGCTTTACCTGCCCAGCCTGCTGGCGCAGTTCAATACACCTGCGCAGGGCACGCCGCCGGGATGGGTGGTCTGGATCAACAACTACCTCGTCAGCGGCGACCACCCGCTGTACATGCTGGTGTACTTCCTGCTGATTGTCTTCTTCACCTACTTCTACGTCTCCATCACGTTCAACCCGGACGAAGTTTCGGAGAACATGAAGAAGTACGGCGGCTTCATTCCCGGCATCCGGGCCGGCCGCCCCACCGCCGAATACCTGCAGTACGTGCTCTCCCGGATCACGCTGCCCGGCGCCCTTTACCTGGGCTTTGTTGCCCTGATCCCGCTGATTGCTCTGGTGTTGGTTGGAGCTAACCAGAACTTCCCGTTCGGCGGAACGTCAATCCTCATCATGGTTGGTGTGGGACTGGAAACGGTTAAGCAAATTGACGCGCAGCTCCAGCAACGTCACTACGAAGGGTTATTGCGATGACAAGAATGCTCATTATCGGGCCTCCCGGCGCCGGTAAAGGAACTCAGGCCGCTCGGATTTCGGACCGGCTCGGTGTCACGGCAATATCAACGGGCGACATTTTCCGCTCGAACGTGAAAGAGGAGACGCCCCTGGGCGTGGAGGCGAAGAAGTACATCGACGCCGGCAACTTCGTTCCGGATACCGTCACCAACGCCATGGTCCGCAGCCGGCTGGCTGACGGCGACGTCGAATCGGGCTTCCTGCTGGACGGCTACCCGCGCACAGTGGCGCAGGTGGAGGAACTCGACGACATCCTGGCCGGCAACGGCCAGAAGCTCGACGCGGTGCTCCTGCTGACCGCCGACGACGACGAACTCGTCGCCCGCCTGCTCCGGCGCGCGGAGCTCGAGGGCCGCAGCGACGACACCGAAGACGTCATCCGGCACCGCCTGGACCTCTACACGCAGCAGACGGCCGACGTCGTCGCCCGCTACGAGGACCGCGGAATCGTCACCCGGGTGGATGGCCTCGGCGGCATCGACGAAGTTACCGAGCGCGTTATGGAAGCACTGAAGGACCTGCGCTAAGAAAGACCGGCGCAAAAAGTTATCCGCTAGGAAGTTAGAAGACACATGTTCGGCCAGCCTCGAATCGAATACAAAACCAACGAGCAGATGCGCATCATGCGCGAAGCCGGCCTTGTTCTGATCTCAGCGCTCGACGCGGCGGTCAAGGCCGCCGACGTCGGCGTCAGTACACGCGAAATCGATGCAGTTTTTGCGCGGGTGCTCAAAGAAGCGGGAGCTACCTCCAACTTCCTGGGGTACTACGACTACCCGGCCACGGTCTGCACGTCAGTGAATGAAGAAGTTGTCCACGGCATTCCGGGGGACCGGGTGCTGCAGGACGGCGACATCATTTCCATTGACGGCGGTGCAGTGGTGAACGGCTGGCACTCTGACTCCGCGCGTACCGTGATCGTGGGTACGCCGGATCCGGAGGACCAGCGGCTGTCGGACGTCACCGAGAATGCCATGTGGCACGGCATTGCCGCTGCCGCGAAGGGCAAGTTCGTGGGCGATATCGGCGACGCCGTGGATGACTACGTCAACAGCGTCCCGGGTAAGAAACTGGGAATCCTCGAGGACTATGTGGGCCACGGCATCGGCACTGAGATGCACCAGGCACCTGACGTCCTTAACTACCGCACGGGACACCGGGGGCCGAAGCTTCGGCCGGGCCTGTGCCTGGCCATCGAGCCGATGCTGGTGCGCGGCAAGATCCTCACCCGCACGCTCGATGATGACTGGACAGTTGTCACCGAAGACGGCAGCCGTTCCAGCCAGTGGGAGCACTCCGTCGCGATCCATGAAAAGGGGATCTGGGTGCTCACGGCGCCCGACGGCGGCGCCTCACGGCTGGAACCGCTGGGCGTCACCCCGGTTCCGATTCCCTAGGGAATCCTTCGCATGTACCAAACCAGCAGGCCCCGTTCCCTTCCGGAACGGGGCCTGCCGGCGTTGGGGGAGCGGAAACAGGCGGACCAAAGTGACGTGCCGCGAACTGGACAGCGGGAGCGATTTAACTTATGGGGGGTCTTCCCGTAGAGTTATCTGTTGGTTGTCTCTACATTCGTGCCCGGATTGACCGCTTTCGATGCCATGTGCGCCGATGCGGCCGGCTGGGCCGGGGTGACGGCCACATTCGAAAAACCGTTGCCGGCTTCTAGCCGGTGACACAGACGTTAGCGGAGGATATGGCCAAGAAAGACGGCGTCATTGAGATCGAGGGCTCGGTAAACGAAGCCCTGCCCAACGCGATGTTCCGCGTTGAGCTGGCCAACGGCCACATTGTGCTCGCACACATCTCGGGAAAGATGCGTCAACACTACATTCGCATCCTCCCTGGAGACCGCGTTGTGGTGGAACTTAGCCCGTACGACCTCACCCGGGGTCGCATCGTCTACCGCTACAAATAAACCGCTGCAAAGACGGACAGCGGACCGCATTGCCGGTTCACTGACCGTTCAAGCTCAACCCTGCAACCACGCAAAGGAAAACCATGAAGGTCCAGCCGAGCGTCAAGCAGATCTGCGATAAGTGCAAGGTGATTCGCCGTAACGGTCGAGTCATGGTGATCTGCGAGAACCCGCGCCACAAGCAGCGTCAGGGCTAATCAGCTTCTCTAGCTCCGGGGTCCGCAAGGACAACGGTAAGAGGGCCCCTGATTTCAGGGATCAGCCCACGCGTAGTTAATTCAATATGGCAGTGCAGCGTCTATACGCGTGACGCATACCCCCGGTACGGAGGCCGGGGACCTGGCAACAGGGACGCACTGCTTCAGACCTCCGGTAATAACCAAAGGAGAACCGCCGATATGGCACGTCTCGCTGGCGTTGACATTCCCCGCGAAAAGCGGGTAGTGATTGCGCTTACCTACATCTACGGCGTGGGCAAGACCCGTGCAGAGCAGACCCTTGTAGAGACCGGCATCAGCCCGGAAACTCGCGTCAAGGACCTCACCGACGCTGAACTCGTTCAGCTGCGTGACTACATCGAGGGCAACTTCAAGGTTGAGGGTGACCTCCGCCGTGAGGTGGCCGCCGACATCCGCCGCAAGGTTGAAATCGGCAGCTACCAGGGCATCCGGCACCGCCGCGGCATGCCCGTCCACGGTCAGCGCACGAAGACCAACGCTCGTACCCGCAAGGGCCCGAAGCGCACCGTTGCCGGTAAGAAGAAGGCCGGCCGCTAAATAAGCGGTCTTTCGGCCACGGCCCGAATCCGGGCCACCTAAACCAAACTCTTTGTAGGAGAAGTAATGCCCCCCAAGACTCGTGGAGCGGTCCGCAAACCGCGTCGCAAGGATAAGAAGAATATCGCGCTCGGCCAGGCGCATATCAAGAGCACCTTCAACAACACCATCGTGTCCATCACGGACCCGTCCGGTGCTGTTATCTCATGGGCTTCCGCCGGTGAGGTTGGCTTCAAGGGCTCGCGTAAGTCCACCCCGTTCGCTGCTCAGATGGCTGCTGAAGCTGCCGCAAAGCGCGCACAGGAGCACGGCGTCCGCAAGGTCGACGTCTTCGTGAAGGGCCCGGGCTCCGGTCGCGAGACCGCCATCCGTTCGCTGCAGGCCACCGGCCTGGAGGTTGGCTCCATTCAGGATGTCACCCCGAGCGCACACAACGGTTGCCGTCCCCCGAAGCGCCGCCGCGTATAAGCAGCACTGCGGTTCCGGTTTCCCCGGCGGGCAGCCCACTTTCCAAAGTGGGGGGCCCCCCCGGGGGGGCCCGGGCCGGGCTGGGGGTTTGCCGGC
>NZ_JAJJOB010000002.1:0-328507 GCF_020907345.1 Arthrobacter sp. zg-Y179 | reverse complement strand
TATCCCCGCCGGGGGGGGGGGTGTCCCCCGGGGGGCCACCCAAATACCACGGGGGGCCCCCCCGCCGGAGGGCGCCGGTCCCGGGCTGGCTGTTAGCCGTCCAAGACGCCCGCGGAAGACCCGTCGTCGTCGTTTCCACCATTTGTGTTGCGTCATATAGCGGATGCTCGCTGAAAGGAAATGCAAGTGCTCATTGCACAGCGCCCCACCCTCACCGAAGAAGTCGTAGCCGACAACCGCTCACGGTTCATCATTGAACCCCTGGAGCCGGGTTTCGGTTACACCCTTGGTAACTCCCTCCGTCGTACCCTGCTGTCCTCCATTCCCGGTGCCGCTGTAACCAGCATCCGCATCGAGGGCGTGCTGCACGAGTTCACGACGGTTCCCGGCGTCAAGGAAGATGTCACTGAGATCATCCTGAACGTCAAGAACCTCTCGGTTTCCTCCGAGCACGACGAACCCGTTGTGGCTTACCTGCGCAAGCAGGGCCCCGGCGTGGTTACGGCTGCGGACATCGCTCCGCCGGCCGGCGTGGAGTTCCACAACCCCGACCTGCACATCGCCACGCTGAACTCGAAGGGCAAGTTCGAACTCGAACTGACCATCGAGCGCGGCCGCGGCTACGTGTCGGCCAGCCAGAACAAGTCCGGTGACCAGGAAATCGGCCGTATCCCGGTCGACTCCATCTACTCGCCGGTCCTGAAGGTGACCTTCCGCGTGGAGGCCACCCGTGTTGAGCAGCGCACCGACTTCGATCGCCTGATCGTTGACGTTGAAACCAAGGATGCCATTGCACCGCGCGACGCTGTCGCCTCTGCCGGTACCACCCTGGTTGAGCTGTTCGGCCTGGCACGTGAACTCAACACCGCCGCTGAAGGTATCGAAATCGGTCCGAGCCCCACGGATGCCGCGCTGGCAGCCGACATGGCACTGCCGATCGAAGACCTCGAGCTGACCGTGCGTTCGTACAACTGCCTCAAGCGCGAAGGCATCCACACCGTGGGTGAACTCGTAGCCCGCTCCGAGGCTGACCTGATGGACATCCGCAACTTCGGCGCGAAGTCCATCGACGAGGTGAAGGCAAAGCTGGTTGAACTGGGTCTGTCCCTGAAGGATTCCCCTCCCGGGTTCGACCTGGCCGCCCGTGCCGCAGCTATTGAAGAGGACGAGTCCGAGTACTCGGACGACGAGCTCTAACTGAAGCAAATTCTTGCCGTTCGGGCTACTGAGCACCGCACGGCACCGTTTGAGGAGAAAATGTAATGCCTACACCCACCAAGGGTAAGCGCCTCGGAGGCAGCCCGGCACACCAGCGACTGATGCTGGCCAACCTTGCCGCGCAGCTGTTCGAGCACAAGCAGATCACCACCACGGTGACCAAGGCCAAGCGTCTGCGTCCCTACGCAGAGCGCCTGATCACGTTCGCAAAGCGCGGGGACCTGTCCTCCCGCCGTCGCGTCCTGGCCCTGATCTCCGACAAGGGCATCGTCCACGAGCTCTTCACCGACATTGCTCCGGCAGTCGAGAAGCGCGACGGCGGCTACACCCGTATCACCAAGATCGGCAACCGCAAGGGCGACAACGCTCCCATGGCTGTCATCGAGCTGGTTCTGGAACCGCTTTCTGCCAAGCAGTCGGTTGTGGCTGAAGCCAGCACCGCTGCCGCTGCAGCCGCTCCGGCGCCTGCCGTTGAATCTGCCGATTCCGCCGAGTCGGCTGAATCTGCCGATTCCGCTGAGTCCGCTGATTCTGCCGAGTCTGCCGACTCCGCTGATGAGGCTGTCGAAGAGACCGAAGAAAAGAAGTAATTCTTCGCTGAGGTCCCGGTGCCCTTAATATGGGTGCTATGACTATTGAAAGGCCCGCCGTCCCCGAAATGGATGGCGGGCCTTTCCGCGTCCGGATGGACCTCGCGTATGACGGTGCGTCCTTCTCCGGCTGGGCCGCCCAGCCGGGTCTGCGGACCGTTCAGGGCCTGGTGGAAGATGCGTTGGCGGTCCTGCTGCGCCGTCCGGTCCGGATGACAGTGGCGGGGCGGACCGACGCCGGTGTCCACGCCCGCGGGCAGGTGGTGCACTTCGACCTCACCGCCGCCGAGTGGTACGGGCTGGCCAGGGGGCGGGACCTGGATCCGGGCGTCTCCCTGCGGCGCAGGCTGCACGGGGTGCTGAACAAGGAACTGACTATGGCGGCGCGGGAAGCCGGCCTCCAGCGGCGCGCCATCGACGCCCTCGGCGGGGCCGTGGAAGTGCTGTCGGCCGTCCCGGCTCCGGCCGGGTTCGATGCCCGTTTCTCGGCCCTCTGGCGGCGGTACAGCTACCGCATCTGCGACCTTCCCGAAAACCGGGACCCGCTGACCCGGCATACCACTCTGCGGTTCAAGGCGCCCCTGGACACCGACCGCATGAATGAAGCCGCAGCCGGCGTGCTGGGGATCCGGGACTTCCTCTCCTTCTGCAAACCGCGGACCGGCTCCACCACCACCCGCGAACTCCTTGAATTCAGCTTCCACCGCGGCGGGGACGGAATCATCACCACGCACATCCAGGCCGATGCCTTCTGCCACAACATGGTCCGCTCCCTGGTGGGCGGTTCACTGCTGGTCGGCTCGGGGGAGCGGCGCCCCCAATGGCTTGCCGAACGCATGTTCGCGCGGATCCGGGACTCGAAGTCCCTCCTGGCCCCGCCGCACCCGCTGGTGCTGGAGGAAGTCCGCTATCCGGCGGAGTCGGAGCTGGCCCGGCGGGCCGAGCTGACCCGCGCGCAGCGCGAATAGCCGATCTGCGGGTTCCGGTCCTAAAATAGGGACAAATCCAATATCCGGCGCTGGATCCATAACGCGGGGACAGCTTTTGACCTGACTACGCAAGCAGGCTATTGTTTATAGTCGTTGTGCGTGTCCTACCTCGATAGGCCTATGCCCACGGGAGCGGCTCAGTTGCAGAGCCACCTGGCCCCGGGGAAATAGCCGAGATCTCAGGACCACTGGTTAATTCAGTCCTCACCTGACCATCCGGTAACGCATAGAGAAGCTGCACTGTCCATGGCATCCATGGGCGGCGCGCCACCTAAGAAGAAGAAACGAAGGCAAACACCGTGCGTACGTACACCCCGAAGCCCGGCGACATCAACCGCCAGTGGCACGTCATTGACGCCACCGACGTTGTCCTAGGCCGTCTTGCCAGCCAGACCGCAACACTGCTGCGCGGAAAGCACAAGCCGACCTTTGCTCCCCACATGGACATGGGCGATTTCGTCATCATCATCAACGCCGAGAAGGTTGCCCTGACCGGCGCCAAGCTCGAACAGAAGCGTGCCTACCGCCACTCGGGTTACCCGGGCGGTCTGTCCTCCGTCAACTACGCCGAACTGCTGGAGCAGAACCCGGTACGTGCAGTTGAGAAGGCCATCCGCGGCATGCTGCCCAAGAACTCCCTGGCTGCTGATCAGATCAGCAAGCTGAAGGTTTACCGCGGTGCCGAGCACCCGCACGCCGCTCAGCAGCCCAAGACCTACGAAATCAACCAGGTCGCCCAGTAGTTCTGGCCCGCCAACTAAGAAATTAATTCAAGGAGAATCGTGGCTCAGAACACTGAAGAGCTGAATGAAAACACCGAGGAGCTTTCGAGCTACACCTCGGAATCCTCTGACTCGGTTCAGGCCGATGTCAAGGAACGCCCCGCCCTGACCGTCCCCGGCTCCGCCGTCGGACGCCGCAAGCAGGCTATTGCCCGCGTGCGCCTCGTCCCGGGTACCGGCAAGTGGATCGTCAACGACCGCGAGCTCGAGGATTACTTCCCGAACAAGCTGCACCAGCAGGAAGTCAACGAGCCGTTCAAGCTTCTTGACCTCGAAGGCGCATACGACGTCATCGCACGCATCCACGGCGGCGGCCCCTCCGGCCAGGCCGGCGCGCTGCGTCTGGGCGTTGCCCGCTCGCTGAACGAGATCGACCGCGAGAACAACCGCCCCGCCCTGAAGAAGGCAGGCTTCCTGACTCGTGACGCCCGCGTCATCGAGCGTAAGAAGGCCGGTCTCAAGAAGGCCCGTAAGGCACCTCAGTACTCCAAGCGCTAATTCAGCGCTTCCCTTCGTGCAGTCGCTGGAGCGACTGCACGAAGGGACCCTCGCGCTGAATTGGCGCTTGGCTCCACAAGCGCCGGATCGGGGCTTGTGGGCAGAAGCGCTGAAGAGCGTGAGGTTCTACCAAAAGGCAGTCGCCACGGCGGCTGCCTTTTGGCGTTAATGCGCCCGCCGGACGTCGGATTGACCACATCTGCCCGGGGTATTTGCCCGACTGGCGCACACTTTCGTGTTTCCCGTTTCGGAGACAAGGGGGCACCGGTGGCAGAATGGGCCAGTAAGTTGCCCGTGAGCGGCTCCCGCTGTGGCTACAACCTGCTTGAGGATACGTAATGACTAGATTGTTTGGAACGGACGGCGTCCGTGGGCTGGCGAACGGGCTGATCACCGCCGAAGTTGCCCTCGGACTCGCCCAGGCCGCAGCAGTGGTGCTGGGCCATCGCCGGGTGGAACAGGGCCGTCGTCCGGTCGCTGTGGTTGCCCGGGACCCGCGCATCAGCGGTGACTTTATCTCCGCCGCCATGGAGGCCGGACTCGCCAGCTCCGGCGTTGATGTCTACGACGCCGGAGTGCTGCCGACCCCGGCCGCGGCGTACCTGGTTGCCGACCTTGGCGCAGATTTCGGCGTTGTCATCTCCGCCTCCCACAACGCTGCCCCCGACAACGGCATCAAGTTCCTGGCCCGCGGCGGGCAGAAGCTGGATGACGCCGTCGAGGACGCCATTGAGGCCGAAATGGCACTTCCCAGCATGCGTCCCACCGGAAGCGAGGTGGGGCGGATCCACCGCTTCGCCGATGCCGAGGACCGGTATGTGGTCCACCTGCTGCAAACCCTGCCCAACCGCATCGAGGGCCTGAAGGTGGTCCTGGACTGCGCGCACGGGGCGGCAAGCGGCTGTTCACCCCAGGTCTTCGCCGACGCCGGTGCCGAAGTAGTGGTCATCGGTGCCGAGCCGGACGGCCTCAACATCAACGAGGGCTACGGCTCAACCCACCTGGAGCAGCTGCAGGCAGCTGTTGTGGCGCACGGCGCCGACCTGGGCATCGCCCACGACGGCGACGCCGACCGCTGCCTTGCCGTGGACCACGAAGGCACCGTGGTGGACGGTGACCAGATCATGGCGATCATGGCCGTTGCCATGAAGGAAGCCGGCAAGCTCAAGGAAAATGCGCTGGTGGCTACGGTCATGAGCAACCTCGGCCTGAAGCTCGCCCTTCGCGAGGCCGGCATCGAGCTCATCGAAACCGGCGTGGGGGACCGGTACGTGCTCGAAGGGATGCGCCGCGGCGGCTACAGCCTCGGCGGGGAACAGTCCGGGCACGTCATCTTCTCCGAATACGCGACCACCGGAGACGGCGTCCTCACCGGCCTGCAGCTGGCAGCCCAGGTGGCGCGCACCGGCCGGACCCTGAAGCAGCTGGCCGGCGTTATGCAGAAACTCCCGCAGGTGCTCATTAACGTCAAGGGCGTGGACAAGTCCGCCGTCGAGACCAACGAGCCGGTACGGCTCGCGGTCCAGCAGGCAGGACAGGCACTGGGCGAAACGGGGCGCGTGCTGCTCCGGCCCTCGGGCACCGAACCGGTGGTGCGGGTCATGGTTGAGGCCGCGGACATGCAGACGGCAGCCGACACCGCACGGCGGCTCGCCGAAACGGTTGAAACCCATCTGGCCCTCAACGCAGGCGCCGGCGCGGCGGTCTAGCAGTACTGCACCGGCGCGGGGCAGGGTCCCGCGCCGGCCTAGGTCTTGCGCAGAAGCATCCGCCGCACGGAGTGGTCCGCGTCCTTCGTCAGCACCAGCTGGGCGCGGCCCCTCGTGGGCAGCACGTTGGTGGTGAGGTTCGGCTCGTTGATCCGCCGCCAGATGTCCAGGGCAGTAGCCCGGGCCTCTTCGTCCGTCAGGTCCGCGTAGCGGTGGAAGTAGGATGCCGGGTCAGCGAAGGCCCCGGTGCGCAGCGACTGGAAACGCTGGACGTACCATTCCTCGATGTAGGAGGTGCGGGCGTCCACGTAAATCGAGAAATCGAAGAAATCGCTCAGGGCGAGTCCGGAACGCCCGTCGGCGCGCGTCCGGGCCGGAGCCAGGACATTCAGCCCCTCGACAATGAGCACGTCCGGCCGGCGGACCACTATCTCCTCGCCGGGGACAATGTCGTACGTCAGGTGCGAATACTTCGGCGCCCGGACCTCCTCGGCACCGCTCTTGACCTCGCTGACAAAGCGCAGCAGCCGGCGTCGGTCATAGGATTCCGGGAAGCCCTTGCGCTGCATCAGCCCGCGGCGTTCCAGCTCTGCGTTGGGGTACAGGAAACCGTCCGTGGTGATCAGTTCCACGTTCGGGGTATCCGGCCAGCGGCGCAGCATTTCACGCAGGACCCGGGCGGTGGTGGATTTGCCCACAGCCACGGAGCCGGCCACACCGATCACGAACGGGGTGCGGGTGGTCTTCTCGCCAAGGAATGTGGTGGTGGCACTGTGCAGGCGGCCTGCGGCAGCCACATACAGGTTCAGCAGCCGGGAGAGCGGGAGGTAGACCTCCCTGATCTCATCAAGGTTCAGCTGGTCGCCGACGCCGCGCAGCCGGAGGATGTCCTCCTGGTTGAGCGGGGAGCGTATCTCATGTGACAGCCGCGACCAGGTTTTGCGGTCCAGTTCGACGAAGGGAGTGAAACTGCTCTCGGGCGGCTGGGCCGCGGAGGACTTAACATGGCGTTCGGTCACCTTAGGAATTCTGCCCTGAACAGCAGGCAAACCCAAACGGCCCGAACCGCGCAACGACGGCGCAACAGGCTGAAGGACACCATGCTTTCGGTATCCTGTCCGCGGGCCGGTACGCTTAGTGCTATGTGTGGAATTATTGGATATGCAGGCCGCCCGGACGTCATTGCAGGTATTAGCGCAGGCGGGCACGGGGCTCTCGACGTAGTAATGGAAGGCCTTCGGCGGCTGGAATACCGGGGCTATGATTCGGCCGGCGTTGCAGTACTCACGCCCTTGGGTATCGAATACCGCAAGAAGTCAGGCAAGCTGGCCAATCTGGTGGCCGAGCTGGAGGCAGCTCCGCTGACCCCGGCCACCACCGGTATCGGGCACACCCGCTGGGCCACGCACGGCGGCCCGACCGACGAGAACGCCCATCCCCATCTGGCGGACAACGGACGCCTCGCCGTGATCCACAACGGCATTATCGAGAACTTCGCCGAGCTGAAGGCCGAACTGCTGGACGCCGGTGCGGAGTTTGTTTCCGAAACCGACACCGAGGTGGCCGCAGCGCTGCTGGCCTCCATCTACCGCGGCGACGGCAACGCGGACCTGGCAAAGTCCATGCAGCTCGCCTGCCAGCAGCTCGAGGGTGCGTTCACCCTGCTGGCCGTCCATACCGATTCGCCCGGCACCGTGGTTGCCGCCCGCCGCAACTCCCCGCTCGTCGTCGGACTGGGCGAAGGCGAGAACTTCCTGGGCTCGGACGTTTCCGGCTTTATCGACTTCACCCGCCGCGCCGTCGAACTGGGCCAGGACCAGGTGGTAACCATCACTCCTGACTCGGTCCTGATCACCGACTTCTTCGGGGAAGTCGCCGAAGGCACTGAGTTCTACGTGAACTGGGATGCAGCCGCCGCCGAAAAGGGCGGTTACGACTCCTTCATGGAGAAGGAAATCAACGACCAGCCGCAGGCTGTGGGGGACACCCTCCTGGGCCGGTCGGACATCGACGGACGACTCACCCTCGATGAGCTGCGCGTCAGCCCCGAGGAGCTTAAGAACGTCAACAAGATCATGGTCCTGGCCTGCGGAACCTCCGCGTACGCCGGACAGGTGGCCAAGTACGCCATCGAGCACTGGTGCCGGCTGCCGGTCGAGGTGGAGCTCAGCCATGAGTTCCGCTACCGCGATCCCATTGTCGACTCGAACACGCTGGTCGTGGCCATTTCCCAGTCGGGCGAGACCATGGACACGCTGATGGCAGTGCGTTACGCCAAGGAACAGGGCGCAAAGGTCCTGGCCATCTGCAACACCAACGGCTCCACCATCCCCCGCGAGTCGGACGCAGTCCTCTACACGCACGCCGGACCGGAAATCGCCGTTGCCTCCACGAAGGCGTTCCTGGCACAGATCACCGCCGCATACCTGCTCGGCCTGTACCTGGCGCAGATCCGCGGCAACAAGTTCCAGGGCGAGATCAAGGACATCCTTGCGGACCTTGGCAAGGTGCCGGACAAGATCCAGCAGGTGCTGGACAACTCCGGGCAGATCAAGGAACTGGCACAGCTGATGAAGGATGCCGGCTCGGTGCTCTTCCTCGGCCGCCACGTCGGCTTCCCGGTGGCAATGGAAGGCGCCCTGAAGCTCAAGGAGCTGGCCTACATCCACGCCGAAGGGTTCGCTGCCGGCGAGCTCAAGCACGGCCCGATTGCCCTGATCGAGGAAGGCCAGCCCGTGTTCGTGGTTGTCCCGTCGCCCCGCGGCCGGGATTCACTGCACGCCAAGGTGGTTTCCAACATCCAGGAGATCCGGGCCCGCGGCGCCAAGACGATCGTGATCGCCGAAGAAGGCGACGACGCCGTCAAGGCCTACGCCGAGCACATCTTCTACGTGCCGGAAACCCCGACGCTGCTGGCACCGCTGCTGACCACCGTGCCGCTGCAGATCTTCGCCTGCGAGCTGGCATCGGCTAAGGGCTTCGACGTGGACCAGCCGCGCAACCTGGCCAAGTCCGTCACGGTCGAATAAGGAGCGTCCTTCGGTGATTATCGGAATCGGCGTCGATGTAGTGGACGTGCCGCGGTTCGGCCGCCAGCTGGAGCGCACGCCCGGGCTCCGGGCCCGGCTGTTCGCACCGGCGGAACGGGAGCTGAACCTGCGTTCACTGGCTGCACGGTTCGCGGCGAAGGAAGCCGTGGCCAAGGCCCTGGGCGCCCCGGCCGGCATGAACTGGCAGCACTGCCAGGTCCTGCTGGATCCCGCCGGAGCGCCGCTGCTGCAGATCGACGGAACCGTGGCTGCCGTGGCGGAGGGCAAGGGCGTGCAGACCTGGCACCTTTCCCTAAGCCATGACGGCAACATGGCTACTGCAATGGTCATCGCCGAAGGCTAGGACAAAGCGCATGATCAGTGCGTACACCGGCACCGCGGTCCGCCGGGCCGAAGCCCCGCTGCTGGCCGAAGGCCGGGGCGGGGAACTGATGCAGCGCGCAGCCTACGGGCTGTACGCGGCGACGGCGGGCCGGCTGGCAGCCCGCCGCGGCCGCTTCTACGGGGCCGCGGTGACCGTCCTCGCCGGCAGCGGCAACAACGGGGGAGACGCGCTTTATGCCGCCGCCCGGCTGGCCCGGCGCGGAGCAGCGACGACGGCGGTGCTTACCTCCCACGCAGCGCACCCCGAGGCGCTGGCAGCGTTCCGGGCACAGGGCGGAAAGGTCCTGGCACTCACAGAGTCCAACGCCGCAGCCCTCGCCGAGGCCGCAGCCGCGGCCGATACCGTAATCGACGGCGTCCTGGGCACCGGCGGCAGCGGCGGACTCCGCGGCCCCGTCCGCCTAGTCGCAGAGACACTGAACGCGGCACGGCTGCAGGGGCAGGGCCCGCTGGTCGTGGCCTGCGACCTCCCCAGCGGCGTCGACGCCGACTCCGGCCAGGTGGAGGGAACCTGCCTGCGGGCGGACCTCACCGTGACCTTCGGGGCCGTCAAGACCGGGCTGCTCGCCGGCCCGGGTGCCGCGGCGGCCGGGGAAATCCACTGCATCGACATCGGGCTGGGCCCGCATCTGGGAGCCCCGTCCGCCTACCGCCTGCAGGCGAAAGACCTGGCCGGGCTCCTGCCGGTTCCCACGTCCGCGGACCACAAGTACAGCCGCGGGGTGCTCGGCATTGCCGCGGGCTCGGACACTTACCCCGGAGCCGCGCTGATGGCCACGGGCGCCGCCCTCGCCACCGGCGTCGGCATGGTCCGTTACCTGGGGCCCGACGCCGTCGCCCGGCTGATCAATCTGGCGCACCCCGAGGCGGTCTGCGGCTCAGGGACCGTTGGAGACACCCATGTCCAGGCCTGGGTTGCCGGACCCGGTGCAGGCAACGACGATGACCAGCGCCGCCGGGCCGGCGACGCCATGGCTTCCGGGCTGCCCGCGGTGATCGACGCCGACGCGATCGCCGCGGTCCGCACCGGGCTGCACCCCGGCGTTGTGCTCACCCCGCACGCAGGCGAACTCACCGCGCTGCTGCGTTCCCTGGGCGAGGAGGCATCGCGGGCCGAAATCGAAGCCGATCCCATCCGCTACGCCCGCCTCGCCGCCCGGCTTACGGGGGCGACGGTCCTCCTCAAGGGCTGGGCCACGCTGGCGGCGGCTCCCACCGGCGAACTGTACAGCCAGGCCGAAGCAACGCCGTGGCTGGCGACGGCGGGAAGCGGAGACACACTCGCCGGCATCCTCGGCGCTCTCTTGGCGACGGACCGGACTCCGGCCGATGAACGGGAACCGGGACACTATGCCCGCCTGGCGGCGGCTGCCGCCCATCTCCACGGCCGTGCCGGCGCACTTGCAGCCCTCGACGGGCCGGTCCAGCCGTCCCTGCTGGAATCACAGATCCGGTCGCTGGTGGCGGAATCCACCCAACGGGGAAGCTGACGAATTCAAGTAAGCTCCAAGTTTGGGGTAAAAAAGTAAGTAGACATATCAATTACGTGTTGTCAGGGAACTAGTCAGGAGCACTACATGGAAGTTTGGCCGGGAGATGCCTATCCGCTGGGCGCAACCTACGACGGAAACGGCACCAACTTCGCTCTCTACAGCGAGGTGGCAGATTCCGTATTCCTGTGCCTGTTCGATGAGGACGGAACGGAGCACCAGGTCCGCCTGACCGAGGTCGACGGGTATGTCTGGCACTGCTACCTGCCGCAGGTCATGCCGGGGCAGAAGTACGGTTACCGCGTGGACGGGCCGAACGATCCGGAGAACGGCAACCGGTGCAACCCGAACAAGCTGCTGCTGGATCCCTACGCCAAGGCTGTTGCCGGGCAGATCGACTGGGACCAGGCACTGTTCGGTTACAACTTCGGCGACGAGCATTCGCGCAACGACGAGGACTCCGCCCCGCACATGATGATGGGCGTCGTCATCAATCCCTTCTTCGACTGGGACGGCGACCGCAAGCCGAAGGTCCCGTACCACCAGTCAGTGATCTACGAGGCCCACGTCAAGGGCCTGACCGAGCTGCACCCTGACGTACCCGAGGACCAGCGCGGCACCTACGCCGGCGTCGCCCACCCTTCCGTGATCGCGCACCTGCAGAAGCTCGGGATCACCGCCATCGAACTGATGCCGGTGCACCAGTTCGTCAACGACTCGACCCTGCAGGAAAAGGGGCTGTCGAACTACTGGGGCTACAACACCATCGGCTTCTTTGCCCCGCACAACACCTACAGCGCCACCGGCGACCAGGGCCAGCAGGTACAGGAATTCAAGGCCATGGTGCGCGCGCTGCACCTCGCCGGGATCGAAGTGATCCTGGACGTGGTCTACAACCACACGGCCGAGGGCAACCACATGGGCCCGACTCTGTCCTTCCGCGGCATCGACAATGCGTCCTACTACCGGCTGGTGGAGGACGACAAGAAGTACTACATGGACTACACCGGCACGGGTAACTCCCTCAATGTCGGCAACCCGCATTCCCTGCAGCTGCTGATGGACTCACTGCGCTACTGGGTCACGGAAATGCACGTGGACGGTTTCCGCTTCGACCTGGCCTCGACGCTGGCCCGCGAGTTCTACGACGTGGACCGCCTCTCCGCCTTCTTCGAACTGGTGCAGCAGGACCCGGTAGTGTCCCAGGTCAAGCTGATCGCCGAGCCGTGGGACGTTGGCCCCGGCGGCTACCAGGTGGGCAACTTCCCGCCGCAGTGGACCGAGTGGAACGGCAAGTACCGCGACACCGTCCGCGACTTCTGGCGCGGAGAGCCCTCCACGCTGGGCGAGTTTGCGTCCCGCATCACCGGCTCGGCCGACCTGTACGAGTCCTCTGCCCGCCGTCCGGTGGCATCCATCAACTTCGTCACCGCCCACGACGGCTTCACGCTGCAGGACCTGGTGTCCTACAACGAGAAGCACAACGACGCCAACGGCGAGGACAACAACGACGGCGAGTCCCACAACCGCTCCTGGAACTGCGGCGTTGAGGGTCCCACGGATGATCCCGCGGTCCTGTCCCTGCGTGCCCGCCAGCAGCGCAACTTCCTCGCCACCCTGCTGCTTTCCCAGGGCGTTCCGATGATCGCCCACGGCGACGAGCTGGGCCGGACCCAGCAGGGCAACAACAACACCTACGCGCAGGACTCCGAGCTGAGCTGGATCAACTGGGAGACCATGGACGCACCGCTGATGGAATTCACCGCAGCGGTCAATACCCTGCGCGCCGAGCACCCCACGTTCCGCCGGCGCCGGTTCTTCGACGGCCGCCCCGTGCGGCGCGGCGAGGGCGAGGCGCTGCCGGACATCGTCTGGCTGAACGAGGACGGCACCACCATGTCCCCGGATGACTGGGACACCCCGGTCAGCCGTTCCCTGGGCGTGTTCCTCAACGGACAGGGGATCTCGGGCAAGGACGCGCGCGGACAGCGGATCACCGACCTGAACTTCCTGCTGTACTTCAACGCACATGACGAAGCCGTGAAGGTCACCCTTCCGGCCAAGGAATACGCCCCCATGTGGGACACGGTGATCGATACTGCCGGCGAATATGCCGGCTCGGAGCCGGTTGCCGCGGACAGCCAGCTGACCGTGGCTGCCAAGTCCATGGTGGTCCTGCGGGCGCACGCAGCGGAAGAGGAGCACGACCACTCCGTGGCGGCGTCCCTCGCGGCTCTGGCGGCCCAGAACACCGAGGCGGCAGTATGAGGACACCCCTCTCCACGTACCGACTGCAGATCCGCCCGTCCTTTACCCTGTTCGACGCCGCGGAGCTGGTTCCGTACCTGGCCGATCTTGGTGTGGACTGGGTGTACCTCTCTCCCATCCTCACGGCCGAAGTGGGCTCCGACCATGGGTATGACGTCACCGACCCCTCCACGGTCGACCCCGCCCGTGGCGGCCCGGAAGGGCTGAAGGCACTCTCCGACGCCGCCCACGCGGCGGGCCTCGGCGTGCTCGTGGACATTGTGCCCAACCACATGGGTATCGCCACGCCGCACCGGAACAAGTGGTGGTGGTCCGTCCTGGCGGAAGGCCGCGGCTCCCGGTACGCCGAAGCCTTCGACATTGACTGGGACGCAGGGAACGGGAAGCTGCGGCTGCCCGTCCTGGGCGACGGCGAAAACGAGCTTGAGCAGCTTAAGCTGGCGGGCAATGAACTGCACTACTACGACCACCGTTTCCCGGTGGCCGAAGGCACCGCAGCAGAAGGCGACAGCGCGCAGGACGTGTACGCCCGCCAGTCCTACGAACTGGTGAACTGGCGCCGGGCCGACAACGAGCTGAACTACCGCCGGTTCTTCGGGGTCAACACCCTGGCCGGGATCCGCGTGGAAGAACCGTGGGTCTTTGACGAGGCACACGCCGAAATCCGGCGCTGGTTCGACGCAGGCCTCGTGGACGGCCTGCGCATCGACCATCCGGACGGACTCGCCGATCCCAAGGGCTACCTGGCCCGGCTGCGCGAGATCACCGGCGGAGCGTACATCCTGGTGGAAAAGATCCTGGAACCGGGCGAAAAGCTCGCTACGGACTGGGAAACCGAAGGCACCACCGGCTACGACGCGCTGGCCGACATCGACCGGCTGTTCGCGGACCCTGCGGGCAACAACACGCTGACTGCGCTGGTGCCCATGGAACCGTACGCAGAGATGATCCACGGCACCAAGCGGGTCATTGCGGACGGCCTGCTGCACTCCGAAGTGCAGCGCCTCGTGCGCCTGCTCCCTGCGGACAGCGGGCTGGACCCGGAAACGGCTGCAGATGCCATTGCGGAACTGCTGGCCTGCTTCCCGGTTTACCGCAGCTACCTGCCCGAAGGCGCCGACCACCTGACCGAAGCCGTCATCGCGGCCAAGGTCCACCGGCCGGATCTCGCGGCGGCGCTGGACATCCTGCATCCGCTGTTGAACCCGCTGCTGAATGAAGACTCCGCTGAGACGGTGTCGCTTTCCAGCCTCGGTGAGCTGGCGGTGCGTTTCCAGCAGACCTCCGGCATGGTGATGGCCAAGGGCGTCGAGGATACGGCGTTCTACCGTTACTCCCGCCTGACCTCGCTCAACGAGGTTGGCGCTGACCCGGCACACTTCGCCGTATCGCCGTTTGAAATGCACACCCGGCTGCTCCGCAGGCAGCTGGAACAGCCTGCAGCCATGACGGCCCTGACCACGCACGACACCAAGCGCAGCGAGGACACCCGCGCCCGGATCTCCGTGCTCGCGGAAATCCCGGAGGAGTGGAGCGAAGCGTTCACGCGCCTCGACGCCCTTGTCCCGATGAATGACGGGCCGATGGCGAACCTGCTCTGGCAGACCTTCGTCGGGGCCTGGCCGCTGAGCCGGGAACGCGCACACGCCTACGCCGAGAAGGCCTCGCGGGAAGCAGCCAGCAGCACCACTTGGACGGCTCCCAACGCGGACTTCGAAGAGCGCATGCACGCAGCCATTGATGCGGCGTTCGATAATCCGGACGTCACCGCGGTGATCACTGCGCTGGTCGAACGCATCCGCGAGGCGGGGTACAGCAATTCGCTCTCCGCCAAGCTCCTGCAGCTGACCATGCCCGGCGTGCCGGACGTCTACCAGGGCACCGAATTCTGGGACCGGTCACTGGTGGACCCGGACAACCGGCGCGAAGTGGACTTCGCCCGGCGGCGCGAGGTAGCGGCGTCGTTCGCCGACGCCGGTGCCCCCGCCCTGGACGAGGACGCGGCAGCGAAGCTGCTCGTCACCACCCGTGCGCTGCAGCTTAAGCGCGGCCGGCCCGAGCTGTTCACGGGGTACGTCCCCGTGGCGGTGGAAGGATCTTCGGCAGAACACCTCTTCGGGTTCGACCGCGGCGGAGCGGTAACCCTGGTGACCCGTCTGCCGCTGGGACTGCAGCGTCGAGGCGGATGGCAGGACACCGCCGTCGTCCTGGCGCCGGGCACCTACCGTGACGTGATCACCGGGAAGACGCACGAAAGCGGCGGCCGGCTGGCAGCTGCGGATCTGTTCGGCACCTATCCGGTGGCGCTGCTTGTTCGGGAGGACGGCAAATGAGGACCGACTTCGACGTGTGGGCGCCCAAGGCCGGCACCGTTACGCTGCTGGCCGACGGCCGGCACCTGTCGATGACCCGCGGCGAGAACGGCTGGTGGCACGTCCAGCACGCCGAACTCACCGAGGACATCGACTACGGCTACCTGATAGACGACGCCGAGACGCCCGTGCCGGACCCCCGGTCCCGGCGGCAGCCCGAGGGCGTGCACGCCCTTTCGCGCACCTTTGACCCGGATCTGTACCAGTGGCATGACGACGGCTGGGTCTCCCCGGGGCTCGACGGGGGCGCCATCTACGAAATGCACGTGGGCACCTTCACCCCCGAAGGGACGCTGGACGCGGCAATCGGCCGGCTGGACTACCTGGTGGACCTGGGTGTGCGCTTTGTCGAACTCCTGCCGGTCAATGCCTTCAACGGAACCCACAACTGGGGTTACGACGGCGTGCTCTGGTACGCCGTGCAGGAAACCTACGGCGGGCCCGAGGCCTACCAGCGGTTCGTGGACGCGGCCCACCAGGCCGGACTCGGCGTTATCCAGGACGTCGTCTACAACCACCTTGGTCCCAGCGGCAATTACCTGCCGATGTTCGGCCCCTACCTCACCGAGGGGAAGTCGAACACCTGGGGGGACTCCGTCAACCTGGACGGTCCGCTCTCCGACGTCGTCCGCGAGTACATTGTGGACAACGTCCTGATGTGGTTCCGCGACTACCACGTGGACGGGCTGCGCCTGGATGCGGTGCACGCACTGCACGACGAACGCGCCGTGCACATCCTCGAAGAAATGGCAGCCGCCACGGACAAGTGCGCCGAAGCCCTGGGGAAGCCGCTGTTCCTCATTGCGGAGTCGGATTTGAACAACCCCCGGCTCATCACCCCGCGGAACGTCAACGGCTACGGCCTTGCCGGCCAGTGGTCCGACGACTTCCACCATGCCGCCCATACCAACCTCACGGGTGAAAACGGCGGCTACTACGAGGACTTCGATTCGATCGAAGCACTGGCGAAGGTGCTGCAGGAAGGGTTCTTCCACAACGGAACGTTCTCCTCCTTCCGGGAACGCCGTCACGGACGTCCGCTGGACAAGGAGGCGGTGACCGCACGCCAGCTGGTCACCGCCATCCAGAACCACGACCAGATCGGCAACCGGGCGGCCGGCGACCGGCTGAGCGCCGCGCTGGGGTACGAGCAGCTCGCCCTCGGCGCGGTGCTGAGCCTGGCCTCGCCGTTCACTCCCATGCTCTTCATGGGTGAAGAGTTCGGGGCCTCCACGCCCTGGCAGTTCTTCACATCCCATCCGGAACCCGAACTGGGGAAGGCCACGGCAGAGGGCCGCCTGAAGGAATTCGAGCGGATGGGGTGGGATCCGGCTACGGTTCCCAACCCCCAGGATCCGTCCACCTTCACCAACTCGAAGCTGGACTGGTCCGAGGTGGAAGAGGGCGATCACGGCCGGCTGCTGGACCTGTACCGCAGGCTCCTTACGCTGCGCCGGGAAACGCCCGACCTGATGGACCCGGACCTGCGCAACATCCGGGTGGACTATGACGAAGTGGGCCGCTGGCTGGTTATGCAGCGCGGTTCCACGGCGGTGGCGCTGAACTTTGCCGACACCCCGCGCGAGGTGCCGCTTCCGTTCGGCAAGCAGGCAGACGTCCTGCTCGAAACCGCGCCGGTCGAGCTCTACGACGATGCCGTGCAGCTGCCGGCATACGGTGCGGCCATCCTGGCCGGCTAGGCAACACCGGCGTTTTGCTGCAGCCGGCATCCGCAGGGACTACTCCTGCCGGGTGCCGGCTGCAGCCGATTAACCGGTTCCCGCCGGATAAGGGCACGAAGACGTGAGCCCCGCAACAGTGGCAGTATGGTGCCCATGACTTATGTTGCTGCGGACAACCGATACGAATCCATGCCCTACCGACGCGTCGGACAGAGCGGACTCCAGCTCCCGGCGGTCTCGCTGGGACTGTGGCACAACTTTGGCGATGACAAGCCCTTTGAAACCCAGCGCGCCATCCTGCGGCGGGCCTTCGACCTTGGCGTCACCCACTTTGACCTGGCGAATAACTACGGCCCGCCCTACGGCTCCGCCGAAACCAACTTCGGCAGGCACTTCCGGGACGACTTCCGTCCGTACCGCGACGAGCTGGTGATCTCCAGCAAGGCCGGCTATGACATGTGGCCGGGCCCCTACGGGAACTGGGGATCCCGCAAGTACCTGCTCTCCTCCCTGGACCAGTCACTGGAGCGCATGGGCCTGGACTACGTAGACATCTTCTACAGCCACCGCCCGGACCCCGAAACGCCCCTGGAGGAAACCATGGGGGCCCTGGACACGGCAGTACGGTCCGGCCGGGCGCTCTACGCAGGCATCTCCTCCTACTCGCCGGAAAAGACCATTGAGGCGGCACGGATTCTCCGCGAGATGGGCACCCCGCTGCTGATCCACCAGCCCTCCTACTCCATGCTGAACCGCTGGGTGGAAGACGGCCAGCCGGATCTGTTCGCAGCCCTGGATGAAGTAGGTGCAGGTTCCATTGCCTTCTCGCCCCTGGCGCAGGGCCTGCTCACCAACAAATACCTCAACGGCGTGCCGGAGGACTCCCGCGCCGCTGCCGGAAAGTCCCTGGACCAGTCCCAGCTCTCGGAGGAGAACCTGGAACGGGTGCGGGGGCTCAACAGCATTGCCGAATCCCGCGGCCAGAGCCTGGCCCAGATGGCCATCGCCTGGGTACTGCGCAGCCGGCCCGACAGTGCGTCTATCACCTCGGCGCTGATCGGCGCCTCAAGCGTGAAGCAGCTGGAAGACTCGCTGGCAGCCGTGAACAACCTGGAGTTCTCCGCGGACGAGCTGCGCCGGATCGACGAATACGCTGTCGATTCACAGATCAACCTGTGGGCAGCAGCCCTCGACGCGTAAATGGGTGCACTGACCATCCGGGAGGCCCGGCCCGGTGACTGGCCGGCCATCTGGTCCCTGATGGAACCCATCGTGCGTGCCGGAGAAACTTACTGCTGGGACACCGGCACCACCGAGGAGCAGGCCCGGCGGCTGTGGCTGGAGCCTGCTCCCACGGTGGTGTTCGTTGCCCTGAAGGACGGCACCGTAGCCGGGACCGGACAGCTGCACCCCAACAAGTCCGGCAACGGCAGCCACGTAGCCAACGCCTCCTTCATGACCGCCTCGGAGTTCAGCGGTCAGGGTGTTGCGCGGGCACTCGGCGAGCATGTGCTCGCCGAGGCCGCACGCCGCGGCTACCGCTCAATGCAGTTCAACGCCGTGGTGGAAACCAACACCCGGGCGGTGGCGCTGTGGCAGTCCCTCGGCTTCTCGATCCTCGCCACCGTGCCCGAAGCGTTCCGGCATCCTGTCGAAGGACTGACCGGCCTGCACATCATGCACCGGACCCTGGACATGGACGGGAGTGAAAGAATAGGGACGTGAACTACCCTGAATTCCGGCCCCCGGCCGAACGCGCTGCCGTAATCGACCTGGCTGCCATCCGGCACAATGTCCGCCATCTGGCCCATGTGGTCAGCCCCGCCCGCGTTATGGCAGTAGTCAAGGCTGACGCATACGGGCACGGCGCAGTCGAGACCGCGCGTGCCGCAGTCGAGGCCGGCGCGGCCTGGCTGGGCGTGGCACATATCAGTGAAGCGCTGGCGCTTAGGGCCGCTGGCATCACCGAACCGGTCCTTGCCTGGCTGCATACGCGGGATGCCCAATTCGGTGAAGCCATCCGGGCCAACGTGGATCTCGGGGTCTCCGGCTGGGACCTGGACGCCGTGGTCACGGCTGCCCGGGAACTGGAAATGCCGGCACGGGTGCACTTGAAGATAGACACGGGGCTGGGTCGAAACGGCTGCCCGGAGGACCTCTGGGAAGCCTTCGTGGGCAGGGCCCTGGCCTACCAGGAGGAGGGCCTGCTGCGGGTGGTCGGGATCTTCTCCCATTTCGCCGTCGCGGACGAACCCCACCGTCCGGAAACCGATGAGCAGCTGCGGAAGTTCCGCGAGGCCGTCGCCGTGGCCGAAGACGCCGGTGTGGACCGCGAAGTACGGCACATCGCCAATACCCCGGGTGCGCTGTCCCGCCCGGATGCCCACTTTGACCTGGTCCGGATCGGGCTGGGCATGTACGGGCTGTCACCGTTCGCCGGACAGACCTCCGCGGAGCTGGGACTGCGCCCGGCCATGAGCCTGAAGACCACCATCGCTGCGTGCAAGCAGGTGCCGGCTGGCCAAGGCGTCTCCTACGGGCTGCACTACCGCACCAAGGAGCCGACCACGCTGGCCCTGATCCCGTTGGGCTACGCCGACGGCATCCCCCGGGTTGCCACCGGCGCACCCGTCCAGGTGGACGGACAGACGTACCCGGTAGTGGGACGCATCGCCATGGACCAGATGGTGATTGACCTGCACCGAACCGGTATTGCCGGCACTGCTGATTCCTTCGAGGGCCGGGAAGTCGTTCTCTTCGGCGGCGAGGGCCAGCCGAGCGTCGATGAGTGGGCGACTGCGGCCGGGAGTATCAATTACGAGATCATCACCCGGATCAGCGCCCGGGTTCAGCGCGTGTACGTGGACAGCGCCGCGGACGACGACGCACCCGCTCCGCCCATCGCGTTGGAAGCCGCGCCCGGAGCGCCGGCTGCAGCAGGCGAACAGGCAGAGGCGGTACAGGCCAAGTGACGCAGGAACCTGCATGGGAAGCTGAATTCCGGACCAACGGTGCCGAAGAGACCCAGGCGCTCGCCGAACGCCTCGGCCGTGTCCTGCGCCGCGGGGACCTGCTGCTGCTGACCGGCGAACTGGGCGCCGGCAAAACCACCTTCACCCAGGGGCTCGGCGCCGGGCTCGGGGTGCGGCCGGGCATCATTTCGCCCACCTTCGTCCTGGTCCGCGAACACCCGAACCTCGGGACCGGACCTGACCTCATCCACGTGGATGCGTACCGGCTGGGCTCCGAAGGAGAGGTGGACGACATCGACCTCGAAGCCTCAATGGACCGCTCGGTCACCGTGGTCGAGTGGGGCCGGGGACTCGTGGAGCACCTCTCCGACAGCCGGCTCGAGATCACCCTCATCCGCGCCGTCGGCGGCGGCCCCGTGACGGACGGCGGGGCGGAAGCCGGACCGGCCACGGACTTCGAAGACACCGATGAGGAACGCACCATCCGGCTGGCCGGATTCGGTCCGCGCTGGCAGCAGGCACCGGACCTGGGCTGAGCCCCCGGCCCGGAAAACAGCCAGGGGACAGCGCCGTAGAATAGGAACCGTGCTGATTCTCTCCATTGATACCTCCGCCATCGCCAGTGCGGCACTGCTCAGCGGGGAGGGAGAGACCCTGGCGTCCTTTGCCACCAAAGACACCCGCTCCCACGCCGAAGTCCTTGCCCCCGGAATCGCCGGTCTGCTGGCCGAAGCCGGGATAACCGGCCAGGACCTGGATGCAGTGGTCGTAGGGGTCGGTCCCGGCCCCTTCACGGGCCTGCGTGCCGGGATCGCCACCGCCCGAACCCTTGCCTTCGCCTGGGACAAGCCCTTGCACGGGGTGATGAGCCTGGATGCAATCGCCGTGGACGCCGCCCTGGATGCCTGGCGCCTCGGCATTGACGAGTTCGCCGTCGCCACCGATGCCCGGCGCAAAGAGGTCTACTGGGCGGCTTACCGCAGCACCGGCGGCACGCCGGAACTGCTGGACGGTCCGCACGTGACCGCCCCCGGCGAGGTTCCCGCGCTCCCCGTGTACGGAGCAGGAGCCGGCCTGTACCCGGAGACCCTGCATGCCGTGGAAGGTTTTGCCGACGCGCAGCCCACCGCCGCCGCACTGGGACGCACCGCCGTCGTCCGTCTGGTCCGCGGGCTGCCGCTGCTGCCCAGCACCCCGCTGTACCTGCGCGAATCCGACGCCAAGGTCCCCGGCCCGCGGAAGCGCGCGCTGTGACCGCGCCCGGGACCGTGTCCATCCGGCGGATGGACGTCGGCGACATTCCCGCCGTCGATGCCCTGGAACGACGGCTGTTTCCCGTCGACGCGTGGCCGCTGCAGATGTTCCACGACGAGCTTGCCCAGACATCCACCCGCTCCTATTACGTGGCGCTGGACCCGGCCGGAACCGTCATCGGCTATGCCGGCCTGATGTGCGTGCTGCCGATTGCGGACGTCCAGACCATCGCCGTCGTGCCTGAAAACGAAGGATCCGGTATCGGTTCGCGGCTGCTCACCACCCTAGTGGACGAAGCGAAGCAGCGCGGCGCCGAGGACGTGCTCCTGGAAGTGCGGGACGACAACCCGCGTGCCCAGCGCCTGTACCGCTGGTTCGGCTTTGAACAGATCCATGTCCGGCCGCGCTATTACCGAGACGGCGCCTCCGCGCTGATCATGCGCCTGCCCCTGGCCGAGTGGTCCGGCGCTCCGACGGCGGCCGGGACTACAGAAACGAAGGACAGTAAATGAACCGCACCGACCCCCTGGTGCTCGGCATCGAATCCTCCTGCGACGAAACCGGAATCGGAATTGTCCGGGGGACCGACCTGCTGACCAATACGGTTTCCTCCTCCATGGAGGAACACGTGCGGTTCGGCGGCGTCATTCCCGAGATTGCCTCCCGCGCGCACCTGGACGCAATGGTCCCGGCACTGCAGGCGGCCCTGGCCGAAGCGGGCGTGACGCTCGCCGACCTCGACGCGATTGCCGTCACCTCCGGCCCCGGCCTGTCCGGGGCACTGATGGTGGGGGTCAGCGCCGCGAAGGCACTGGCCCTGGCAACCGGCAAGCCGCTCTACGCCATCAACCACCTGGTGGCGCATGTGGGGGTGGGCGTGCTCGACGGCGGCGCCCTGCCGGAAAACCTCGGGGCTCTGCTGGTCTCCGGCGGGCACACCGAGATCCTTCGCGTAGCCGACCTCACGAGCGATGTGGAACTGCTCGGCTCCACCATCGACGACGCCGCGGGCGAGGCCTACGACAAGGTGGCACGCATCCTCGGGCTCGGCTACCCCGGCGGACCGGCCATTGACCGGCTGGCGAGGGAAGGCAACCCGAAGGCCATCCGCTTCCCGCGCGGACTGACCCAGCCCAAGTACATGGGCACTGCCGAAGCCCCGGGGCCGCACCGCTACGACTGGTCCTTCTCCGGCCTCAAGACGGCCGTGGCCCGCTGCGTGGAGCAGTATGAGGCAGCAGGCCAGGACCTGCCGGTGGCCGACATCGCTGCGTCCTTCCAGGAAGCCGTGGTGGACGTGATTACCGCCAAGGCGGTGCTGGCCTGCACGGAGCACGGTATTACCAACCTGCTCCTGGGCGGGGGAGTGGCTGCCAACTCGCGGCTGCGCGCCCTGACCGAGGAACGCTGCTCGGCGGCGGGCATCAAACTGCGGGTCCCGCCGATTTCCCTGTGCACCGACAACGGCGCCATGGTTGCCGCGCTCGGCGCGCAGGTGGTCATGGCCGGCGGCGAACCCTCGGGGATCGGTTTCGGCACGGATCCGTCACTCCCGGTGACCAGCATCCACGTGGCGGCGGCCGGCGCCTGACGACGGAAAGGGCCCCGGCGGAATACCGCCGGGGCCCTTTCGTACGCAGGAAACGGGTGCTTAGGCGCCGCGCAGCCGGCGGATACCGTCGAAGACGACGGCGCGCAGGTCGCCGTCGTTCTCTTCCGCTACCCGGCGCTGCTGCTGGTATCCGGCGCCGCGCTCGATGATGGTCCGGACGTCGGCCAGTTCGGCGCTGCAGCCCAGTTCGGCGGCGATCGGTGCCAGCCGGGGCAGGACGTCCTCGAGCAGGTGGTCGGTGACCAGCTTTTCGTTGCCTTCGGCATCGAGGATCACGATGGCTTCCAGCCCGTACCTCGCCGCACGCCACTTGTTTTCCTGGACGTGCCAGGGCGGCATGGTGGGAATGGTGCCGCCGGCGTCGATTATCGAGGAGAACTCGTGCACCAGGCACTGCGTGAGTGCGGCGATGGCACCCACGTCCTGGATGTCCGCCAACCCGTCGCAGACCCGCATCTCGATGGTGCCCAGGCCCGGAACGGGCCGGATGTCCCACCGGATTTCACTGATCGAGTCGATGACGCCGGTGGTGAACATGTCCTGCACGTAGGACTCGTACTCGGTCCAGGAGCCGAACTGGAACGGCAGGCCTGCGGTGGGCAGCTGCTGGAACATCAGGGCGCGCTGGGAGGCATAGCCGGTGTCTTCCCCGGACCAGAACGGGGAGGAAGCGGACAGGGCCTGGAAATGCGGGAAGTAGTTCACCAGTCCGTCCAGGACGGGCAGCACCTTGTCCCGGCTGTCCAGTCCCACATGGACGTGTACCCCGTAAATGAGCATCTGCTGGCCCCACCACTGGGTCCGGTCAATGAGTTTGGCGTAGCGTTCCTTGTCCGTGACCGGCTGCGAACGCGGTGTGCTGAACGGGTGGGAACCTGCGCAGAACAGTTCAACGCCCATCGGGTCGGTCACCCGCCGGACCGCTGCGAGTGAACGGGCAAGATCCGCCTTGGCCTCCGCCACGGTGCCGCAGATCCCGGTCACCAGTTCAACGGTGTTTTCCAGCAGTTCCTGCTTGATGTGCGGATGCTCGTCGTCTTCATGCAGCGCGGGGTCATTGACGTTCACGCCGCGCAGCACCTCATCCGCCACGGAGACCAGGTCTCCCGTGGTGCCGTCCACAAGGGCCAGCTCCCACTCGACTCCCAATGTTGACTGGGCCGACTTGGCGAACTCGATTTCCAAACTGTCTCCTGCTTTATGCGCTACCACTGAAGTACTCGGACCCGCATCTTTGCGTTGAGAACCGTACCAATCCTATAGCCGCGCAGCGCCTGCTCCGGGCCTCGGCCCCGAACACGCCGGGAAATCGAAGCCGGCGGGCGGTGCAGACATAATGGGGGAATGCCGATCCTGAACAAAGACATGACCCTGTGCATTTCCCTGGCCGCGCGGCCGAGCAACATCGGCACGCGCTTCCACAACTACCTGTATGACCAGCTGGGCCTGAACTACGTCTACAAGGCGTTCGCCCCCGCGGACCTGGCGCAGGCCATTGCCGGGGTGCGCGGACTGCCGATCCGCGGCTGCGCCGTGTCCATGCCGTACAAAGAAGATGTGATTGCGCTCGTGGACCGGATGGATCCGTCCGCGAAGGCCATCGAATCGGTGAACACGATAGTCAACGACGACGGCGTGCTCACCGCCTACAACACCGACTACCTGGCCATCGCCCGGCTGCTGCGGGACCACCGGGTTCCGGCCGCGCACTCGGTGCTGCTGCGCGGATCCGGCGGCATGGCCAAGGCAGTGGCCGCAGCCCTGCGGGACGCGGGGTTCTCCGACGTCACGGTGATTGCCCGCAACGAGGCCACCGGCCGTGCACTTGCCGACCTTTACGACTTCGCCTGGCAGCCGGAGCCCGGCACGTCCACGGCGGACCTGCTCATCAATGTCACCCCGCTGGGCATGTCCGGGCAGGACGAGGACGTGCAGTCCTTCGGCGACGACGCCGTGGCCGCCGCCCGGGTGGTGTTCGACGTCGTCGCGCTGCCCGCGGAAACCCCGCTGATCGCTGCCGCCCGTGCCGCCGGGAAACCGGTGATCACCGGGGCGGAAGTCATCGCCATCCAGGCCGAGGAACAGTTCGTGCTCTACACGGGGGTGCGCCCGACGCCGGAGCAGGTGCGCGAAGCCAGCGAGTTCTCCCGCTCCTGACCCCGCTTCGCAGAACGGCGCCCGCACCGCCTACGCGGCCGGAACCGGTTCCACCACCAGGGCCACGCGGTCCTCGCCGATCCGGGTGAGGACCAGCGTGGCTTTCTTTTCCCCCCTGTTTCCCCCCTTCCCGGAGCCGGTGAGCAGGGCCTTGCGCAGCTCCTCCGGCGTCACCGACATTCCCCGCTTCTTGATGTCCAGCACGCCGATCCGGTTTTCCCGGACCCACGCCTTCAACGCCTTCACGTTGTACGGGCGGACTTCCAGGATGCGGTAGGCCCGGGCAAACGGCGTATCGCGCAGTTCCGGGGCGCAGATGTAGGCAATATGCGGATCCAGGAGATGCCCGTCCAGGGTGGCTGCGACGTCGGCCACCAGTCCGGCCCGGATCACCGCGCCGTCGGGCTCGTACAGGTAGCCCTCGGCGGGGCCGGTTCCCACGTCCTGGGCGCCGGCGTCGTAGTCCACCGGGGAGGTCAGCTCGGCTGCGCCGCCGGAACCGATCACCAGGGCGGCGCGCCGGACGCCCTCGCGCCGCAGCGCGTTGAACCACAGGGTCGCCTCGGTGACGTCACCGTCCACGGACACCCACTGCGCCTCGCAGCCGGCAGGCACTGCTTCGTGCGGGATGCCCGGGCCCATCTTCACGCCGACGGGGAGGCCGGAATCCGCCAGGGACTCCACAAAGGACAGGGGAGGGGAGAAGGCCTCGGGATCGAAGATGCGGGTGGTACCCGACGTCGACGTGGTCCTGCGCGCCGGATCCAGCCACACGCCGTCGAACCCGGTCAGGTCGAATTCCTCGGCCCGGCCCTGCACCACCGTTGCTTCCGGCCAGGGCATGAGGTTGATGGTGGCTGCCGCAGCGGTGATCTCATCCAGTTCGACGGCGGTCACCTGCCGGTCCAGGGTGGCCAGGGCGAGGGAGTCGGCACCGATTCCGCAGCCGAGGTCCGCCACCTTCTCCAGTCCGGCGTCCTTAAAACGGCGGGCGTGCAGGGCGGCCACGTTCAGCCGGGTGGCCTGCTCCAGGCCGGGGGAGGTGAAGACCATGTGCTCGGCAAACGGGCCGAACTTGCCTCTGGCCTTCATCCGCAGCTTCGCCTGGGTCAGCACGGCGGCCACCAGCTCGGGGGAATGCCCGGCCTTGCGCAGATCCGTGTTCAGCTTCAGGGATTCGGATTCGAGATAGGGGGGAAGCGAGTTGAGCAGCTGCCATCCCTCGGGGGTCAGAACATGGGCAAGGGAAGTATCAGGCATGCCCTCCAGCCTAGTTGTTCTGCCTGCAGGCGCGTTAGCTGTAGGTTGGGCGGCATGACGAAGATCGCCGCCGAGCCGCTGGCTGCACTGCGTGCCCGGACCAGCTACAAATGGCAGACCTATCCGGCGGACGTGCTGCCGCTGTTCGTAGCGGAAATGGATTACCCGCTGGCGGAACCGGTGCAGCAGGCCATCATCGACCGGGTGCTGGCCTCGGACACCGGGTATATCGCCGGGCCTGCGCCGATGGCGCAGGCCTTTGCGGGGTTTGCCGCACGGACCTGGGCCTGGGCGGTGGATCCGGATGACGTGCGGAGCACCACGGATGTGAGCGTGGCGATTGTGGAATGCCTGCGGCAGGCAGTACCCGCGGACGGCAGCGTGGTCATCACTCCGCCGGTCTATCCGCCGTTCTTTGAGCTGCCGCTGGAAGCGGGCTCCTCGGTGGTGGAGGTGCCGCTCCTGTTGAACGGCGAGGGCTGGGAACTGGACCTGGCCGGGCTGGAGCGGGCCTTTGCCCGCGGCGCCGACGCCCTGCTGCTGTGCAATCCGCACAATCCGCTGGGGCTGGTCCACTCGGCCGAGACCCTGCGGGCGCTCGCCGACCTCTCAGCGAAGTACGGCGTGGCCGTGATCAGCGACGAGATCCACGCCCCCTTGACCTACGCGCCCGGCGAGTTCACCCCGTACCTCACCGTCTCGGAGAATGCGCGGGAATACGGCCTTTGCGTCACCGCCGCCAGCAAGGCCTGGAATATTGCCGGTACCAAGTGTGCAGTGATGATCGGCCAAAGCGACCGGACCCGGTTGATGCTGGCGTCCATGCCTGAGGAAGTGTCCGCACGGACCAGCATCCTCGGGCTGCACGCCACGGCAGCGGCCTATAACGACGGCGGTCCTTGGCTTGCCGGAGTCATGGAGTCCCTGGCTGCGAACCGGCACCTGTTGGCAGAGCTTCTGGCGGAGAGGCTGCCCGGCGTGGGGTACCGCCCGCCGTCGGCCGGCTACCTCGCCTGGCTGGATTTCCGCGCCCTTGGATGGGGCGGCGATCCCGCGGCGGTGGCCCTGGAACGGGGACGGGTGGCGCTGGAGCCGGGGCCGCGGTTCGGGCACCAGGGCGCCGGATTTGTCCGGCTGAACTTCGCCTGCTCACCGGAGGTGCTGACCGAGGCCGTGGGGCGGCTCGCCGCAGTGGCCGGTCAGGCGGGCCGGCGGAATACATTAGGCTGACCCGCGCACGTGTGCCTCACTGGAGTTACGACAAATTGAATGAGTGCTGAATAGATGAACGCCAATACTCTCGTGGCACTAATCCTGATTCCGATGGGAATCATTCTTATGCTTTGCGGTCTCCTCGTTTACAACGGCAGGTTCCGCCACTATCGGACCGGTCTCAACATTGTGATGTCCGGGGAGCCGGCGCTTGCCACAACGTACCTTGGCGCGGCTTTTATCCTGATGCCGCTTACACGGTTCGGCATGGACGGCGGCCTAAACGCGCTGGTGACCATGTTCCTGATCCTTCTGATGCTCATCGCTGGAATATTGGGGGTCCTGGGCAGTTTCTGGATGCCGCCGTTCCTGCAGCCGCAGTGGATCCGAGATGAAAAGAGAGCCGCACGGCGTCGGCGCATGGAAGAAGCGGCGAGGCAGGCCAGCGGAGGCGGTAGGTAACCGGCGGAGGCTAGGCAGCCGGGGCGAGGACGCTTAACTGGCGGGGTGCAAACGATTCCTGGACCAGCCCGCCGGTCAGCACGGGCAGGCGCCCGGTTTCCGAACTGTGCGACAGTGCCGCCAGCGCCCCGTCGGTTGCGGACGCTTTCTGAAGGTCCAAAACCACGAACAGGCCGGGAAGGGCAGCGTTGGCACGTCGGGCCAGCACGTAGAGGACCCTGCAGTTCTGCTCGGTGACCCGCCCATGCACCTCAAGGCATGCCTGACGCGCGTCCAGATCAAGCCGGACAGCTACGCGCAGTTTGGACTCCATCGCAGGTCCTTCCCAAGAGACCGGTATGTGGGTCTCCCAACGTAGGAGAACCCTCCGGCAGGGCGCAACGGGACCGGACCATATTGGCTGTGTCCCGGGCGCAGTTTGGTCCGCGCTTCTTTTCCGGCGGAACCCCGGCCGTCCATGGGTAGTTCTCCCCATGGGCGCAATGTTTCATTTCTTGTACCTTAGGGTGCAGAAGTCTTCAGCATTACGGGATAACGGGGGAGTGGGGATTATGCCGTTGAGCGGCTACGACGTGAATCCGGAGGGGTGTGCCCGGGTTCTTGCGCAGGTGGAAAACGATCCGGGGCGCCCGGCGGCACTGACAGCTTTGCAGAACGCAGTGGCGGACGCCCAGACGGCCTGCGGACCCGGAGGCACGGGCGCCGTGGTCCAGGCGTTGGGGGAGCTGTGGCAGAACACCCTCGCACTGCAGGCCGAGGCAGCAGAAACCCGGATCGGCAACGCCGTGGCGGGTGTCCGCGAGGCTGTGTCCATCATCGCGGAAGCAGATGCGTCAATGGCGGACGCCGCCAGGGCAAGCCTTGCCGAAGCACAGTCCGGTATTTTCCAGGCCCCTGAGCTGAAGGGCGGGAACTGATGTCGATCGATACCTCCGGACTCTTCGGATGGGCGTCTCCGGAAGCCATTGAAGGCGCCGCGCCGGCCCTCGGCAAGGGAGGCACGTCCTACCTGCAGAGCGTCGAAGACGCTGCGGACACCTGGCAGCAGCTGAACGCGCATTACGAGGGCGACGGCGCGGCCGAGATCGTGGACGTCTTCAGGACGGTCACACCGCACGCGGAGCTGCTGGAGCAGACCGCCAAAGAAGCAGGCGATACGTTGCTGGCCTTCGCGTCGGACATCCGCTGGCTCCAAATCCGCAGGGATCAGTTGATGCTGCGGGTGGAAGCGGCCAATTCCCGTGCCGAGCAGGAAGCAACCCAATGCCTGGCGCCCGCTGACCCTCTCGCCCCGCCGCCGCCGGTCGACCTGCTGCTGCCAGCCCAGGTGGCGGCCCTCGCGAACGATTATCGGGCACTTGAGGAGAAAACAGCGGCAAAACTGCTCACTGTCGTCCTCGGGGATGATCCGTTCGTCAATGAGGTCACTAGTAAATGGGGCACCGCCGTGACCGGATTTGTGGGTGCCGCCGCCAAGCTCGCGACCTCACGCCAGACCGTCGTAAAAGTTCCCACAGCCAAGCCTGTCTACGTCCGCTACGGGACGTCCGCCGAGCGGATCCGGCACATGGCACGAGGACGGTGGGTCAGTGACGGGATATGGAAGCTCACCTCAGTGAATACGTTCGAGCCCAGGCCCCTACCCAGCAAGCTGCTGTACAACACCTGGGACCACTACAAGAACAGGGTGGATAAGGGCGGGTCCAAATGGGCTACCACCCCGGGTAAGTTCTCAGAGCTGACCAACACCGCAAAGGGCTTCAAAATAGGCGGCGGTGCACTGACTCTCGTGACGGCCGGTTTGACCGTCAAGGACGAGCGGCAGGATGCCTATAACGAACTCCTGCAGGAAAATCCCGGCATGGACCCTGACGAACTGAACAAGCGCGCGGACGCCATGGGTGCCGTAAAAGGCGGCACCAAGGTCGGAATCGACCTGGCCGCGGCAGGGGCCGGCGCAATGATCGGGACAGCAGTAGGCGGACCGGTGGGAACCGTGGCGGGCGCCGCTATCGGCATCGGGATCTCGGTTGTCACTTCGGTGGAGTTTGATTTCCTGGGCGGCAAATCAGCTAAGGATGCCCTGGCAGACCTGGCCATGACCGGGGTGGATGATTTCATGGAGACGGACCTCATGAAATCAGACGCAGGCAAGGCTGCACGCAAGGCAGCGGAAAATGTCGCGGAAGCTGCAGGGGATTGCTGGAATAAGCTTTTCGGCAAATAACCGGTAGTTTGTGATCGGAGCCACTCCGGCGAATCCGTACGGCAGACCCATGTGGCAGGGTGCCGCGCCGCAAGACAGGGGAACGCAATGGAAACTGAAACGAATTATTGGGCACTCCTTGCCATGATTTTTCCATTGGGTCTCCTCCTTTTCATCGGCGGAATCCTGCTCTACCGGAAAAAGTTTGTGGGCTTGATTGTCCTTGACGGCTTTTTCCCGGGAAAGCCGTCCCTCGCATGCACCTATCTGGGGGCATGGCTGATGCTCCTGTCAGCCCTGCACTTTGTGCCGGACAACGAAGCGGTTTCGGTTCCCTATACCCTCGTTATGTTTGCCTGCCAGGGTATCGGCATGCTCGGCTGGCTCTGGATGCCGAAGTTTCTGCAACCGGAGTGGATGAAGGAAGTGGACCGGCTCATGGCCCGCGGCGAGGACCGGTTCACCAGAGAGTTCCTGAACGGGGAAGGGAAATCATGAGTATGGCCACCGAGGGATTCAGCTATGAGCTGCTCGATTCTTTTGCGTTGCCGCGCCCGGACGGCTGGGAGCGGATCGAGGCTCCGGGAGGCATGCTGGCTGTTGCACATCCACCTGTCCCGGCGGGAACCTTCCGGCCGAATATGGTTCTGAGGTGGGCACCCGCCGGGCGGGCGTCGGTTGCCCGGTACGCGACGGCGGCTCTCGCCTCAACCCTGGAACAGTTTGAGGATGTGCGGATCGTTTCCCATGATCTCTGGGCGTCCACGGCAGACGGCACGTCTGTCACGGGCCGCCGCCAGCGGTTTGTCCATCAGGTAGGCCCGCATCCCGTCTGCGTGGACCGCTGGATCTGGATGGCCGGCGGATACGCACTCGAGGCAACTGCCAGCTACACCGTTGACCAGCACATCGGAATGAAGCTGCTGTTCGAGCAGATGGTCGCCGATATCAGAATCGACGGCTCAGTGCCGGAAGCCGTCCCCTACAGCGGACAACAGCCTGAACTGGACCGCATCGCCCCGCAGGAACCCCGGCGCGACGAGTTCGCCTCCCGTTGGCTGGGAGCCGGCGTCGAGGACCTGGCCGGGATCGCCGGTGCGCAGCCGTACCGCGAAACCGGGGATGTATTTTCCATTGCCTCCCTCGAGCTGCTCGACACCCTCGCGGACAGGACCCGGCTGGGCCGGTTCCAGCGGAAGGATGCCGCCGCGCTGCAGCTGCAGTCGGCCGGACTGCTCACCGCTGACGGCACGCTGACCTCCGCCGGTGAGCTGTTCCTGACACCCACCCGGGGAAATGACGCAGCGTTCCTGGTCGAAGCCTCGGGTGCGTCCGGGGGATCCGTGATGCAGGCGTGGATCGGAGGCGGCCTTGCGAAAGTCACCACGGCGCCGTCGCTGTTTTCTGCATCCCTTCCGTCCGATGCGGAGCTGGGTTCCGACGAACTGTTCGTTCGCCTCACGCAGGCCAATGCCGTACCGAAGCTGATAGCGGATTGGGTGGGTCTGTCTCCGGCCTGGAGCATCCCGCACCAGGCACTGATCCTGCCGAAGAAGCATTATCTGGACCGGCTTGAGGACGCCCGGACCATCGCGCCCAAGGACCTGGACGAAGCCGGGACCCGGATGTGGCAGCAGCCGTGGACGCAGTGGGAGGTGCTGGAGGAGCGTACCGGAGCATGGTTCGGCTGGGTGAACGCCGGACCTGCCGGCCAGTATCGGCTGACGCCGGGTCCGGGGGAAAACGTCCGACTGGAGCCTACGCCTTCGGACGTGGTCTGGGACGTGCTGGTCCGGTTCATCCATGCCTCGGTGGAGGGGATTCCCCTGATCCTGCCGGAGCTGCCGGACTTCAGCACCAGCGGCTAGGCGAAATAGACGCCGATCCGGTTTCCGTCGATCTCCTCGATCCGGATATCGATTTCGTAGATATCCTTCAACACGTCCGGCTGCATGATGGCCGACGGCGGTCCCTGGTGGATCAGCCGGCCGTCGCACATGGCAATGATGTCGTCGGAGTAGCAGGACGCGAAGTTGATGTCGTGGATGACCAGCACCACGGTCTTCCCGAAGTCGTCCGTGAGCCGGCGCAGCAGCCGCATCATTTCCACCGAGTGCTTCATGTCCAGGTTGTTCAGCGGCTCATCCAGCAGCAGGTAGTCCGTGTCCTGTGCCAGCACCATGGCGATGAACGCCCGCTGGCGCTGCCCGCCGGAGAGCTCGTCCACAAACCGGTCCGCCAGCGCCGTGAGGTCCAGGTAGGCCATTGCCTGCTCAATGTGGACCTTGTCCTCGGGCCCCGGCCGGCCGCCGTTGTGCGGGTAGCGGCCGAAGCCCACCAGGTCCCGAACGGTCAGCCGGACGGTGAGCTGGTTGTCCTGGCGCAGGATCGCCATCTTCCGGGCCAGGTCCCGGCCGGGGGTGGAAACGACGTCGAGCCCGTCCACCGCAACCGTGCCGGAATCCATGGGCAGCAGCCGGCTGATCATGGAGAGCAGCGTGGACTTGCCCGCGCCGTTGGGCCCGATGATCGAGGTGATGCCGCCCTCCTTGATCTCGCAGCTCACCCCGTCCACGACGACGGCGGAGGAATAGCGCTTGGTGACGCCGTTGACGGAGATCATGAAGAGGAGCCTTTCACGCGGTGCAGGGGGAGGGTCATTTCACGTTTCCCCTCAGAAGCAGGATGAGGAACACGATGCCGCCCACGAACTCGATGACGATGCTCAGCGCAGTGTCGAAGTCGAAGATCCGCTCCAGCACCAGCTGGCCGCCCACCAGGGCAATGATTCCCAGCAGGACGGCAATCGGCAGCACCGAGGCATGCCGGAACTTGGCGCAGAGCTGGTAGGCCAGGGACGCAATGAGGAGCCCGAAGAAGGTCACCGGTCCGACAAGGGCCGTGGACACCGCAACGAGCACCGAGCAGATGATCAGCGTGGCGGTCACTGCGCGCTTGTGGTCCACCCCCAGGTTGACCGCGGTTTCGCGGCCCAGGGCCAGGACGTCGAAGGAGTGGCGCATCCGCCAGGCGACGGCGCTGACCAGCGCGACGGCGGCGGCGGAGTAGCCCAGCAGGGCGGCGTCGACATTGTTGAAGCTGGCGAAGAACAGGTCCTGCAGGATGATGAACTCGCTCGGGTCGATCAGCCGCTGCAGCAGCGAGGAGAAGCCGCGGAACATGGTGCCGAAGACAATTCCCACCAGCAGCATCAGATGCAGGGATTTCCCGCCGCCGGTGAACAGCCAGCGGTAGAGCAGGAACGAGAACCCGACCATCAGCAGCACTTCGAGGCAGAAGCGGATCGGGGCGCCAAGCGACAGCAGGGCACCGCCGCCCAGGGCAAACACCAGGACCGTCTGGATCAGCACATAGAGGGCATCGAAGCCCATGATCGACGGCGTGAGGATCCGGTTGGCGGTGACCGTCTGGAACAGGACGGTGGAGACCCCGACGGCGTACGCCACCAGGATCATGGAGCCCACCTTCACAGCCCGTCGCGGCAGGGCATAGCCCAGGTTTCCGCGCAGCTCGATGGTCATGAACACCGCAACCAGTGCTGCGGCGACCAGGCCGAGGGTGATGATCCAGAACCCGGCGGAAACGGTCCGGACGGGACGCCGGCGGTGCTCCGTAAGTGCTGCAGGCAGTGCGCTGGTGGATGTCTCAGGCATGGGAACCGCGCTTGCGTAGGAGGAGATACAGGAAAATGACGCTGCCCACGGCGGAGACCACTACTCCCACCGGGATTTCATACGGGTAGCGGATGGTGCGTCCGATGATGTCGCAGAGCAGGACGAAGCCCGCTCCGAAGACGGCGACCCAGGGCACGGCCCGGCGGACGTTGTCACCGATCAGCAGGGACACCAGGTTGGGCACAATCAGCCCCAGGAACGGGATGGAGCCGACGCTGACCACCACCACGGCGCTGATGAGCGAGACGATCACCAGCCCGAGCGCCATGACCCGGTTGTAGTTCAGGCCGAGGTTGGTGGTGAAGTCCTGCCCCATGCCGGCGACCGTGAAACGGTCCGCGGCAAGGTAGCCGATCAGGGTAAGCGCACCGACAATCCAGAGCAGTTCGTAGCGGCCGCGCAGGACGCCGGAGAAGTCGCCGATCATCCAGCTGTTCAGCGTCTGGAGGAGGTCGGTGCGGTAGGCGAAGAAAGTGGTGACGGCGGAAATCACGCCGCCGAGCATGATGCCCACAAGGGGCACGATCAGTGTGTTGCGCAGCGGGATCCGGCGCAGGATAAGCAGGAAGAGTGCAGTTCCTGCAGCGGCGAAGACCGAAGCCGTGGACATCTTCAGGAACATGGAGGCGCCCGGCAGCAGCACGGTCACGGCCAGGATCCCCAGCTGGGCCGATTCCACCGTGCCGACGGTGGAGGGTTCCACGAACTTGTTCCGTGCCATCAGCTGCATGATCAGGCCGGCCACGCTCAGCGCCATGCCCGCCAGGACAATACTCAGCGTGCGGGGGAGCTGGCTGACCCAGAACAGCATGTGCGTGGTGGGATCCCCGGACAGCAGCGAGGCGAGTGAAAGGTCGCCGACGCCGACAAAAAGGCTCACGGCCGCCAGCAGAACGACAACGCAGACCCCTAGGACCAGTGCTGCGGGTGAACGCAGAAAGCGCCGCCGTTCAGAAGGAGCGGCGGCGGACGCGGGGGCCGGTTTCTCAGCCGGCACGGCGGGGGCAGTCATATATCGGTATCCAGTTCCGCCGTGGCCCGGCACGGGCGGTGCCGGGCCACGGAGCGCAGAGGTGCGGCTAGAGAGCGTCGTGGACGGTATTAACCATGGTGTCCACGTTGTTCAGGCCGTATCCGACCAGGTACCAGCTGGCGGAATCCAGCATGGTGATGTTTCCGTTCTGTGCAGCCTTGGTGCTCTTGACCAGCTCGTTGTCGAGCACGGCGGAGGCGGCTTCGCCGGAGGTGCCGACGGCTACGTCGCGGTCAATAACGAACAGGTGGTCCGGATTGGTGTCCGCGATGTAGTTGAAGGAAACGGATTCGCCGTGCTTGCCCTCGCCCGTAACTTCGGCGGCCGGTGCCAGGCCCAGGACGTCGTGGATGATGCCGAAGCGGGAGCCTGCGCCGTAGGCGGTCATTTCCCCGCCGCTGGTCATAACGATCAGGCCGTTGCCGGCGTCGGCGGCCAGTTCCTTGGTGTCCTCGACCTTGCCTTCAAGGGCACCCAGCTTCTCTTCAACCAGGTCTTCCTTCTCGAAGATCGTGCCGAGGGTCTGGGTGTTTTCCTTGAAGGAGTTCCAGGAATCGGCGTTGTCGACGCTGAGGTCGATGGTGGGGGCAATCTTGCTCAATTCCTCGTAGGAATCGGCAACCCGGCCGGAAATGATGATCAGGTCCGGAGCGCCGGCGTTGATCGCTTCGAAGTCGGGCTCCTTCATGCTGCCGATCTTGGTGATCTCTTCGGCGCCGTACTGGGAGAGGCTGTCCGGGAAGTTGGCGGCCGGCACGCCGTCGACATCGATGTCGAGGGCATCCATGGTGTCGAGGGCACCGAGGTCGAAGGTGTAGACGGTCTCCGGGTTCACCGGAACTTCGGTGCTTCCCTGGGCGTGCTCAACCGTCACGGTTGAGGGCTGTGCGGACTCGACGTCGGCTTCTGCTGCTTCAGTGGAGCAGGCGCTGAGGGCGAGGAGGGACACAAGGGCGGTTCCGGCCAGCAGGCGGGATTTCGTGATCATGGGGGCTCCGGTGAGACTCGATGTGCCTATCGGGGGATTAGGACACAGAAATGTTTTCTAATGGTGCGCGCAGATGAAAACTATCCCGGTTAGGACAACCTAAGCAAATCCCTTCTTCATCTGCTTGCCCGCCAATACGGGGGAGAGGGGCCCAGATGAGGTACGCGCTGGCACTCGCCTTGACCGAGTGCTAACCGTTGCATAAAGTCTGAGTTAGCACTCCGAACGTGAGGGTGCTAACTCCCGAAGGGAAAGCGCGAACCGGCACCGCGACGACGGCCAGCGCCAGACCAACGGCCCCATTCCGTTAGAAACTACGCAAAGGAGAGCCCGAGTGTCGGTCTCTATTAAGCCCCTTGAGGATCGTATTGTTGTCCGCCCCCTCGAAGCCGAGCAGACCACTGCTTCCGGCCTCGTTATCCCGGACACTGCAAAGGAAAAGCCCCAGGAGGGTGAAGTAGTTGCAGTTGGACCCGGCCGCGTTGATGACAACGGCAACCGCATCCCGGTTGACGTTGCCGAAGGCGACGTAGTCATTTACTCCAAGTACGGCGGCACCGAAGTCAAGCACGGCGGCCAGGAATACCTGGTGCTGTCCGCCCGCGACGTGCTGGCCGTCGTCGTAAAGTAGTTCCCCTGGAAAACCCCGGCCACGATTCTGGCCGGGGTTTTCTGATGTAGGTGCAGATGTAGTTGTCGGAAAGGACACACACATGGCAAAGCAGTTGGAGTTCAATGACTCCGCCCGTCGCTCGCTGGAAGCCGGCGTCGATAAGCTCGCCAATACGGTCAAGGTGACCCTCGGCCCGCGCGGCCGCAACGTCGTCCTGGCCAAGACCTGGGGCGCTCCCACCATCACCAACGACGGCGTTACGATCGCCCGTGAAGTTGAGCTGGAAGACCCGTACGAGAACCTCGGCGCACAGCTGGCCAAGGAAGTAGCCACCAAGACCAACGATGTTGCCGGCGACGGCACCACCACGGCCACCGTGCTGGCACAGGCCCTGGTCAAGGAAGGCCTGCGCAACGTTGCCGCCGGTGCTGCCCCCGGGCAGCTCAAGCGCGGCATTGAGGTGTCCGTTGACGCCGTTGCCAAGCGCCTGCTGGAGAACGCCAAGGAAGTTGAAGGCAACCAGGTTGCGCACGTTGCAGCCATCTCCGCGCAGAGCACCGAGATCGGCGAACTGCTGGCCCAGGCCTTCGACACCGTCGGCAAGGACGGCGTGATCACGATCGAGGAGTCCTCCTCGACGCAGACCGAACTGGCTATCACCGAGGGCATGCAGTTCGACAAGGGCTACCTTTCGCCGTACTTCGTGACCGACCCGGAGCGCCAGGAAGCCGTCCTCGAAGACGCGCTGATCCTGATCAACTCCGGCAAGATCTCCTCCGTCGCCGAGTTCCTGCCGCTGCTGGAAAAGGCTCTGCAGACCTCCAAGCCGCTGTTCATCATTGCCGAAGACGTAGACGGGGAAGCCCTGTCCACCCTGGTGGTCAACAAGATCCGCGGCACCCTGAACGTCGTCGCCGTCAAGGCCCCGGGCTTCGGTGACCGCCGCAAGGCCATGATGCAGGACATCGCGACCCTCACCGGCGCCCAGGTGGTCAGCCCCGACCTCGGCCTGAAGCTGGACCAGGTTGGCCTTGAGGTGCTGGGCTCCGCCCGCCGCATCACGGTCACCAAGGACAACACCACGATTGTTGACGGCACCGGCTCCGAAGCCGACGTCGCCGACCGCGTGGCACAGATCCGTGCCGAGATCGAGCGCACCGATTCGGACTGGGACCGCGAGAAGCTGCAGGAACGCCTCGCCAAGCTGTCCGGCGGCATCGGCGTCATCCGCGTCGGCGCAGCCACCGAGGTGGAGCTGAAGGAGAAGAAGCACCGCATCGAAGATGCTGTTTCCTCCACCCGTGCCGCACTCGAAGAAGGCATTGTGGCCGGCGGCGGTTCCGCACTGGTCCACGCTGCACGCGCACTGGACACTGATCCGGAGGTGACGAAGCTGCAGGGCGACGCCGCCACCGCCGTCGGCCTGGTCCGCCGTGCACTGGCACAGCCGCTGCGCTGGATCGCCGAGAACGCCGGTTCCGAAGGCATGGTCGTCGTTGCCAAGGTCGGTGAGCTGGAAGTCAACAACGGCTTCAACGCCGCCACCGGCGAGTACGAAGACCTCATTGCCGCCGGCATCATCGACCCGGTCAAGGTCACCCGCTCGGCCCTGCGCAACGCCGCCTCGATCGCTTCGCTGGTGCTCACCACCGAAGCCCTCGTGGTGGAGAAGCCGGCCGAAGAGGACAACGACCACGGTCACCAGCACTAATCAGCCCTGATCCGCGCCCCGCGTGCGGAAATCGGCCTCGGCCCCGCCCCCGGAACCCGTTTCCGGGAGCGGGGCCTTTGCTATTGGCCGTGGCATCCCTCACAGGCGGTATATACCTTCGGGGAGGAATAGGGGCGGGACCGCTTTCGTTTTACGATAGGTACAGGCTAAATCGGGCCTTTTCCTTCCTCTCATCCCCGAAAGAGGCGCAGCTTTGAGTCAGCAGTACCCAGAACACGATCCGTTCGGCTTCGTCGGCCTGACCTACGACGACGTCCTCCTGCTGCCCGGCCCGACGGATGTCATTCCCTCTGAAGCCGACACCAGCTCCCGCCTGTCCAAGCGAATCATCGTGCAGACGCCGCTGCTCTCGGCCGCGATGGACACCGTGACCGAATCCCGCATGGCCATCGCCATGGCCCGGCAGGGCGGCCTGGGCGTGATCCACCGGAACCTTTCCATCGCGGACCAGGCCGAGCACGTTGACCGGGTCAAGCGCAGCGAATCGGGCATGATCACCAACCCGGTGACGATTTCCCCCGACGCCACCCTGCAGGAACTCGACGACCTCTGCGCGCATTTCCGCGTTTCGGGCCTGCCGGTGGTGGATGCCGAAAACACCCTGCTGGGTATTGTCACCAACCGCGACACCCGCTTCATTCCGCGTGCCGACTACCCGAGCCGCAAGGTCGAAGAGGTCATGACCCGCATGCCGCTCATCACCGGCCGGGTGGGCATCAGCGCCGCGGAAACCATGGAACTGCTGGGCAAGAACCGGATCGAGAAGCTCCCACTGGTGGACGACGCCGGCAAGCTGCAGGGCCTCATCACCGTCAAGGACTTCGACAAGGCCGAGCAGTACCCGCTGGCCACCAAGGATGACGAAGGCCGCCTGCGCGTCGGTGCTGCCATCGGCTTCTTCGGCGACGGCTACGAGCGCGCCATGTCCATGGTCGAGGCCGGCGTCGACATCCTCGTGGTGGACACCGCCAACGGGCACAGTGCAGGCGTGCTGGAAATGATTGCCCGCCTCAAGAAGGACCCGGCAGCAGCGCACGTGGACATCATCGGCGGCCAGGCAGCCACGCGCGAAGGCGCCCAGGCCCTGATCGACGCCGGCGCCGACGCCATCAAGGTAGGCGTGGGGCCGGGTTCTATCTGCACCACCCGCGTAGTCGCAGGTGTGGGCGTCCCGCAGATCACCGCCATCTACGAAGCCTCCAAGGCAGCCATCCCGGCGGGCGTCCCGCTGATCGCCGACGGCGGCCTGCAGTACTCGGGCGACATCGGCAAGGCCATCGTGGCCGGGGCCGACACCGTAATGCTTGGCGGCCTGCTGGCAGGCTCCGCGGAGAGCCCGGGTGACCTGGTCTTCGTGAACGGCAAGCAGTTCAAGTCCTACCGCGGCATGGGTTCGCTCGGGGCCATGCAGTCCCGGGGCAAGAACACGTCCTACTCCAAGGACCGGTACTTCCAGGCCGACGTCCCCAGCGACGAGAAGCTGATTCCGGAAGGCATTGAAGGCCAGGTGCCCTACCGCGGACCGCTTTCCGCCGTGGCGCACCAGCTGGTCGGCGGTCTGCGCCAGACCATGTTCTACACGGGTGCACGCACCATTGAAGAGCTGAAGGCCAAGGGCAAGTTCGTCCGGATCACCCCGGCCGGGCTGAAGGAATCCCACCCGCACGACATCATGATGACGGCCGAAGCGCCGAACTACGGACGCCGCTAACCCGGCTTACCTGCCGAAGGGCAGCCCCTGCGTACGCGCTGGAGCTGCCCTTCGGGGTTTAAGTGCCAGGATCTGCCCCGGATACCGGGAGCTTTCGGGCCGACGCCGCGCACTGGGATAACCTAGGGAACGTGAGTAACGAGATAGAAATTGGCCGTGGCAAGCATGGGCGCAGAGCCTACTCCCTGGATGACGTAGCGATTGTGCCCTCGCGGCGCACCCGTGACCCCCAGGATGTGTCCATCAACTGGCAGATCGATGCCTACCAGTTCGAGATGCCGGTCATCGGCGCCCCGATGGACTCGGTGATGTCTCCGGCATCAGCCATTGCCCTGGGCAGGCTCGGCGGACTCGGCGTGTTGAACCTCGAGGGTCTGTGGACCCGGTACGAGAATCCGGAACCGCTGCTGGACGAAATCGCCGCCCTCAGCAACGACAATTTCAATCCTGCAACCACCCGCCGCCTGCAGGAAATCTACAACGCACCGATCCAGGCCGAACTGATCAGCTCCCGCCTGGCCGAAATGCGCGACGCCGGCGTGACGGTTGCCGGTTCGCTCACTCCGCAGCGCACCCAGGAGTTCTACAAGACCGTCCTCGCCGCCGGCGTCGACGTCTTCGTCATCCGCGGCACGACCGTTTCGGCCGAGCACGTGTCCAAGACCGTGGAACCGCTGAACCTGAAGCAGTTCATCTACGAACTCGATGTTCCGGTGATCGTCGGCGGAGCCGCCGGCTACACCCCGGCCCTGCACCTGATGCGCACCGGCGCGGCCGGCGTCCTCGTCGGGTTCGGCGGCGGCGCGACCACCACCACCCGGCGCGCGCTTGGCATCCACGCCCCCATGGCCACGGCCATCTCCGACATCGCCGAGGCCCGCCGCGACTACATGGACGAGTCCGGCGGACGGTACGTGCACGTAATCGCCGACGGCGGCATGGGTACCAGCGGCGACATCATCAAGGCCTTCGCCATGGGCGCCGACGCCGTGATGCTCGGTTCCGCGCTGGCCCGTGCCGAAGAGGCACCCGGCCAGGGCTGGCACTGGGGGCAGGAAGCACACCACAGCGAACTGCCGCGCGGCGACAGGGTCCGGCTGGACACCGTGGGACCGCTGAAGGAGGTCCTTTGGGGGCCGTCCCACCACGCCAACGGCACCTCCAACCTCATGGGTGCGCTGCGCCGGGCAATGGCTACCACCGGTTACTCGGACCTGAAGGCGTTCCAGCGCATCGAAGTGCTGGTGTCGCCCTACCAGTACAACCTGTAAATACCGGCGCCCAGCCCCTAGAGTGGACGCAGCTACGTCAGGACCCTAGAGAGGAACCTGGACCATGACTGCAGACGCCCTGAGCCCCGAGTACCGCACAGATGCCATGGACAAGCTCCGGGCAACCACCGCGCCCGGCAACGAGCTGGACATCCTGATTGTCGGCGGCGGCGTAGTCGGGGCGGGCGCGGCGCTGGACGCGGTGACGCGCGGCTTGAAAGTAGGCATGGTGGAGGCCCGGGACTGGGCGTCGGGAACGTCGTCGCGTTCCTCCAAGCTCATCCACGGCGGCCTGCGCTACCTGGAGATGCTCGATTTCGCGCTGGTCCAGGAGGCACTGAAGGAACGCGGGCTGCTGCTGCAGCGGATTGCTCCGCACCTGGTGAAGCCCGTGGCGTTCCTGTATCCGCTGACGAAGCGGTTCATCGAGCGGCCGTACGTGGGCGCCGGCATTTTCCTGTACGACACCATGGGCATGACCTCGGGAAACTCCCGCGGGGTGCCCAGGCAGAAGCACCTGACCCGGAGCCAGACACTGCGGATGGCCCCGAGCCTGAAGGACGACGCCATGGTGGGTGCCATCAGGTACTACGACGGCCAGGTGGATGACGCCCGGTACGTGGCCAACATGGTCCGCACAGCAGCACATTACGGTGCCGCAGTGGTGAACCGGCTCGCCGTCGTCGACTTCCTGCGCGAGGGCGAACGCGTGGTCGGGGCCCGCGTCCGCGAACAGGAAACCGGCAACGAGTTCGACATCGCCGCAAGCCAGGTGGTCAATGCCACGGGCGTCTGGACGGATGAAACCCAGGCCATGGTGACGGACCGCGGGCAGCTGAAGGTCCGCGCCTCCAAGGGCGTCCACCTCGTGGTTCCCAAGGACCGGATCCAGTCCACGGTCGGCATGATCCTGCGGACGGAAAAATCCGTACTCTTCGTGATCCCGTGGGGGCGGCACTGGATCATCGGCACCACCGACACGGACTGGAATCTGGACAAGGCCCACCCGGCGGCCACCTCGGCAGACATCGACTACATCCTCGAGCATGTGAACCTGGTGCTGAAGACGCCGCTGACCCGCGAGGACGTTGAAGGTGTGTACGCGGGACTGCGGCCGCTGCTCGCCGGGGAAAACGACTCCACTGCCAAACTCTCGCGTGAACACGTGGTGGCCCACCCGGTGCCGGGACTCGTGGTGGTTGCGGGCGGCAAATGGACCACTTACCGGGTGATGGCCAAGGACGCCGTGGATGAGGCGGCCCGGGCACTGGATGAAAAGGTTCCAGAGAGCTGCACCTCGACCATCCCCCTTCTGGGTGCCGTGGGCTACAAGGCGGCGTGGAACCGCCGGCACCGCACCGCGGACGAGTACGGGGTACACGTGGTGCGGGTGGAGCATCTGCTCAACCGGTACGGCTCCATGAGTGACGACCTGCTCGAGATCATCAAGGCGGACCCGTCCCTGGCGGAACCGCTGCCCGGCGCCGACGACTACCTGCGCGCGGAAGTTGTGTACGCCACCACGCACGAAGGCGCCCGGCACGTCGAGGATGTCCTGGCCCGGCGGACCCGCATCTCCATTGAAACCTTTGACCGGGGCGTCTCGGCCGCGCCGGTGGTGGCCGAACTGATGGCGCCGCTGCTGGGCTGGGACCTCGAACGCGTGGAAAGCGAAGTTGCCCACTACCTTGCACGGGTCGACGCCGAACGCCGCAGCCAGGAACAACCGGATGACAAGAGTGCCGACGCCGCCCGCCTGGCGGCCGAGGACATAGCACCGCGCATCTAGCGCGGCACCACGGACCAACGGAAATGCAGAAAAGCCCATTGAACGAACACCTGGCACCGGACGCTGAACACCCCTTGGAACCACCCCGGAATGAAGAACTCACCCTTAACGAAGCCGGGGCGGTGCTGACCGAACCCGGGCTGGTGATCCTCGGCATGGAGGCGGCAGACAGATACGACGCCGCCGCCCAGCTGGCCGAGCGGTTGTACCGTTCCGGCCGGATCAGCAATCTCGAGGGGTTCCTCGAACAGGTCAGCGCCAGGGAGCACCAAATGGCCACCGGCCTGCCGGGCGGGATCGGCGTCCCGCATGCCCGCAGCCACTACGTACGGAAAACCTCCATCGCAGTGGGCATCACCCGCTACGGCCACAGCGTGGATTTCGGAGCAGCCGACGGGCCGGCGACGGTGGTCCTGCTCATTGCGACGCCGGCGGCCTCCTTCTCCCAGCACCTGGAGGTCCTCGCCACCCTGGCCCGGTCCCTGTTCCGGCCCTCCTTCCGGGATTCCCTGCGCCGGGCCAATGACGCAGAGGTGATTGCCGAGCTGATCAATTCCTCCCTGGTCTTTTTTGACCACTGAGTTTGAACGCTGAGTTTGAACACTGAGTTTGACCGCTGAAGCGGCCGCACACCGGCATTGGGTGTTCTACAGCTTGACGAAGTACCGTTAACGAGTGCTCAAAACTGCCCTGCAGCCGCGTTGGATCGCCGGCCTGCTTTTTGCCCTGGTCATCTCGACGGTCTTTGTGCTGTTGAGCCAATGGCAGTTTTCCAGTGCCGAATCGGAGGAGTCCGGCGAGCCCCGCGCCACCGAGGACGTCCGGCCGCTGACCGAGGCCTTCACCCCGGGTAAGCCGATGTATGAAACCGAAGCGGACCAGATGGTTTCCTTCACGGGGTCCTTCGACCCGGAGAAGTCCGTCCTCGTTCAGGAGCGGCTCCAGGACGGCGAGATGGGCTACTGGGCGGTTACCGCCTTCAACGTCGACGGCGCACCCTCGGGCGAATTCATCCCGGTGGTCCGCGGCTGGGTCTCCGACCCGGAAGACGTCACGGAGCCGCCGGCCGGCGAGGCCGCCGTCGTCGGGCGCCTGCTGCCTTCCGAGGCCCCGCTGCCCGCGACGCCCGAGGACGGCCGGGTTACCGCGCTTTCCACCGCCGAACTGATCAACCTCTGGGACGCGCCCGCCTACTCGGCGTTCGTCACGGCTACGGAAATCACCGTCGACGGCGCCGCCGTCGACGCAGGCGGCATGGAAACCGTGGACGTGAGCGCCCAGCCGGAGGAAACCCCGGTCAACTGGCTCAACATTTTCTACGCACTGGAGTGGATCGTCTTCGCCGGCTTCTCCGTCTTCCTGTGGTGGCGCCTGGTTGCCGACGAGCACAACCGCAGCTTCGAGGACGACGAATATGAGGACGAGTACGACGACGACTCCGCCGAAGCAACCGAACCCGACAACGATCATCCCAGCAGCGAGGTAACCAAGTGAGCGAATCCGCAAGCACCGCCAAAGCCCCACGGAAAAAGAAGCGCCGGTTCGGCGGTACCCACGCCCAGATTCGTTCCGCCCTGAAGTTCTACAAGGTCTTTTCCTATGTGACCGGTGTACTGCTGCTCGCCCTCGTCGTGGAGATGATCGCCAAGTACGGCTTTGACACGGAGATCATCGTCGGCAGCGTCAACCTCTCCATCGGCGTGCTCATCCTGCACGGCTGGATGTACGTGGTCTACCTGCTCTCTGACTTCCGGCTGTGGCAGCTGATGCGCTGGCCGTTCTCCAAGTTCATCCTGATTGCGCTTGGCGGCGTTGTGCCGTTCCTCTCCTTTGTGGTCGAAGGACGGATCCACAAACAGGTGCTGGCAGAGCGGGAAGCGCTTCCTGACGCGGCAAGGGGATACTGGGGGAGAGGTCCGCCGGCGGCCCGCAGCCGGCGGACCCTGGCCCGGTGTGCATGGCCGGGGGCGGGCCGACTATCCTTGAAACGTGACTAATCCCGCGACAGATCCCATTGAAGAGCGGCCCGTCCTCGTTGTGGACTACGGAGCGCAGTACGCCCAGCTGATTGCCCGCCGGGTGCGCGAAGCCGATGTCTACTCCGAGGTGGTTCCCCACACCTACAGCACCGAGCAGCTCCTCGCGAAGAACCCAGCTGCCATTATTCTCTCCGGCGGACCCTCCAGCGTGTACGCCGAAGGCGCCCCCAAGGTTGATGCAGAGCTGTTCGAATCCGGTGTTCCGGTTTTCGGCATCTGCTACGGCTTCCAGGCGATGGCTGCCGCCATGGGCGGCAAGGTCGCCAAGACGGGGCTGCGCGAGTACGGTTCCACCGACGCACGCGTCATCGGCGGCGCCCGGTCCATTCTGGAAGGCACCCCGGACGAGCAGAACACCTGGATGAGCCACGGCGACAGCGTGCAGGAAGCACCAGAGGGCTTCGACGTCCTGGCCAGCACCGCCGGCGCACCCGTCGCTGCCTTCGCCAACGAGGCTAAAGGCCTTTACGGCGTGCAGTGGCACCCCGAGGTCAAGCATTCCGCGCACGGCCAGGCCGTCTTGGAGAACTTCCTCTTCAAGGGCGCCAAGCTCGAACGCAGCTGGACCACCGGCAACATTGTCGAAGAGCAGGTTGCACGCATCCGCGCCCAGGTAGGCAACGCCCGCGTGATCTGCGGCCTGTCCGGCGGCGTCGACTCCGCCGTAGCCGCTGCCCTGGTGCAGCGGGCCGTGGGGGACCAGCTGACCTGTGTCTTCGTTGACCACGGGCTCCTCCGCGAAGGCGAAGCAGAGCAGGTTGAACGCGATTTCGTGGCAGCCACCGGCGTCAACCTCTACGTCGCCAACGAGCAGGAACGCTTCCTGAGCGCCCTGGCCGGGGTCTCCGATCCCGAGACCAAGCGCAAGATCATCGGCCGCGAGTTCATCCGCGCCTTCGAAGAAGCCGAGCGGGCCATCATGGCCAAGGCCGAAGCCGAGGGTGAGCCGATCCGCTTCCTGGTGCAGGGCACCCTGTACCCGGACGTCGTCGAGTCCGGCGGCGGTGAAGGCGCAGCCAACATCAAGAGCCACCACAACGTGGGCGGCCTGCCGGAGGACATGAAGTTCGAACTGGTGGAACCCCTGCGGGCGCTCTTCAAGGACGAGGTCCGTGCGGTCGGCGCCGAGCTCGGCCTGCCGGCCGAGATCGTGGGCCGCCAGCCCTTCCCCGGCCCCGGGCTGGGCATCCGCATTGTCGGCGAGGTCACGCACGAGCGGCTGGAACTGCTGCGCCGCGCGGACGCCATCGCCCGCGCCGAACTGACCAGTGCAGGCCTCGACGACGAAGTGTGGCAGATGCCGGTAGTGCTCCTGGCCGATGTCCGCAGCGTCGGCGTCCAGGGCGACGGCCGTACCTACGGGCACCCCATCGTGCTGCGTCCGGTCTCGAGCGAAGACGCGATGACAGCTGATTGGTCACGGCTTCCGTACGATTTGCTGGCCCGGATTTCCAACCGCATCACCAACGAGGTGGACGGAATCAACCGCGTGGTGCTGGACGTAACCAGCAAGCCGCCGGGAACAATCGAGTGGGAATAGCGTAAAGGGGACCGAGGACGGCCGTTTCGGCCGTCCTCGGTTTTGTCCCCCGCGTTGCTATGTTCGGGAAACCCTCCCCGACGCGATAGTTTTGAAGGTATGCCAATTTGGTCGAGAACGCGCGGAAGTGCAGAAAAGAGGGCACTAGTGTCTGAGCAGAATACCGGGGAGAATCCCTCGGACTTCCTGCTGCCGTGGCTGGGACAATTGGGACAGCACGCCGGAACGGACACATTGCTCCATTTCACGCCGTCCGCCGCCAACAGCATCGACCTGACGCACGCGCACCCGTCCGGTCTGGCCCAGCTGCTCGCCGGCCGGCGTACCCGCCTGTCGACCCTGCTGCGGGACCCGGACCAGTACGGCGCCGCCATGAAGGCCGGCCGCCTGCTGCGCGCAAAGATCTACGAGCTGGGCACCGACCGCGGCATCGACGTCGGCTACATGGCCGCGGGCACCGCATCCTGGCGCTATGCCTCCGATGAAGCGCTGCGCCCCGAGTCCCTGACGGCTCCCGTGCTGCTCACTCCCGTTGCGCTGACGGTCCACGCCTCACAGGATGACTATGAGCTGCAGCTGACCGAAAAGGCGGCGCTGAACCCCGCTTTGGTCCGCCACCTGCAGCATGAGCAGGGCCTGGACATCGACGTCGACGCGCTCACCCGCCTCGCCTACGGCACCGCCCGCTTTGATCCCCACCCCGTGCTGGAAAAGCTGCGCGCCGTCACCGGCAGCGTCCGTGGAATCAACATTGAACACCGGCTGCTGGTTTCCACCTTTGCCGACCTGTCCGACCTCAGCGAGGATCCGGCGCTGGACCCGGCCCATCCGATCCTCCGTGCGCTGATCGACGCTGCCCGGGACGGCTCCGCCGGTCCGGCCATCCCCGAACCGCTGGACCTGCCGGCCCTGGATGAGCGGGATCCCGCGGATGAACTGCTGATCCTCGACGCCGACCGTCAGCAGCAGGAAGTCCTGGACCTGATCAATGCGGGCCAGTCGCTGGTAGTCTCCGCGCCGGCCGGTACGGGCCAGACCCAGACGGCGCTTAACGCCGTTGCGGCACTGGCCAACGCCGGCAAATCCGTCCTGGTAGTGGCGGAACGGCGCAGCACCCTGAACCAGTTCGTCTCCGAGCTGGACGCGATGCAGCTGGGCTCCCTGGTGCTGCAGGCCAACGCCGGCCTCACCCAGCAGCAGCTGAAGGACCAGCTGGTCCGGGCCATCGTGCGCAACGAAAAGGCGCAGGCCCCGGAACTGGACAGCCTGCACAAGGTCCTGCTCGAAAACCGTCACCAGCTCCGCGACCACGTGAAGTCGCTGCACAACGTCCGCCGCCGCTGGGGGTGCTCGCCCTACCAGGCCATGCAGTCCCTGGCCGAGCTGACCTCCATGAACCCGGCGCCGGCCACCACCGTCCGGCTCAAGCGGAGCGTCCTGGACAGTATCACCGACCGCACCGAACTCTCCGGCCGCCTGCGCCGGGCCGCCGAACTCGGCAGCTTCAGCCGGGCAGCAACCACCAGCCCGTGGTACGGAGCCAAGCTGCTCAACCGTAAGGAAACGGAAGAAGCGTATGCGCTGACCCAGACCCTTGCGGCGGACCTGCCTGCGCTGCGCGCCAAGGTCCAGGACGTGGCCGAGCACTCCGAAATCCGCCTCGGCGAAACATTTGCCCAGTGGGGCGAACAGCTGGAACTGCTGGTAGCCGTGCGGGAAAGCCTGGACAAGTTCACCCCGGACATTTTCGACCGCCCGGTGACCGACCTGATCTCGGCAACCGCGTCTTCGTCCTGGCGGCGGGAACGCGGGATCGATATGAGCTCCATGACCCGTTCCCGCCTGCGGCGCGTGGCCAAGGAATACGTCCGGCCCGGTGTGCATATTTCCGACCTGCACGCCTCCCTGGCCGAGGTCCAGCAGCAGCGCGCCGTCTGGACCCGTTACGCCACCACCCAGCGTCACCCCTCGGTGCCCACCGGCCTGGCCGAGATCAACCGTTCCTACCTGCTGGTCAAGCGCCAGCTGGATACCCTGACCGGCATCCTGGCCGAGACGCCGCTCCACCCCGACCTGGCATCCCTGCAGCTCGACGAACTCGAGAAGCAGCTCAGCCAGCTCGCGGGGGACCGGGAAACCCTGGAAACGCTGCCCGAACGGACCCTGCTGCTCGACGAGATGCGGGCCCAGGGCCTGGGTGAACTGCTGGATGACCTGAGCGCACGCGAGGTCCAGCCCCGCCACGTTGGGTACGAGCTGGAACTGGCATGGTGGCAGTCCGCCCTCGAAGCCATGATCAGCGGCGACGATTACCTGGCCATGTCCGACGGCAACAGCCTGCGCCGCCTGGAAGCGGAGTACCGGCTCGCGGACAACGCCCACATCGCCTCGGGCGCAGCCCGGCTGCGCTGGAGCCTTGCATCGCGCTGGCGCTCAGGCGTTCAGGCTGCGAAGGGTGCTGCCGAGGACCTGCGCGAGCTGCTCAAGGACGGCGAGCTGTCCTTGGAGAGCCTGAGCCTGCAGTCCGAGGAACTCGTGTCCTCGCTGCTGCCGGTGTGGGCTGCGAGCCCCTTGGTGCTGCCGATGGTACTGCCCGAACACCGCCGCTTCGACACCGTGGTCCTCCTCGATGCCGAATCCACCAGCCTGCAGTCCGCAGTCCCGGCGCTGGCCCGCGCCTCGCAGGTTGTTGCCTTCGGTGACAGCTGCCTGGGCGGACCGCGGCCGTTCACCATCGGTGTTGAGCCGGCCGGTGCAGCCCAGCAGCACGTTGAGCTGCTCAGCGCCTTCGAGGCGCTTGAACGCGTCCTGCCGACACGCTGCCTGTCCACCGTTTACCGCGGCACCGACAAGGCACTGCTGCGCCAGCTCAGCGAGTCCTTCTACGGCGGGCGCCTTTCCATGGTCCCGAGTGCAGACGAGGTCACCACCGGCCACCGCGCACTCTCCGTGGAATACCTGCCGGACGGAACCGGAATGCCCAGCGCTGACCATGAGGGCGTGGAAAGTGTCGCAGCTGAGGTCAACCGCGTGGTTGACCTGGTCTTCGAACACATCCGCCGCCGCCCGCACCAGTCCCTCGGCGTCATCACCGCCAGCCCGCGCCACGCGGTGCGGGTAGCCGAGGCCATCCGTGTCCAGATGGCCAACTTCCCCTGGGCTGCGGACTTCTTCACGGCGAAGTCCGAATCCTTCCGGGTAGTGCCGGTGGACCGCGCCGTGGGCATGGTCCGGGACTGCGTGATCTTCTCCCTCGGCTTCGGGCGCACCCCGCACGGGCGTGCCCTGCACAACTTCGGCCCGTTGTCGGCACCTGACGGACGCAAGAAATTCGTTACGGCCATGACCCGGGCACGTTACAAGCAGCATGTGCTGACCTGCTTCCAGCCGGCAGACCTGGACCGCACGCGGCTCGGCTACGGCGCCCTGGACTTCTACGAGCTCATCAAGCGGGAGCTCGATCCGGAAACCGCCAGGGAGGAAATCCCCGCTGCCGGAGGCATCATGGAGGAGGATCCGCTGGTTGCGGATCTGGTGGGCCGCCTGCGGGAACGCGGCGCCAAGGTCTGGGACCACTACGACGGCGCCATCGACATTGTCGCTGCGGCTCCCCACTCGGCCGGTCCGACCGGCACGCCGGCCCCGCTGGCGATCGAGTCCGACGGCACCGAACGGTACCGCGCCATGTCCGTCCGCGAACGCAGCCGGCTCCGGCCGCAGCTGCTTGAGCGGCGCGGCTGGCGGTATATGCCGCTGTGGACCATCGAGGTGTTCAGCGACCCGTCAGCCTGTGCCGACCTCGTGAGCCGCTTCCTTGAGCTGCCGGATCCTCCTGTCGGGCAGAAGCCCGTTCCCCGCAGCACGGATACCGCCGAGACCGGCACGGAGGAAGCAGCCGGCTCCGCTCCGCAGGTAACCGTGACTCCGCACGGAAGCAGCCGCATGCGCGAACGGAGGTCGGGATCCGTCCCGGACGACGCAGCAGGAGAGTGAGCGATGACTGAGGAACCCGTGGCTGGGAAGGCCGCGGCGGATGAGACCGCCGCGGCCGAGCGGACCGGCAAGGCGGCCGCAGCGGCGGAGCAGGCCGGCAAAGCGGCTGCAGCGGGGGAACGTCCGTCCACGGACGGCGCCAAGGACGGCGTCACGGACGGCGCCACGCACGGCACCCGCAGGCGCGGAAACCGCCGGGCCGTTTCGCCCGGGCCCGGCGGGCCTGCCGGGCTGTTGCCTATCATCGCCAAGGAAGATGATCCCCGGGCGTGGGGCGACAGCACGGAAGACAGTGAGTCCTGGCTGCGGGAGCAGCGTCCTCCGCACTGGGGCTAGGCCGCGTCTGGCCGTGCCGCGGCTACGGAGGGCATGCACCCCATCACCCGGTGTAACTAACGCGATGTCTCGGTACGGCTAGCGGTCCGTCAAGACAAGGTAGATCCCTTCGTTCCCCGAAGCCGCTGTGAGGCGGGCTGCGTTCTCCCGATCAGCAGCCACCACAACCAGGCCCTCACCGCCGCCGTTGCCTGGCCAGCCGGCACCCGTGGGCTCACCGCCGGACACCCACAGCACCGGTACCGAGGACGCCAGCACCACCGCACTGCTGCCGTCCTCCGCCGTCTGTCCCGGCTCGGCGCCCGTCCACGCGGCTTCGGCACCCGCAACTACGTTGACGAGCTGTCCAGGCCCCAGCAGATCGAGGACGGACGGGTCGGCCGGGCGCAGCGGCACGGCCACGGAACCGGGCGGGGCACCGGCCAGCAGGCCGGCACCGGCCAGGGAAATGTCCGTGACGGGGCTGCCGCGCAACAGCGGTGTAGCGAGGCGCCGGCCCACCAGCGCGTCCGGCTGTTCATGGGCACCGGGAGGGATGGCTTCAGCCGGTAGGCGGACAGTTTCCAGCGTCCCGGAGTCCAGCACCGTACCGGCCGGCAGATCCCGGGCCGCGCGCACAATCAGAGTCCGTTCCGCAGCCGCCGGTACCAGCGCTTCGACCGCAGAGCCTGCGGCAGCGCAGCAGGCCAGGGCAGCCAGGAGGCGGCGGTGGCGGACAACAAAGCGGCGCATCTTCGAGAAGGAACTGCCGGATGCTGACGGCTGTCCCCGGTAGGCAGCGGTGCCGGGGGACACCTTGGCTGAGAGGCGGCGAAAAGGCATGGCATGACGCTAGCCGCAGGCTCTGCGCATCCGGGGCGGCGCTTCGCAGGCCTTAGCCAACACGTGGGCCGCCCGGTGGGAAAGGGGCGGTGTGGAGGGACAGTGGGTGCGCGGTCACCCCGGGCCGGCAACGCCGGTCCGAAGGCTTCAGGGGAAACTGCGACGGCGGGCCATCGGCCCGGCGGCACGGCTTAGGACTGTGCGCTGCCTGAGTTTGCGGTGGCTGCAGGCGCGGACGTCCCGCTGCCGGAACTCGTTGCCGGCCCCGTGGAGCTCTCGGTCTTGGCGGGGGCAGCAGGAACCGTGGAGGCAGCGTCACGTGAATCGGTGCGGTAGAAACCGGAGCCCTTAAAGACGACTCCGACGCTGTTGAACTTCTTGCGCAGGCGGCCGCCGCACTCGGGGCAGACCGTCAGGGAGTCTTCACTGAAGGACTGCTGGATATCGAACGAATGGGTGCAATCCTTGCAGGCGTAGGCATACGTGGGCACTCTGGTAATCCTCCTTGGGGGCACTCTCAAAGCTGGCACTCTCAAGCCTTGAGTGCTAAGTATACATGTGCTCCGATGGCACCGCCCGCCAGGCTTCGGGGGTCAGCACGGCATCCACGACCGCGTCCAGGGGAGTGGTTTCGAAGCTGCCGGCGGGAACGTATTCGTGCTCGAAAACCACTGCGACGGCAGCGGCAGAATTGCCGTCCGCCCGCAGCCCGGCCAGGAACCGGTCATAGTAGCCGCCTCCCTTGCCCATCCGTCCGCCTGCGGAATCGGCGGCCAGCGCGGGCACAAGGATAAGGCCCAGCTCCGGCAGGTCGGAGGCGGCGTAGCGGTGTCCGTCCGGTTCCAGCAGGGAACCATGCAGTCCGGGTACCAGCTCCGTCTCGGGTGTCCAGTCGCACCACGACAGCTGCCATTCGGGTTCACATACCGGAACGACCACACGGTACCCGGCTTTTACAAGACCCGGGAGCAGCGCATCCATGCCCGGTTCGGTCCCTACGGAGAGATATCCGGCCACGGTTCCGCCGTCGGGCACCCGTTGCTGAACCCCTCGTAGTCCGACGCGGGCCAGCCCCTGGGCGGCTTCGGTCCTGTCCACCGCGGTCAGCTCCCGCCGCAGTCGCAGGAAGTCCTTTCGGGCCTGGTCCTTTGCACGCGCACACATACCCCCATTCTGTATAAGCGTGCTTATTTGGTGCAATCTAAGACCTCTTAGGTACGCTTACGACTATGACGACGCCACGCCCCTCCATAACCAAAGCCGTAATCCCCGCAGCAGGTCTGGGTACCCGCTTCCTCCCTGCCACCAAGGCGATGCCGAAGGAAATGCTCCCGGTGGTGGACAAGCCGGCGATTCAGTACGTGGTTGAAGAGGCTGTCAACGCGGGCATGCCGGACATCCTGATGATCACGGGGCGGAACAAGCGCTCCCTCGAGGATCACTTCGACCGTGTCCCCTTCATCGAGAAGACGCTGGAAGACAAGGGCGACCACGAAAAGCTTGCGATGGTGCGGGCGGCCTCCGAGCTCGGCGAAATCCACTACCTCCGCCAGGGCGATCCCAAGGGCCTGGGCCACGCAGTGCTGCGTGCCAAGCTGCACATCGGCGACGAGCCCTTTGCCGTCCTGCTGGGCGATGACCTGATCGATGCCCGCGATGAGCTGCTGGGCACGATGGTCGAGGTCCAGGCAAAGACGGGCGGATCCGTCATTGCCCTGATCGAGGTTGATCCGGAACAGATCAGTGCCTACGGCTGTGCGGACGTCTCCGTTGTCGAGGGCGAGGACTACGTCCGGGTCAACAAACTGGTCGAGAAGCCCGACGTCGACGACGCACCTTCCAACCTGGCCGTGATCGGCCGGTACGTGCTGCACCCCTCGGTCTTCGGAGTGCTCGAAGAAACCGGCCCCGGCCGCGGCGGGGAAATCCAGCTGACGGACGCGCTCCAGACGCTGGCCGCAGCCGACGGCGAAGGGTCCGGAGTCTACGGAGTGATCTTCCGCGGCCGCCGCTACGACACCGGTGACAAGCTGAGCTACCTCAAGGCAGTAGTGTCCCTGGCCTCCGAACGTGAAGACCTCGGCCCGGCCCTGCGGGACTGGCTGAAGGATTTCACCGGCACCCTCGAAGATTAATTTCCCCATGCGGGTTTCATGGCCGGTGACGCTGGAGAGTGACGATGTCATTCTCCGGCCCATCCGGCACCGGGACCGGCGGGAATGGACTGAGGTCCGTTCCCGGAACGCCCGCTGGGTAGGGCCGTGGGAAGCCAGCAATCCCCTCCCGGGCGGCGAACCGCCCACCTACGGCGACATGGTGCGCAGCCTCAACCGCCAGGCACGGCAGGAATCTGCCCTGCCGTTCCTCATCACCGAGCGGCAGGATCCCGCGCGGCCGCCGGCAATTGTGGGGCAGCTGACCGTGTCCACCATCGTGTGGGGGTCGGCGCGCATGGCGACCCTCGGATACTGGGTGGATCAGGGGAGGGCAGGGCTCGGGATTGTGCCCACTGCCGTGGCGCTGGCAACCGATCACTGTTTCCAGGTCCTGGCCCTGCACCGGATGGAAATCAATATCCGGCCGGAGAACGCCCCGAGTCTGCGGGTGGTTGAAAAGCTCGGATTCCGGGACGAGGGACTGCGGGAGCGTTACCTGCATATCGACGGCAAATGGGCCGACCACCGGAGCTTTGCGCTCACTGCGGAGGAGGTGCCTGAGGGGCTGTTGAACCGCTGGAAGTCCCGCCGGGCACGTTAGGCAACAACTTTCACACCAGACACGCCGACACACCGGACGTAATGCACGTACCGGGCGCCCGGAGCTTCTACGGTCGTAAGTGTGGACTTCCCTATTAACAGCTCGCTGATCGGGTCACTGACCGGGTCGCTGAACAGCTCACTCGTGCTGGCACTGGCCGTTGCACTGTGGCTGGTGTGGGTAGGTCCGTATTTCCTCCGTCGTCCAGCTATGTCCGCGGCCGAGACAACCGCACAGACAGCAACACAGACAGCAACACAGACAGCAGCACAGGCATCAACACAGACAGCAGCACCGTCTACGGCACGGGTGGCAGTTACTGCCGACCGTCCAGCCGCCAATACCATCCGCCCGCCCGCCTCACCCGACAAGGGGTCCCAGGGGATCATCATGAACAACATCAGCACTACACCCAGCGGGGGCGGGGCAGCACAGTTCCAGAGCCAGGAACAGCCGGACGTTCGCCCGGTGCAGCCGGGACCCGCTTTCCGGATCCACACCGGCCGGACAGCCCTTGCGGCCAGCGGCCTTCTTGGCATCCTTGCCGTTGTGGTCGGCACACTGCTGGCAGCCTTCACCTCCGTGTCCTGGCTCCTTCCCGTAGCCGGCCTGGCAGTTGTGGCCGCGGTGGTTGCAATGCTCCGCTCGCTCGCCCTGCGGGACCGCAGGCGTCGAATGGAAGACGCGTTCCGTGCCGCCATGGGACCGGAGCCCCGTTACACGCAGAACCGGGCCGCCGCCGCGCCCGACGAGGTGGAGGCCCCCGCAGCCGAGGCACCGGAGACTGAGCCGCAGCCCGAAACCGTTCTGTTTGACCGCGAGTCCGCAGCCGTACCTGACGAAAGCCCCGCGGCCCCTGCCCGCGTTACAGCGGAGGAACTGCGCACCGAGGCCCTGAAGGTGGCAGCAGCCGCCGTCCAGCCCCCGGCCAAGCCCAGCACCACGCCGTGGCAGCCCGTAGAGCTCCCCAAACCCATTTACGTAGATGCACCCAGGGCAGAGCGTCCGGCACCCGAACCGATCGTCCTTCCTGAAACCCCCCGGTCCCTGACCAAGACTCCGCTGCGTCCTGCCTCCACACCCGCTCCCGCCTCTGCGCAGGCGCAGCAGGCGCGCCCGGAAACCGGCAAGATCAACCTCGACGACGTCCTGCAGCGCCGGCGGGCCTAGGCCGCCGGCGACGCAGTACACGGCACCTGCCGTGCCAGTCGAGCCCAGGCCCGGCCGCCCACGGGCCGCGGAGGCTGTCTCCGTCCTGGCCGGCCCGGCGATGCGGGGTCCACTGCAGGACCTGCTTCGGTCCCGCGGGCTGAGGATTCAACGCTGGGATCACCTGCGGAGCCACCACCGGCCGGGAGGAGCTGTCTCGGCCCTTTACCGTGTGCAGTGCCGCCGGACCGGGCCGGGACCGGCAGCCGATGACGCCCTGACCCTTCACCTCGGCGCCACGACAGGGGACGTCGCCGCCTTACCCGCCGGTCCCGACGTCGCCACGGCACGGATTGCCGGGCTGGACCTGTGCCTGTGGTTCCACCCGCATGACCCCGTACTTCGGTCCCTGCCCTGGGCCACCGACGCCGATGCGGTGGCGAGGGAGGTGTTTGGTGCAGGTGAACCTGCGCGGTTATCGCTCGTTGCCTACCGGCCGCTGCGCCGGGCAGTCATCCGGGCGCAGCACTTTGACGAAGCCGCCTATCTGAAGCTCCTCCCGCGGGAGCAACTGCCTGTCCTGCGCCGGCGCCACCGGCTCCTCGAGGACAGCGGCGTGCCGGCGCCGCGGCTCCTGCCCGGCGCTTCCGCCCCGGCCCGTGAGGCGGTCATCCTCAGCGCGCTGCCCGGCACCTCCCTTTTCCGGCTGCTGGTTGAGGACGCCGAAGCCGCGGTGCGGCCCGAAGTCCTGCTGGACCTGCTGGAGGCGTTGCCGTCCGGCGCGCTGGACCTGCCGCTGCGCCGGTCCTGGGCCGACCGGGCCGTGGATTATGCCGCAGCCGCCGCCGCAGCCCTTCCCGGGGAGCGGGACAGCATCTTCGAACTGGCGCGGAGCATCAGGGACGTGGTGGAATCGGCCCCGGCCGGACCCCTGGTGCCGGTCCACGGCGACTTCCATGAGGGAAACCTGCTGCTCAGCGGCGGCAGGGTCACCGGGCTGCTGGACATTGACGGTCTGGGTCCCGGCCGCCGGGTCGATGACCTGGCCTGCCTGCTGGGGCACCTGGCCGTCCTGGCGGCGGCTAATCCAACACGTCCGCAGCTGGGACGGGCACTGGCCGATTTCCGCCGGGTCTTCGAGGACGCCGCGGACCCGGCCGCGCTGAACGCCAGGGCGGCCGGCGTCGTACTGACCCTCGTGTCCGGTGCCCGCGCCGCCAACGGCAGAAGCCGGACACGGAATGCCGGGATCCGGCTCGAAGCGGCGCAGCAACTGCTTCGCGCAGCTGATCGATAGCGGCGGCAGCCGGCGGACTCAGGGAGCCGGCGGGACCAGTTTTTCCAGCAGCGGTTCGGTGCGGTACGGGATGTGCTCATGCAGGGCCAGGACCGTTTCCGTGCGGATCACGCCCTTGATCCGAAGGACGGAGCGCAGGGCCTGCTGCAGCTGCTGGGTATCCGTGGCGGTCAGCCGGCACCACACGTCACCGCGGCCGGAGATCTCATGCACTTCCAGCACCTGGGGGAGGGTGCGGAGGCCGGAGATGACACCGTCGAGTTCACGGTGGTTCACCTCGATGGTGACGAATGCCTGCACGTCATAGCCGAGCTGCGTCAGATCGACGTCGCGCCCCGATCGGCGGATGACCCCGGCCCGCAGAAGGTGCCTGACGTGGGCCTGGGCGGTGTTGCGGGCAACACCGAGCCGCTCGCTCAGGTCGCTGATCTGTGCGCGGGGATCGCGCACCAGTTCCAGCAGCAGCCTGCGGTCCAGCGGGTCCAGATTGGCCATCTCGCGCATCTCCTGTCAGCTGGTCGTAACGATATTGAGCAATTCGATCAAAAGAACACTCTAATGTGTCTACCCTGCTCCGCGACACCTCATCCTGTAGAGGCATTAGCTACAAATAGGATGGAAGTGCCCCGTGACAGTGCTCAGTGAGCTGCGTATGCAGCCCGCCGCCCGCACCAGGCGGAAGGAGTGGGACGCGGCCATCCGGCCCCGGCTGCTCCTGACGCTGGCCGTAATGAGCACGCTGTTGATCGGCGCCAACCTCGCAACGCCTCTGTATCCGCTGCTCGGCCAGTCCCTGGGCCTGTCCTACTTCGGCGTGACGATGGCGTTCACCTCCTACGTCCTGGTCCTGGTTGCCGGCCTGCTGCTGGTGGGCCACTGGTCCGACTACATCGGCCGCCGCGCCGCACTGGTACTGGCCGCCGTTGTTTCCCTTGCCGGGGGATTGATCTTCGGCACCGCCACCGGAGTCGGCACCCTGATGCTCGGGCGGGCCCTGCAAGGCGCCTCGGTTGCCCTGGCCACCGGAGCCAGCTCCGCTGCGCTGCGGGAACTGCTGCCGCATCGACCGGAATGGGCCACCCGCTTTACCCTGCTGGTCTCGGCGGGCGGTGTGGCTGCCGGGCCGGTCATCGGCGGGCTCCTGTCCCTGCTGCCCGCGCCCACCCTGACGCCCTTCCTGATCCACTCGGCGGTCCTGGCCGCGCTCCTGATTCCGCTCTGCATGCTCAAGGCCCGCCCGGCCATTTCCCTGGCGGAAGGCCGGCCGCTGGCCATGCTGCGTCCGCGCAAGCCCGCAGTCTCCCACCGCGCACGTAGCCAGTTCTGGATTGCCTCCACCACCGGGTTCCTCAGCTTCGCGGCCTTCGGTTTCTGCCTGTCCCTGGCGCCCACCTACTTTTCCTCCATCGCGGGCACCACGTGGCGGCCGGCCATCGGACTGCTGGCCGCCCTTGCTCTCGGAGCGTCTGCGGTCAGCCAGCTCACCGGCATCCGCGGACGGTACACGGCACCCGTCGGCCTGGCGGCCATGGGCACCGGCATCGCGCTGATTCCGGTGGCGGGCGCCACCGGAAGCCTCGTGCTCCTGACCGTTGCCTGCCTGATGGCCGGCTTCGGGCAGGGCATGGCGTTCCGCGTGGTGTTCAACGAAGTAGCCGCAGCCGTTGAGGCAGCTGAACACGCCCGGATCATCAGCACGGTCTATGTCATCACCTACCTCGGCAGCGCCATTCCGGTGCTGGGACTCGGAGCGGCAGGCGGGATCTGGGGGCTGGACGTTTCGGTGGCCTGGTTCTCGGGACTGATCACCGCCGCCTGCCTGACCCTGGCCGTCCTGAGCCTGCGGCGGAACCGGCGCCGGAGCACCGCCGGCTAGGTTCGTCCGGCGGCCGCGGGAAAGTAGGGTGGACGAATGCAAGCATTCCCTTCTCCGGCCACCAACGACGTCGGCCCCGACACCATCGGCCTCGACATCGGCGGTACCAAGACCCACGGCATCCGGCTGCACGGCGGCACCGTTAAAGCCGACGTCGTGGCCGGCAGCGCCAACGTGCAGAACGTCCCGGTGGAGACGGCACGGGAGTGCCTCGCGGAAGTTTTCGCGGCGCTGGGAACCGACGGCGTCGGCCGGGTGATCGCCGGGTCCGGGGGAGTGGACACAGCACAGGATGAAGCCGCCCTGCGCGCACTCATCGCCGAGCACGTCCCCGGCGCCGTCGTAGACGTCATCCATGACACGCGGCTGATCCTCGCGGCAGGGCAAGCCTCGGAGGGCATTGCCGTCATTGCCGGCACCGGCTCCGTGGCCTGGGGCATCGACGGCTCAGGGCGGCAGGCCCGGTCGGGGGGCTGGGGTTATCTCCTCGGGGACGAGGGCAGCGGCTACTGGATTGGCCGCGAAGCCGTCCGCCACACGCTCCGCCGCAGCAACCTGGAACTGGCACCGGATTCCCTCAGCCTTGCCCTGCTGAGCGCATGTGGCGTCGCGGACCCCGACGCGCTGATCGGCCTGTTCCACGGCGCCACCGACCGCCGCTACTGGGCCGGGAAGGCGGGACTGGTCTTCAAGGCAGCGCTGGAAGGAAACCAGCCGGCCATCGACATCGTCAACGAGTCCGCGGAACACCTGGCCGGGCTCATCCTTGATGTGGCCCGTCTGCTGCGCATCGGCGGACCGGTAGTGATCGGCGGCGGGATGGGTATGCACCAGCCGCTGCTGCAGGAGCTGCTGACCAGCCGGCTCTCGGCAGCCGGGCTGACGGACATCCGCTTCCTCACTACCGATCCCGTTTTCGGTGTGGCCTACCTGCTGGGGAACGGCAATGGCCGCTGACTTTGACGTCCGCGTTGGGGCGTACGCGGTGATCGTCCGTGACGGGCAGCTGCTCCTGGCGCACTGGAACCAGCACGGCAACCGGCGCTGGACCCTTCCGGGCGGCGGATTGGAACTGGGTGAGACTGCCCCGGTAGCGGCAGTACGGGAGGTCCGCGAGGAAACCGGTTACGAGGCCCAGCTCCAAGGGCTGCTGGGAGTGGACAGCATTTTCATCCCCGCGGAAAAGCGCATGCGCGGCGAACCCCGCATACTGCATGCCCTGAGGATCATTTACCGGGCCACGCTCACCGGCGGCTCCCTGCGCCACGAGCAGGGCGGCAGCACGGACGAGGCCGCCTGGATACCGCTGGACGAGGTTTCGGCCCTGGACCGGACCGAACTGGTGGATACGGGACTGCGCCTGCTGGACGCCGGACCCTCCTGACGCTGGACTACCGCCGCACGTGTGAAATACCGTGATGCTTCACGGCACGTCGCGAGCTGCCCCTGCACACCGAACCCCCACGGAAGGCATGCACCATGACTGAGCCGCGAGAACCCGCTACCCGCCAACGATCCGATCCCGGCACGCGGTCCGGCGCCGCCGGACAGCCGATGATCCGGTTCCGTTCGGTGACCAAGACCTACGGCGATGCCGCGCCGGCGGTCCGGAACCTGGACCTGGACATTGAGCGCGGTTCCATTACGGTCTTCGTCGGCCCGTCCGGCTGCGGGAAAACCACCTCGCTGCGCATGATCAACCGGATGGTGGAACCGACGTCGGGCACCATCGAAGTCGACGGCCAGGACATCTCCACCGTCAAGGCCGCGCAGCTGCGGCGTTCCATGGGGTACGTTATGCAGTCCTCCGGTCTGCTGCCGCACCGGACCGTGCTGGACAACGTGGCCACTGTGCCGCGCCTCAACGGCACCCCGCGGCGGGATGCGCGGCGCCGGGCCGCGGAACTGCTCGACGTCGTCGGGCTCGCGTCCAGCCTCGGGGACAGGTATCCCGCCCAGCTTTCCGGCGGCCAGCAGCAGCGGGTGGGGGTTGCCCGTGCCCTGGCCGCGGATCCGCCGGTGCTGCTGATGGACGAACCCTTCAGCGCCGTGGACCCGGTGGTCCGGGCCGAGCTGCAGGACGAGCTGCTGCGGCTGCAGCAGGAACTGTCCAAGACCATAGTCTTCGTCACCCACGACATTGACGAAGCCACCATCCTGGGGGACAAGGTGGCCGTCTTCGCCACCGGCGGCAGGCTCGCCCAGTATGCCGCTCCCGAGGAAATCCTCCGGGCGCCGGTCGATGATTTCGTGGCGGGTTTCGTGGGGAGGGACCGCGGCTTCCGGCACCTGTCCTTCCAGGACGGAAATGCAGTGCCCCTGCATCCGGTGCAGGTGATTGCCGCCGACCGGCTGGCGGACCGGAGCGCAACGGCCGACGGCGGCTGGGCGCTGTGCGTGGATGCCGACGGCGCACCGCTGGGCTGGGTGCCGCCGGGACGCCGCGACGCGGTCACCACCACCGCGGACCTGGTGCCGGGCGGCTCCCTCTACCCGGCGGGCACCAGCCTGCGCCGGGCGCTGGACGCTGCCCTGTCCTCCCCGTCCGGGTTGGGCGTGGCCGTGGACGCTGCCGGGCGCGTAACCGGCGTCGTACAGGCCACGGAAATCCTGGCCCTGATCGAGGCAGCCCGCCTGCAGCGGACCGGGAGCTGAGATGGAATGGTTCCTGGCCCACACCGACGACGTCTTCCGGCTCGGCGGGCTGCACCTCTACCAGTCGGTACTGCCGCTGGTTATCGGCGTCCTGATTGCCCTTCCCGTCGCACAGCTGGTGCGCGGCCGGCGGAAGATCCGGGGCTTCGTCCTGTCCGCAGGCTCGCTGCTGTACACCATTCCGTCGCTGGCACTGTTCGTCACCCTCCCGGCCATCCTGGGCACCCGCATCCTGGACCTCGCCAACATCATCGTGGCCCTGACCATCTATGCCGTGGCCCTGATGCTGCGGGTGGGCATCGACGCGTTCGACTCCGTTGACGACGGCGTCCGGCAGGCCGCGGTGGCCATGGGCTACCGGCCGCTGCGCCGGTTCCTCACAGTGGACCTGCCGCTGTCCGTTCCGGTACTTATCGCCGGGCTGCGCGTGGTCTCGGTCAGCAACATCTCCATGGTCAGCGTGGGTGCCCTGATCGGCGTCGAAAACCTCGGGTTCTTCTTCACCGACGGCCTTCGCCGCTTTTTCCTCACCGAGATCGTGGTGGGGATCATCGCCACCCTCGTCCTGGCCTTCCTAATGGACCTGCTCTTGGTCCTGGCGCTGCGCCTGCTCACGCCCTGGACCCGCGCCGGTGTATCCGGCCGGGCCGGGCGAAGCCGCGCCAACCGCAACGGCGGCACGGACGGCGGAGGTCCGGCACCCAGCGCACGGCCGGCGCCGGTGGCGGCCGCACCCGACGTCGCACTGAAGGGGGCGTAGGCATGGTTGGCATTCCGCGCACCGATTACACCAGCACCAACCCCCTCGGGCAGGGCTGGGAATGGCTGATGGATCCGGCCAACTGGGCCGGCCCGGCCGGCATCCCGGTACGGACCCTGGAGCACCTGCAGTACACCGGGCTGGCCCTGCTGATCGCCGCCCTCATCGCGGTGCCGCTGGGCCTGTTCATCGGGCACACCGGCCGCGGGCAGGTGGCGGTCGTGGCGGTTTCCGGGCTGCTGCGGGCACTGCCCACCCTGGGCATGCTCACCCTGTTCGTCCTGCTGGCCGGGCTGGGCCTGATGCCGCCCATCTGGTCACTGGTCCTCCTGGCCGTCCCGCCCCTGCTGGCCGGCACCTACGCCGGAGTCGCCTCGGTGGACCGGACCGTCGTCGACGCCGCCCGCAGCCTGGGCATGAGCGAGTTGCAGGTGCTGTTCCGGGTGGAGGTCCCCAACGGGATGCGGGTGATCCTGGGCGGGCTGCGCGGCGCCACCCTGCAGGTGGTGGCGACGGCGGCCGTGGTGGCAACGATCAACCTCGGCGGGCTGGGCCGCTACCTGATCGACGGCCTGGCGGTGGGGGACTACGGGCGGGTCTTCGGCGGAGCGGTCATCATTGCCCTGCTGGCGCTCGCCGTGGATGCCGTGATTGCGTTGGGATCACGCTTTCTGATCCCGTCAGGACTCGGCCGCCTCGAAGCGGCCGGCAAACCGACCGGCAGCGGAGTACCCGCCGTCGGCGCACAAGGAGGAAAACAATGATGCAGCACCCGCGTCCCAATGCACGGCGGAAGGCCCTGGCCGTCCTGGCCGGCGGAATGGCCCTGGCCCTGGCCGGCTGCAGCGGAGGAGGGGATCCACTGGAGAATGAAACCACGGCGGAAGCCTCCGGCAGCAGCACCGAGCAGGCGCTGGTGGTGGGCTCGGCGGACTTCCCGGAAAGCAGCACCATCGCCGAGATTTACGCCGGCGCCCTCAACGCGGCCGGCATCGAGGCGGAGACCCGCCTCGGCATCGGGTCGCGGGAGGTCTACGTCCCGGCCCTGGAGGACGGCTCGATTGACCTGATTCCCGAGTACACCGGAGCCCTGCTGGTCCACGCGGACCCGGAAACGGACCTGGTGGACGCCGGTGAGATCGTGGATTCCCTCGAGGAGAAGCTGCCGGAGAACCTGGTGGTCCTGGAGCCTTCCGAGGCCGAGGACAAGGACGCCATGGTGGTCACTGCGGCCACCGCCGAGAAGTACCAGCTCGAGTCCATTGAGGACCTGGCAAAGGTGTGCGGTGAGCTGACCCTCGGCGCACCTGCCGAGTTCGCGGAGCGGACCCAGGGACTGGCCGGGCTGAAGGAGAAGTACGGCTGCGAGTTCAAGGAATTCACCGCCATCGGTGACAGCGGCGGTCCCCTGACCGTTGATGCCCTGCTGAACGACGACGTCCAGGTAGCCGATATCTACACCACCACTCCCGCCATCAAGGAAAACGGACTGGTGGTCCTGGAAGACCCGAAGCAGAACTGGCCGGCCCAGCAGGTCATCCCGCTGATCGCCGATGACCGCGTCAGTGACGAGGCCCGGGACGTGCTCAACGAGGTCTCAGCGCAGCTGACCACGGAGGACCTGATTGCCCTGAACCAGGCGGTCAGCGGTGACCAGAAACTCGACCCGGCCGACGCCGCCCAGGACTGGCTGGAGGAAAAGGGCCTGGCCTGACCTGCGGCCGTCTCCGCGTTACACGGGCGGCGTTCCGGGCAGTGACACATACCCTGCCCGGAACGCCGCCTGTGGCATCCTAAAGAAATGGCAGAATTCAAGCAGTCGCATAAACTCCACAACGTCCTGTATGACATCCGTGGACCGTTGCTCGAACACGCGCAGCGGATGGAAGCAGCAGGCCACCGGATCCTCAAGCTGAACATCGGCAATCCCGCGCCGTTCGGCTTCGAAGCGCCGGAAGCGATCCTGGTCGACATGATGCGGCACCTGCCCAAGGCCCAGGGCTACAGCGATTCCCGCGGCATCTTCTCCGCCCGCACCGCCGTGGTGCAGTACTACCAGGGCCGCGGCATCAAAAACATCGACGTCGACGACGTGTACCTGGGCAACGGCGTCAGCGAACTGATCACGCTCTCGCTGCAGGCGCTGCTGAACAACGGCGACGAGATCCTCGTCCCCGCCCCGGACTATCCGCTGTGGACCGCTTCGGTCTCGCTGGCCGGCGGCACGGCAGTGCACTACATGTGCGACGAATCCGAGCACTGGTGGCCGGACGTGGAGGACCTTGCCTCCAAGATCACCGACCGGACCAAGGGCATTGTCCTGATCAACCCGAACAACCCCACAGGCGCCGTGTACCCGGAGCATGTGGTGAAGTCGATCGTGGACCTGGCCCGCAAGCACGGCCTGATTATCTTCTCGGACGAAATCTACGAAAAGATCCTGTACGACGACGCCGTGCACGTCAACGCGGCCACGATCACCGGCGACGACGTCCTGTGCCTGACGTTCAGCGGCCTGTCCAAGGCCTACCGGATAGCCGGCTACCGCAGCGGCTGGATGGCCATCTCCGGCCCGAAGCAGGACGCAGCGGATTACATCGAAGGCATCAACCTCCTGGCAAACATGCGGCTGTGCGCGAATGTGCCGGCCCAGCATGCCATCCAGACCGCCCTCGGCGGGTACCAGAGCATCAATGACCTGATCCTGCCCGGCGGACGGCTGCGTGCCCAGCGGGACAAGGCGCACCAGATGCTCAACGACATTCCCGGCGTCACGTGCGAGCTGGCGCAGGGCGCCCTGTACCTGTTCCCGCGCCTGGACCCCGAGGTCTATCCGATCAAGGACGACGAACAGTTCGCCCTGGACCTGCTGAAGCAGCAGAAGATCCTGGTGTCCGTCGGCACTGCGTTCAACTGGGTGCGGCCGGACCACTTCCGGATGGTGACCCTGCCCAACGTCGAGGACATCGAAGACGCCATGACGCGGCTCGGCGAGTTCCTGGCCAGCTACAAGCCGTAGCGGGCGCTCCGTCAGGGCTGGGACAGCCCGTGAGCCCCGCATCGCCGAGCGAGGAACGAGCGAGGTGTCTAAGGGGCGGCGGGCTGTCCCCTGCCCTGACTGGACTACTCGCCGGTGGCTGAGCTGCGGGCGGCGTCCAGGCGCTGGCGGGCGCCCTCGAGCCAGGATTCGCAGCGGTTGGCCAGGTGCTCGCCGCGCTCCCACAGGGCCAGGGATTCCTCCAGGCTGGCGCCGCCGGTTTCGAGCCGGCCTACAACGGTGAGGAGTTCGTCGCGGGCCTGCTCGTAGCTCATGGCCTCGATGTCTGCGGGTACTGCGGGAACTGCCGGTGTTTCACTCATGTCTTGTCCTCTTCGGTTTTCGGTGATGTTTTCGATGATCAGGGCAGCGGGGAGGCAGGCTACCGGGTGCCTTCGGTGGCGGTCAGTTCACCGACGGCAACGCGGATCCGCAGCTGTGCGGCGGCCGGCACCGTGCCGGCGTCGCGCACCACGGAGCCGTCCTGCAACTGGACCACCGCGTAACCGCGGTCCAGGGTGTTCTGCGGGGAAAGCGCGCGGACTTGGGCGCGCAGGTGCCCGATCCGGTCCGCGTCCCGCCGGACCTCCGCGGTGATCGCGGACATGGCCCGGGAGCGCAGGCGGGAGATCTCTTCCTGGCGCCGCTCCACCATGGACTGCGGCGCTGCCAGGGCGGGACGCGACCGGATGTGGTTCAGCCGGTCCGTTTCCCTGCCCACCAGGGTGTTGAGGACCCTGCGAAGCTGCTGACGGGACTGGCGGATCCGGGCCAGCTCCTCGCCGACATCCGGTACCACCCGCTTCGCGGCGTCGGTGGGCGTGGAGGCGCGCAGGTCGGCCACGTCGTCGAGCAGGGGACGGTCCGCTTCGTGCCCGATGGCGCTGACCACCGGGGTGGATGCGGCCGATACCGCCCGGACCAGGTCCTCATGGCTGAAGGCCAGCAGGTCCTCCAGCGAGCCGCCGCCGCGGGCAATGATGATGACATCCACTTCGGGCATGGCGTCGAGTTCCGCCAGTGCCCGGCTCACTTCGGCCACAGCGTTAACCCCCTGGACCGCCACCTCCCTGACCTCGAACTCGACGGCGGGCCAGCGCAGTGCGGCGTTGCGCATCACGTCCTTCATGGCATCGGAGTTCCGCCCGGTGATCAGGCCGATCCGGCCCGGCAGCAGCGGCAGCGGCAGCTTGCGGTCCTCCCGGAAGAGGCCTTCCGCGGCGAGGGCGTGCCGCAGCCGTTCAATCCGTGCCAGGAGGTCGCCCAGCCCCACGGGGCGGATGTCGCGGGTCTGCATGGACAGCCGTCCGGTCTTGACCCAGAAGTCCGGCTTCACCAGGGCCACCACCCGCGCACCCCGCTCCAGCGGCAGCTCCAGCCGGTTCATGACCGCGCTCCACGCCGTCAGGGACAGCGAGACCTCGGCGTCGACGTCGCGCAGGGTGATGTAGGAAGCATTGGCCCGGCGGTTCAGCTCGATCACCTGGCCCTCCACCCAGGTGGCGGGGGCACGGTCAATGTAGCTCTTGAGGTTCTTTGAAAGCAGCGCCAGCGGCCAGGGATTCTCCGGGGTCGTCTGCGCGGCAGTGGCGGGCAGGGTGGACTGCTCCGGGGTATTCTCGGGACTCAACGGTCCGCTGTCGTCTTGCATGAAGATGCTCCCGCGGTGGATTGGAACTGGCTCTCGGGCCGGCGGAGGAACCGGCCCAGGCTTAATGTCTATCAGGTGCTTCCCCCGGTCCGGTTCCGCAGGCCGTCCTCAACGCCTGCGGATCCCATCGGACAAGGACCTTCTTTATGCGCACATTCGTCTCGGCCGTCTTCGGCCTGCTCGCCGTCCTGCTTACCGCGGCGGCCTTCTGCGGGGCGTGGCTGAACACGAACGTGGTCTCGGAAAACGGCTTTGCCGCCCTCGGCGAACCGCTGGCCCGGGACGAGACCTTCCAGCAGGAACTTGCCACGGCCCTGTCCGCGGAGGCCGTCGGGGCGGTGGACGTGCCTGCTCCGCTGGCGTCAGTGGTGGAGCCGCTGATCACCTCGGCCGTGGAACAGGTCCAGACACTGCCGGAATACCCCGAGGCGTGGAGTGAAACGCTGCGGCGCTCGCATGCGCTTACCTTCGGGGACGCCGCGGAGGGGACGGGAGCGGCGCTGACGCTCGACGTCGCACCCCTGGTCGCGCTCGTCACGGGCAGTGTGGGGAACGAACTATCGGTGGACGTGCCGGCCGTGGAGCAGGTACCCGTGGAAATCGGCGGAGCCGGGCACGCGGAGCTTCTGCGAAACGCCGAGCGGGCGGGCGAGGCCTGGCCCGTGCTGGCGCTCGCGGCCGCCGTCGCCGGTCTCCTGGCACTGCTCGCCGCACGACGCCGGACCACCACCTTTGCGCTGATCGGCCTGGGCGTGGCGCTCGCCGGGGGAGTGCTGTGGCTGGGAGCGGGGATGCTGCCGGGCCAGGTCTCCGCCCAGCAGTTCAGCAGTCCCGTGGCGTCCGCGTTCGCCGAGGCCTTTGCCGGAGAGGCTGCGGCAAGCCTGCGGACCTGGACCATCGGCCTGATGCTGGCCGGGGCCGCCGCGTTCGTGGCCGGGATGCTGGCGCGGGTCCTGGCGGGTTCCCGGCGGTAGGTCTGCTGTGAGCGTACCCACCGTCCACGGGGACGGGATCGCAGGCCCCAGCCGATAGCATAGGTGCATGACCAGCACAGTTATCTCCGTGCCTATGCCCACCGTGCCCCGGCGGCGCCGCACCCCCGAGGAAGTGGCAGCTGCCGCTCCCGTTTTCGGTCCGCGGCGCGTGCTGCTTGCGGCACCGCGCGGCTACTGCGCCGGAGTGGACCGGGCGGTCATTGCCGTCGAAAAGGCGCTGGAAGCCTACGGGCCGCCGGTGTACGTCCGCAAGCAGATTGTCCACAACCTCCACGTGGTCACCACCTTGGAGGAAAAGGGCGCGATCTTCGTGGATGAGACCGATGAGGTCCCCGAGGGCGCGCGGCTGATCTTCTCCGCGCACGGCGTCTCACCCGCCGTCGTCCAGTCCGCCAAGGACCGGAACCTGCAGACCATCGATGCCACCTGCCCGCTGGTCACCAAGGTGCACCGCGAAGCCGTCCGGTTCGCCCGCGACGACTTCGACATCCTGCTGATCGGACACGAAGGCCACGAAGAGGTCGAGGGCACCTACGGCGAAGCGCCGGAGCACATGCAGATCGTCAACGGTCCCGAAGACGTGGACAAGGTCACCGTCCGGGACCCGGACAAGGTCATCTGGCTCTCCCAGACCACACTGAGCGTGGATGAAGCCATGCACACCGTCAACCTGCTGCGCGAACGTTTCCCCTCCCTGCAGGACCCGCCCAGCGACGACATTTGCTACGCAACCTCCAACCGCCAGGCGGCGATCAAGAAGATCGCTCCGGAAGCGGACCTGGTGCTGGTGGTGGGTTCGGCCAACTCCTCCAATTCCGTCCGGCTGGTGGAGGTGGCGCTGGAGTACGGCGCCAAGGCCTCCTACCGCGTGGACTTTGCCAACGAGGTGGACGAAAGCTGGTTCGAGGGCGTGGCCACGGTCGGCGTCACGTCCGGTGCCTCCGTTCCCGAAAACCTGGTCCAAGACGTGCTGCATCTGCTGTCCCAGTACGGCTACGGCGACGTCGAAGAAGTAGTGACGGCCGAAGAGGACATCATCTTCTCCCTGCCCAAGGAAATCCGCGCCACCCTGAAGGCCATGGGGGACTCCTCGCACGGCCTGGGCGGCCGCCGTCGTGCCAACGAGTCCTAGCGCCCGGTATCATTTACTAACGTGGCTCTTACTATTGGCATCGTCGGCCTGCCCAACGTCGGCAAATCAACCCTGTTCAATGCGCTGACCCGCAACAACGTGCTGGCGGCGAACTATCCGTTCGCCACCATCGAACCGAACGTCGGCGTCGTGTCCCTTCCCGACCCGCGGCTGGCCAAGCTGGCCGAAATCCACGGTTCGGCGCGCATCCTTCCGGCCACGGTGTCCTTCGTGGACATTGCCGGGATCGTCAAGGGCGCTTCCGAGGGTGAAGGGCTGGGCAACCAGTTCCTCGCCAACATCCGCGAAGCCGAAGCCATTGCCCAGGTTATCCGCGTGTTCGATGACCCCGATGTCATCCACGTGGACGGCAAGGTGGACCCGCGTTCGGACATGGAAACCATCAACACCGAGCTGATCCTGGCTGACCTGCAGACGCTGGAAAAGGCGATCCCGCGGGTGGAGAAGGAAGTCAAGATCAAGAAGCGCGACGCCGCGCAGCTGGCTGCCATGGAGGCTGCCCGCACCGTCCTGGAACGCGGCGACACGATCTTCTCCTCCGTGGCCAGCGACAAGCTGGACATGGAGCACCTGCGCGAGCTGAGCCTGCTCACCGCCAAGCCGTTCATCTACGTGTTCAACGTGGACGACGCCGTGCTGGGCAACCCGGACCGCCAGGCCGAACTGCGCGAACTGGTGGCACCGGCGGACGCGATCTTCCTCGACGCCAAGCTCGAAGCCGACCTGGTGGAGCTGGACGAAGAGGAAGCCCGCGAAATGCTGGAAATGAACGGCCAGGAAGAATCCGGTCTGGACCAGCTGGCCCGCGTCGGCTTCCACACCCTCGGCCTGCAGACGTACCTGACTGCCGGCCCGAAGGAAACCCGTGCCTGGACCATTCGCAAGGGCGACACCGCACCCCAGGCTGCCGGCGTCATCCACTCCGATTTCCAGCGCGGCTTCATCAAGGCCGAAGTTGTGTCTTTCGACGATCTGGTCGACGCCGGCTCCATGGCCGAGGCCAAGTCCCGCGGCAAGGTCCGCATCGAAGGCAAGGACTACGTTATGGTCGACGGCGACGTGGTCGAGTTTAGGTTTAATGTATAGATTCTTCGTCTGATTCAATAGAAATGCCGCCCTCACCGGAAACATTGAGGGCGGCATTTCTTGTTTACGGATCGAGGGTTGTATCGTCACCAGCCTTCGCGGATCTCGTGCGGTACCGCCCGCGAGCCTTTGAAGAGGAATAGCCGACACGGGTCACGACTTAGTTCGCCTCAGGAGGCCCCGATCCCAGCGGACATTTCCGATCGGGGCCTGTAGCTTTGAGCGAACCATTTACTGAAGGCAGGTCGAATGCGATGCTTGGCACCAACGGCTGTTCTCCGTCCGGCCGACAAATCAAGGAGTCACTATGTGGGGATTGGGGCTTAGACGGCGGGCTGTTTGGCCAAAGGAAATGACCATCCGGATTGATGACCACGCGCAGAACCTGAAGATGCTTCTCTTTATCCGACAGGCATGGATGATCGCCCAGGACATCGAAATTCCGGAACTCAGCCCTGTGCCTGCGACGGGTGCATCGAAGATCCCGGCGTCAGCAAGCCGTGAGGTATGGGATGAACGCTGGAAGCAGCAATGGGACCGCAGCTGGGACTGGTTCAACGTAAGCACAGTTCAAAACGAACCGATCTCACAGGAAGAGATGCAAAAACTCTCGAGCCCTGGACAGGAACTCCACCCGATTGTGCCACCGTTCTGGCCCGTCGAATACGGCGAGGATGGGGTAGATCTGGTGGCCTTCAATACGTGGGATAAACAGACAACGCCGAACTTTCCTTCCTGGTCCGAACAAGATAGCCTTCCGGCGCTGGTTAAGGCATGGCAAGACGGGCTCACGACGATCATCGTACTGCCCTATTTGGGGTACTTTGCGCAGCGTCTCAACGGCAGTCATCTTGTCATCTCAGCTGAAACCAGGAACGACCCGAAACTCTACACTGAGGCACTCCAAACCAGTCGCTGATACCAAGAAGCGCCCAGGTGGCGAAGGACGGCGGCGCCGCTGGCAGGGTCCGGTGCCGCGCGCCGGCGGCAGGACCTCCGGCGCGGGAGCGGGGTTCCGTCAGCGGCCCATGCTGCCGCCGCTGGAGACATTCCTCAGATCAACCGGGACGTAACGCTCGGCTTCCCCTACCTCGAAGGTAATCTGACTGCGAATGTAAGAGGTTGATTGGCTACGGAACGTGGTGGAGTTCCGCTTCAACGTCTAATTGTGCATGGGGTTAAGGGTTGGTCCGGTAACGAATGTTCGCCGGATCAGCCCTTTTCCTTGTCCGGAACCGGTAGAGAGTCTCCTGCGTCCACAACGGTTACCATCAGCTGGACGGAGGGCAAGGCATAACCAACGGGAATGATGTCACTGTGAGTGATAGACGCGTTATAGATGAAGAAACGGCTGCAGGGGATGAGCACGCGTTGCCCTTATTCGGTTACTGGAGCAGCCCGCCGCGATCCAGCCGCTGAGGATGGCATCAGACTCCTCCAGGCGTGGAAAGCGGAGGAGGATCATGGGGGGTTCCCATGATGTCGGTTGCCTGCTCGCCAACCCCGTCGATAGCGTGCCCCCATGGCCCGCACGGGACAAGTACTTCAAAAAGGGGGCCAGCCCATCCCTGCAGCGATGCCGGCGTAGGCGCCGATCATGGTTGCCAGCCCTACCGTGAATCCCCAGGGACCCCGAACCCAACCTGGGATTCTGGAGGCAGGGGCCGAAGGGGCCGCTCCTGCGTCAACACTAGCTGAACTGCTGCCAGTCGCTAGCGCACTGTTGACGGTAATTGGGCTCCTCTTCGCACCGTATATGACGACCTGTACTGCACGTTCTGCAATTTCGGTGGTTGGTATCGCTCCGGTGCCCACACTCATGGCTCGCATCTCTGCAACTAGGGCGACCAGATTGGTGCGTACCGCGTCGATGGCCCCTAGAACTGACGCACGTCCAACAACCCAGTACATAGTTGTAATGGTGCCGTCGCGTTCGGCCCGTTGGCTGTTCATGTAGGCAACGAGGTTCTGCATATGCGGGTGCTGGAGCTTCACCTCGGAACCGGATCTTTCGATCAACTCCAGCTCCGCAATCCCCTGCGTCATTTTTACGCCAGCAGTAATCTCTTCCCGCGCAAATTCGGGGATCTCGTAGCTCGAAAGTTGTTGGCCGGTGATGACTGCGTTGAAAGTGACCCCATCGATTTTCACTGTGCCCGGCAATGTGCGGTAGTAGGGCAACTCGTCTTCAACCCTGTAGCCCTCGAGCTCCCTGCGCGCCCAATCGCGCAGTTCTTCAGAACCTGCCAGACCTCCAAGTGCGACGCACTTGCGCAGGGTGTCAGCAAGACTGCTTGAGCTATCGAGGGCCCCATTCTCGATTTGGGCAAGGAGTCCTCTGTCCGCCCGTGTCACTGAGTTCGTCCTATCGTCGATGTATTCATAGCAGTAACTTATTCTCCGCGCCTGAAGGGGCCCGTGGACGCTAATGTTTGTGTGTAATACCTTGCAAGTTCCCGCGCCGGCGCGCCGGTGAATTCTCGCACGCATAGGAATGCGTGAGCAACTTGCACGGCCCACGATTGATGCCTAGAATCGGCGCGTGAACGACCTTGGCCGACTAATTCGTGGACGACGTGAGGTGCTAGGTCTGGAGCAGGCAACGCTGGCGGACAAGGTGGGAGTTCGTCAGCAAGCAGTTAGTGGGTGGGAAAACGGTCGCTCCCGCCCGAGGCGCGCAATGTTGGATGAAGTCGCCGCCGTCTTGGAAATCGAGTTGGAGACTCTCCTTGAGACCGGTGGATATACCGTTCCAGCGCAGCCCATTCCGCTCCCGGTTCGACCGCTCACTCCCACCCTGCCCGTCGAGGAGCTGACTGAGGAGCGGTTTGAGGACCTCCTGACCGAGGTAATGGAAACGTTGCACCCAAACGGTCATGCCAGCCGTTACGGTAGCCGCGGACATAAACAGTACGGAATCGACATACTTGTTACCGCTGACAGCGGGAACCTGGCCACGGGTCAGTGCAAGCGCCACCGAGAGTTTGGCCGCGCCGCTGTTGAAAAGGCCATCAACGAGGTCTCAATCGTTGCGCCTAAGAACTATTTGTTCCTTTCCCGTCCGGTGGCCACCCCTGCCGCGCGTAATGAGGCCGCTATACATGCGGCCTGGGAGCTGTGGGACGGTAACGATATCTCTCGCCATATCCGGCGCCTCCCGCGCGAGCGAGCCTTGCGGATCGTCGACACCTATTTTCCGGGGCACAGGGAGTCATTTCTCGGCATTCCAGCACCTGGTCCCTGGCTCTTGTCTGAAGAACACTTCGACCTTGGTCCCAGTACGTTGTTTAACCACGAGTGGACCTTGGTCGGGCGGCGGTTGCAACTTGACCAGCTGCTCGATATGGCTCAACACCGCGGCGGTGCCGTCGCGTTTTTGGTGGGTGCCGGGGGCGTTGGCAAGACAAGACTACTCAAGGCTTTCGTTGAAGCCTCGCCAGCAGATACTCCCATCCGGATATTGCCAGGTAGCGAGTCAGTAACAGTGGCGGCCTTCGAGTCTTTGCCCGATGACCCTGACCTCACCGTCATCATCGATGATGCACACGAGTTCACGCAGGTTACCCATGTGGTTGCTGGCATATGGCGCCGCAATCCGACTGCGAAGCTCATTCTCGCCACTCGACCCTATGGTCTGCCGATGCTCAAAGAGGACATGGCTCGCCGCGGGCTGCTTCCCATGCAAGAAACCGAGGTCGTGATCGGGGACCTTGAGTTCGAGGAGAGCGTGATTCTGGCACGTGAAGCACTGGGCGGCGCAGCCTCGTTAGCCGTTGTGCACTGGCTCGCTAGGCTCACCATGGATTCACCGTTGGTAACCGTCGTCGGTGGCGTCCTGATCAGGCAGGGCAAGCTTACGCCGTCGGCGCTGGAACAGGACGAAAATGTCAGAGTGCACATCATGCGTGGGTTCCGCGACGCGCTTGTCAATGATCCGCTGTCGTTCGACCCTCCGACTCGAAGTGCCGTGTTGGACGCAGTCGCTGCCCTACAGCCATTTCGCACGGGTGATGATGCTGCACGCGCATCACTGAGCGCAATCGTTGCCAAACCATACGATGAGTTGAACAAGCATTTGCGAAGCTTGGAGAACGCCGGTATCTTGCGGCGGCGCGGTCAGGCTCTGCGGATCGTCCCCGATCTCTTAGGCGACGTTATCCTGACAGAAGCTGCGTTCGACGACAGCAACCCCCTCGGCACAGGCTACCTTTCACGCATCGAACCGATCACGACGGGCGACAGTGTGGAACACCTCTTCGTCAATGTGAGCCGAGTTGACTGGCAGGTTCGTAAACGCCGGGAGGGTGTGCCGAACCTCGTCGACTCCCTTTGGAGCGCTTTCCGTGACCGCGTCGAATCTGCCGATGTAGTCGGTCGCAAGATTCTCATTGAGACGTTGGCCAAAGTCGCATACTTCCAGTCCGCCCGGACGCTGGATATGACCCGATGGCTGATCGACCACCCTACGGATCGTCTTGTTGATGACGACGCGGCGTGGGGGAGCTTCTTCACTTTGGATTACAAGAGTGTCCTTGACGCGTTGACGGAACCGATCAAGCTTGCAGCAATGACCGAAGAGACCCTTCCGGAAGCGCTTGCGCAGTTGTGGGAGCTGGCTCAGGACGATCAACGCCCCACAAACCAATATCCGGGTCATCCGATCCGAACCTTGTGCGACCTAGCTGAGTTTGGTGTAGAAAAACCTACTTGGTTCAACGTCATGATCGTCGACACCGCCTCAACGTGGTTCCGTGACGGGCAGCAGCTGTCACCGTTTGAGGTTCTGCAGCCTATGCTCGCGACGGAAGGAAATGAATCTTTCTTCCGCGGTCACTCGATCACCTTCCAACCTTTCGCACTAGATCCCCAGAGCATCATGAGGGTCCGGCATCGGGTCATTGCTCTGGCTTTTAGGGAACTTGATTCAGCTGATCTGCGTCGCTCGGGAGCGGCGGCGAAGGTTATGAAGTCCGCTGTGCAGCTCCCTATGGGGAACTTTGGCCGCGTGGTATCGGACGCTGAACGAGCCGGGTGGACTCCTGGCATTCTCGAGACCATAAATGGTCTCGGTATCAGGGCTGCAGCCGGCGGCCTGGACGCTGCTGTTCTCGTGGCAATCCGTGATGCTCTGTTCTGGCACGACAATTACGGGTCCGGTCCAACTCAAGCGGCTGCGCAGCGAGCTATCGAGTCGATTCCAGATGATGTCGAGGCTTTGCTTGGGCTAGCGGTGCATGACGGTTGGGGGAACCTACTTCGGGACCAGGGCGACAATTTTGAGGCGATGGAAGCCAAACGCTTGGAACTCATAGGTCGTGTGGCTAAGGCTCTGAAGTCGAAAACCGATGATGAGGTAGCTGATCTGCTGCTCGTGCGCCTCCGCGCAGACAGGGAAGTCTTTGGTTCAACGGATGGGGCTCCAGAGCCCCTGGTGGCGAGCCTGCTTAACGTTCGCCCGACTCTTGCGCGCGCGTTACTGAGCAAACTGAGGGAAGCTTCTGAATCTGCTGTTCTCGATCCGATACTCCCGGTCATCCTCAGCACGTTCGCCACGCAGGATCCTCCAGCTGCGTTGGTTGAGATCCGCGATCTGCTCACAAACCAGCCATTGGAACGCCGACGGTCCGTTACCCAGTCGATCAGTTGGAGCCGTGGTTTTCGCGAACTATATCCCGGAGAGCTTGAACTCCTATTGGAGTTGGCTACGGATAGCGACGCGATCATAAGACGGAATATGGCCCGGGCCGCTCAACTGCTGGCGAGAACGCAAAAGGCTGAAGCGATCCGTTTACTCGCGCGCCTCCGATTTGGTGACGACCGAAACCTAGCTGACGCCTACTTCATGACGTTCCGCCTTGACGCCGGCATCTCCTGGGATGATTTTTCCGAACCCGAACTGGACATGATTCGCCGAGACCTCGTCACGCTGTCCAGCATTGGCGAGTACTCCGTGGCACGGGCGCTCGCTGATCGGTCTGAGTCGCATCCGGAGTGGGTCATTCGGCTTCTCCAGGACCGGATTGAGTTCGCCGAGGGTCTCGACTCAATCCGCGGATACAAGGCGCTCCCGTATACGTGGGACTACGCCTTGAGGATTCGGAACACGCCCTCCTTCCTGGCCAGCCTGAGCGGCATCCTTGCGTGGATCGCGGACAAACTCGACTCGTGGCTACGTCGCAAGTTGGGCGCCGATCTCTTTGGGGCGGTGGCGGCCAAATACGACAATCAGGTGCTTGATCTCCTGAGGGAGGCTTTGTTCGCGGGCACCGAGAACTCGGTTCGTGCTGTGGCAGCGGTCCTCCAGGAGTCTCCCCGAACCTTTATCTGGGATGAGCCCGACTTCGTGCGCGTTGCGTTGAGCGCGGCGGACCAGCTTGGGGAGGATGTGCGCCGAGAGATGGCGGGGGCCCTGTGGTCCGCCACCATCTCCGGAGTTCGGAGTGGCACCCCCGGCGAGCCGTTTCCCGAGACGGTTGAACAGCGAGACAGGTCTCGAGCTGTCGCGACCGATTTGCCGGCGGGATCCATCGTGAGACAGTTTTACACTGACATCGCGAAGTCGGCTGAGAGGGATATCCAGCGCGAGGCTGAAGACGATCGTCCGAACGACGGACGCAGGTGGTAGAGGCCCATTCGCAGACGACTCCTTAAGAGAAGGACACGTCTGCAATCGAGGCATTCCCCAATCGTTTGCCACGCTTCACAGTTTGGCTCGGGTGAAGCCAGCCGTTCTCGGCGAGACTCGGAAGGGTGGCGAAGCACCGAGAGAGGGTCCCCTCGGTCGCAGAGGTTATTCGGCTACGGAACGTGGTGGAATTTAGGTTTTATGTCTAAGAACGCTTTGGCTTAGGTTTGTGAGAAAGGCCCGGAATGCACTGGCATCCCGGGCCTTTCTTTTCGTCGTCAAGGTACTCTTCGACGACGACACGAGCCCTACCAGCCAATATCGATCTCATCGATAAGTGCCGCGCGAAATTCGAATCGACGTCGCGTCCGTCAGATGATCCCTGGGGTCGTCCATCCCATTACGGTCAAGAACGTGGTGGCTCCTCACCGGAGCTCGGTCCGGCTACGAGAGATCTTTGAGTATGGCGGTGAGGCTGGAATGGAAAGCTCTCAATTCATCCAAGTCCATGTACAGGTTTGCACTCTCCACTGGGTTATCCCCCGCTTCGAAGAACTGGAGGCCTATTAGGGGCTTCTCGTCTTCTTCGTCCTGGGAGGCCTCGAAGGCGACCCACGAGATTTCCCATGGCAATCCGTCCTGTACAAGAGCCGCCTTGGTGCCAGGAGCGGGAGGAACCTTCTCCGGCCGCTTGTTCTTGAGACTTAGGCTACTGGCAGTGCCGTCCTTTCCCTGCCCGGGAGCTTGGCTCTTCCTGCAGGCGAGTCCACCCACCTACTCCGCTCTGTGTGGCTCAAGTCCGCGCGTCCACCATTCCCTCGTCGGCACATGGTGCTGAAGCTGAGACAGCCCTATGGTTCACATGTCTCCTCACCTCCAGAAATCAAGTCTGGCATTCCTCAAATTGTCGGAGCTCTTAGGAAGGATCTAGTTCTCTGTGGCCGTGTTCTTGGCAGGCCAAGCGGTTTGTTCGGTGTTGGACCGTTTAGGTTCAATCTCTAAGGACGCTTCGTATAGATCGCGATTCGGAAACCCTGAGACATCTTCTGAAGGTTTGAAGTTCGGCGGGCTGACGGAATGGATGCAAAGTTGGCGGCTTCGAATTTCGAAAAGTCGAATCTAGGTGTGCCCTTAGAGTGGCTCGTCCACGGGGGCGAGTAGGGAGGGAGCTCTCGGCCGGAACTCACAAGGACTACGAAAATTCTCTTAGTATGTCGGCGAGGCTGGAGTGGAGAGTTCTCAGGCCGTCCAAATCCACGTGCAAGTTCGAAATCTGTTCCGCACCATCCCCCGCCTCGAAGAACTGGAGGTCCATTATGGGCTTCTCGTCTTCTTCGTCCTGGGAAGCCACGAAAGCGACCCACGAAATGGCCTTTGGCAATCCGGCCCGAAATAAAGCTGCCATGGTTCCAGGCGTGGGCGGAGCTTCCGCTTGCCTGCCGTCGTCGTAAATAACGATCATGGTATTGCAGGAGTTTTCGAATTTGGTTAGGTGGTTATCGCACCAAGGCTTGCAGTCCGGTGATCTGGTCATATCGTCTCCCAATAATTTGTTCGTGAGACTTAGGCTACTGGCAGTACCGTCGTGACCCTGCTCGGTAGCCTGGTGATTCTGACCGGCAGAAATGTCCCATCGCGTCAAATTCTTACCTTTGGGCTGATTGGGATTCACGGAAACTATCACCATTGCTGAAGATGTGCGGGTATGGGCGCAGCGCCTAGGAGCGATTCTGGCCACGGGAACCCGCCGCCTCAGCGACAATTCCCTGTCCTGGGCCAGCGGCGCCCACCGGACGCCGCCCACGAGTGCCAGACGCTCTAAATGCGCTTGGAGAGCTGTGGCTCAGGCGGATAAATATTGGTGCCTTTCAATGGTGACCTCATAGAAATCGGGCCTCAGCCGCTGATGGGAACCTGAAGTTGCTAACCATCGTGGCCGACACGCTATCACCATTCGTTGAAGGGGCATGGCAATAATTCAGGTGCCCCCTCGTGAGTGCAGCGACTATTATCAAAGGAAATGCCGGGCCCAGAGAGGGGTCCGTGCTCATTCAGTTTGGGGAATCATGAACAGGCTCTATCCATCTCTGCTTATTTCCGCGATCTTCCTGACAGGGTGTAATAGCGGCGATGCCGATTCTGGTTCTGGCGGAGGTGAGCTGGTAACCCCTCACAACACCTGCCGGGCGCTCTTCAATGAGGACAAGGGTAATCCAGTCAACACGACCCTCGTGTTCCTGAGGGATGTTGACATCCTTGATGAGACGACTGCGGGCGAGGCCAAGGCCCTTTCCGAGCGCTTGGGGGACGTGGCTGCTACTGCAGAAGAGGAGCTTGCGGCCCCAACCAGGGAGCTGCGACGCCCGCTGAATGATTTCGTGGAGGCGTGGGACACCAACGGTACTTGGCATCTGGACGAAGCCGCAGTCAAGCGGCCCGCGCAAGAGCTGATCGATATTTGCGGTGAGCTCTTCCCCGGAGAAACGGAAACGGCGTCACCCGAAGCAGTAGAACCCACCGCCGGCAAATCAGCTACGCCTAGCGCAATCCCCTCGACGCCAAACGCCGAACCACAATCGCAGCCGGCAACCTTCGAATTTGACTGTCATACGCCCCCATCCGGCCGGGTGAAGCTCAGTACCGTGCAGGAAGTGTGGGCCAACCGAATGGCGGAGTGTTATGTAACCATGCAAGGAGAAATCCTCCCAGCCGCGACAGCAACCGCCGTCGAACTCGCATTCCCCGAGGACCCGAGTCCAGAAAAAGCGACTCAGCTCTACAACGCGTGTGCTGAAACATCGGAAACCTTCCTCGCTGGTTTTGAGCGCGCCAGGTTATTGGAGGGTGCGCTGATGCTGTGTCCGGACCACCCCCAACGGAAAGCAATAGAAAAAGCGATAGCTTCGGGTTATCAGGGCGAGGCAACGAGAACGAAGAGCGGAGATTTTGTGGGTGCAGGAAGCTACTTGGTAGGTACAGAAATTCATCCAGGGACATGGCAGTCCTTCGGGACCCAAGTTGAGGACTGCTACTGGGAAATTTCAGACGCTCAAGGGAACATAATCGAGAATAATTTCATCTCAATTGCGCCTCGTTTTGAGATACAAATACCCGCAACTGCAGCTGGATTCACTGCTACAAATTGTTCGTTCCAAAGAATCAGTGACTGAATCCCACGCTGGTAAAACTTGGTGGTGATGCCCGCCTGACGCGTACGCCTTGCAGGGGCCCGACGGCACACTGGTGGACTTCAGCGGCCACTTGGCGGGACGGAAAAGAGGTATTCGATGCGGGGTTTGCCGTTCTTGAACCAGATAACTGACATGACGTTTCCGTCGCGTTCGGCCGGACGAAGGTCGGAGAATGGACAGGGAACACAGGCAATTCCTGGTTGCAAGTCGGTTACGTTCGACGGCTTGCCGGCGATGCTTACACCACCAACCAGGATTTCTCGCCCCGTAGGCGCCCGAAAAACCTAGTTTAAAAAAGGATGCGGTGCTGCGGGCATCTACCCTGCGAACTCAAAGGCGACGGTGATCTCGGGATCGATGCTTGCGATGATTCCGGAGTAGAACACCTTGGCCTGCTCTTTCAATGCTGCTTCGTTTTGGCTGATGTACTCCTGCTTGTTCTCGTCGCTGAGAATGTTGTTGATCATGCGGGTTTGAACGGCTGGCGGTGCCAGCCAGCCAAGCGCGTTGTTGCTCTCGAGGGCGTCCTCGAACTCGGGCTCGTCGAAGCCGATGCCGATGAATTGAGGGATAGTCACGCGATACGACCCTGGGCCGGTGGGTTCGATCTTCACCTGTGACCCATCGATGCCTAGTTTTGCGTCGAACTTGTACTGGATCAACGTCGTTTTCTCGCCGGCGGGTATGGCCCCGCCGAGTATCTCGCGGTTGCTATCCTCTCTCGCGACACCCTCGATGTAAAGGCTCAGCAAGGTGACCTCTTGCATGGCCGTGACGGACTGAACCACCTGCGAATCGCGTTCGCTCGAACTGCTGGTGAACAGCGACTTGAGAGCGAGAGCGTTGAGTCCACCGAATGCGAAAGCGGCGCCCGTTCCCGCGAGAACCAAGAAGGTGATCAGCAGGAGAGGCCAAAGCCGAACCCGTGCTTTGAAAAAGTTCATTACGATTCAGTCTCCAGTTTCGTTCGACGTCGAAACGCCTTCGGAATTCCGCGGTGTTGAATGGTCACAACAGATCGCCGCGTCAAGTCCCCTCGAACCATATACGCAATTAGGAGTTGGCCGATTCTGACGCGCCTTCCGACCTAGATATGCGGCTGCGAGCCGATGCGCACGTGTCGGGTGCCTTGAAGCCGAAGGTGGGCGGTTCCCTTGCCTCGCATTGCTCGTACCTGTCCAATGGCCGGCCGATCCGGGCGGCAGCAGCGTTGGGTTCCGACTGGTGGTCGCTCAGGATGGTGCCGGTCCGAACCTGCTGGTCCTCGTCTCGGAGCGCGAGCACGATTATGCACGCAGGATGGCCGGTCCCGGGCGCCGGACTAGACTAGCAGCTTCCAGGGGTTATTCGGCTACGGAATGTGGTCGAGTTTAGGTTTAATGTGTAGATTCTTCGCCTGAATCAATAGAAATGCCGCCCTCGAAAATGAGGGCGGCATTTTTATTTTCCAAACGTAGGTCTAATCGTTGGTTAGTAGAGGCCGACTATTTTTCGGCACCTTGCGTCACTTGTTATGGGCACGGAGGATCTTTACCGTCTCGTGCTGGCCGGTGGCAGCGGAGATGGACAGTATGAATACCTTCGTGCTGCAGCGCTATGCGTAGAACTCCTTGGTCCAGAAGTGCGTTGGACAGCCCGGATACTTGGACAAGAGAACAGAATCCCTGAAAGACACAGCTTGGGCAATCATGGGAGAACCGGAGAAGAGTATGCTCCGTTGGGGCCGACTGAGCTGCAGAAGGTCTTACTGGAAGGAATGAACAGTGCCAGCCTTTAGGACACATATAAGGATGTTCACGGCCGTGACTGCTGTGCTCCTAATGGGAATGGCAATGACCGGATGCGCTGAGAAGGAGACAATCACGACAATGTCGGAGAAGAACACCCCGGAGAAGACCGTCAGTGCCAGGGAAGGCCGGGACCGCGTGGTCGAACTCGTGTTCAATACCGCCCAACAGCTCGACGTCACCGGGTGGTGGCCCCGCAACGGGTCAGCGGGGGCGCAGGAGTGCACCCCCGAAAGCAGCCACGGACGGGAGGACGCCACCGCCAGTTACAGCTATGACCGCTGGGCCCCCCGTGGAACCGACCATATTGGGGATGCCAAACGCGTCGCCGAGTATTGGGAGTCCCTTGGCATGAGCGTACGCACGGTAAATCCGACAACGCACCCGACTGTCTTCGCCGAGGGCGGTCCCGTCCTCAGGGCCGAATTCGATACCTATGCATCGGACGAGTCGTACAGTATCGGGGCTACTGCTCCCTGCTCGCCGGGCGACGCGTTTACGTTGAATGAGGAGGACAGTGCCGAGCGGGATCAGGGCAAAGTCCTCCCGGGAGACGAAGGCCTCGTGCTTCAGGAAGAGCCTCCGCATTAACTCCACGAAGCAATCCCAGCCGAACCCCGGTACCGAGCACCGACCGTCAGTCGGACAGTTCTCATTGGCTGTGTTCCCAGTAACCATTCCCCAGCGAGTAGCGGTTGTGTGGGCACTGGACTTTCCGACTGCTGCGCAGATGTTATTCGGATACGGAAGGTGGTGGAGTTTAGGATCAACGTGTAGAGCGGCTGCGACTATGGCCGCAGATCCAGCTGCGCAGCCTCGCCCCTGAATTTGAGAGCAGCTAGCACAAGATATATGTGCGGCACCTTGATGAGGCGGTCCTCGATAAGAGGAACCGCATCATCGCCCTCACCGGCTGCTACAGGGCCGGCAAGTCCAGTGTGCTGGGCGCCTTCGAGGAGAAGCACCGGAAAACCACGATCCGCATCACCCTCGCAGGAAATCAGGCGTGTAAGGAAAGATGCCGCTGGAAGGTGACACGGGCTGCTCAGCTATCTGCTGCACTGTAGCCGGAACAAGGTGCGTGCATCAATGGATGGTTGGCAGGGTCAGGTTGGCCGACCCGGCCGTGTTATTGCGACGGGAAGCAAGCCAGAACGCCTTTAGTGCGTCCGACATTGAAGTTCTCTACCCGTTCAAAGGAGTCGCCGTGGTCCTCCGTGTCTGTCCATGGAATGTCGCCACCCAGCGAACTCAGCGACGTAACCAGTTCCTCCTGATCCCCCTTTTCGAAGGCAATTGTTCCGTCTGCGGCTGCCCCGAACAGGGTTGCTCCAGCCAAACAATCAGCCTGCAGCTCGCCGGCCTGGAAGCGGAGACTGGCGTCAAGTCGGTTCGCGATCGCATGACCCCATTCGTGAGCTATCACTAGGTAAGGCCAGGCGTCACCGAACTCGAATCCGCGTGCCATGAGCGAAAGGTCCCAGGCGACGTAATCCTCGGGAGGGCAATAGAAGGCGTTCTCCGATGCCAGCGGCTCACCCGCACAAGTAGGGGCGGAGCTGGGGTCCCTGCCGTCGTAGAGGCCGACCACTGTGGGCGAGGTGTACCTTCCCGCGAAGAATTCACGCCAATGCGTGCGCCAGAATTGGTCCGTAATTTTCTGAGCGGTCTCCATGTCGGCAACCAGCTCTTCCGACGTTAATGCGTTCGGATCCGCGGGCTCTGTGTTCTCGCTTTGATCATCGCCCCCGCCGCCGGGACCCCCATTACCTGATCCGTTCCCTGGTAGAGTCTGATCACCTTGGGAGTCGTTCCCTTGGGAATTGCCCGGCGGTGTTTGCCCCTGAGCTTGTTCGGTAGAGGTGTCGTCGCCGCCGCCACCGCCGACGTCGTTTTCGCTTGTTCCGGAGTCTTTTTCGGCGGAGTCCCCACCGCCAGCTTGGTTGCCGGGCGGGGAGTCGGTCTCACCGGAGCTTCCGCATCCGGATAACGTTAGGGTCGCTGCCAGCAGCAGACCTAGAAGCGCGCTCCATCTGTTTTTGGTTTCACCAGCCATGATCTTCCCTCGATTATTTCAACTCGCAACTTCCCTTTATCAAGATGGAATTCTGTGTCACGTCCGAAACAGGGGCGGTCTGCGAAAAGACAACCGATTCAGTGATGTACCCGTTCACCGCAGACGGTCGTCGTTTTTTCTGACCGAGGAACCTGGATCCGTCCCAGCAGGTACCGGACAGCCACGGCGAGGTGCCGTAGCCGGCGGCCGGCTGCGGGACGAAGAGAAGCTGCAGCGCCATCGTCACCATGACGAGTCCGAGGATCTCGCCAATGATGATGTCCCAGTTCATGCGCTCTCCTTTTGGCTCGCTCGCCTCGGCCGCAAGCAAATACCGGTAGGACAGCTCCATGCTGGTCCGGGTGTCCCGCTCTTTGCAGTCGCGGAGGTTCAGCAGGTAGGCCAGCACCCGCTGCTTCGCAGGCGCTTACTGGTAGGGAGGAATGCTTCGAGTATCCAGATGTTCAGGAGCCATGGCAACCGCCGGAAGGCTAATCGGCGGACTGGAGGGACTGGAAAGCGAGATCATCTGGGGCAGTGGCTCCAATGCCTAAGCCAGCGGTGCGTGCTCGACAGAATCTTGTGCATGCAGAGTAATTGCACCGCGTCTGAAAGTGCAGTGGGCGGGGACCGACCCTGCGCCTCGAGGGGACGGAGCGGGGCACCATCAACGATCCGCTGACCCTCGATCCGAAGGCAGGGTAGGCGGCATTGGCTGCGGCACTGACCCTGGGCGTTTGGGTATTGGCGGGGATCGTACTGTGGTTTAGCGGCCCGCGCATCGCGGCAGCCAAGGCTCGGAAAGAGGCAGCAGTCCCGACGGCCTGAGCCGGTCCGCAATCCGGTGTGGCATCATCTGGGGATGGCCTCACTCCAGACCCTCAGCGATCTGAACCGGCGCGTCATCGCGCGCTGGGCGGCAGCATGTGCTGAGCGTGTCCTGCCGTTATACAAAGCAGATGAAGCCGCGGAAGAAACAGCACGGGATGCACTCACCCGCACCCGTGCGTACAGCGCAGGATCAGGCACCGCTGGCGAAGAAATCAGCAAGCGGCTCATCGTCGTGAAGATCGCGAACGCTGCGACGACGCCGGCCGGCGCGGCAGCAGCCCGCGCAGTCGCCCAGACAGCTGCGGTCGCCCACATGGGCGCCCATGCTCTGGGCGCGGCCGCCTACGCGGCGAAAGCGGTCTCGCTCTCGAACCCGGATGAACCGGAGGCGGTCCAGCAGGAGATCCGGTGGCAGCTGGCCAACCTGAGCGACGGTGAGCGGGAGGTGCTGAGGTTGCTGCCGCCCGTGGGTACTGACTCCGCCGGTCCGCTGGGGGAGGGGCTGTTGTCACGCGGCATCCTCGGGGCGGCGATCCGTGAGATTCAGTCCGAGATTGCCAGGGTTGATCGTCCGGGTGGCGGAGCCGACTCCACGGCACAGGGCGAAGTTGGAGCCACGTCCTGGGCTGCGGCCCTGGATCAGCCCGTCCCCGACGACGTCGCCCGCCTGCTCGCCACCGTGCCCGAATGGTTCGGGCAGCCGGACTCAAATGCGGAGTACATCGAGGCTGCCGGGACCAAGGAAACCTGGACCGTGCGCGACGTCGGCGGTTCCGTCGTCGGAGTCACTCTGGTCGACCGGCACTTTCCGCATGTGGCCGAGATTCACCTGACAGTGGTGGACCGTGCGGCTCACGGCTCCGGAGTAGGTACCGCAATGCTGGAGGCCATCGAAGCCGACGCGATCAGCCGCGGGGTGCGCCTCCTTGAGGTGAAGACGCTCGGTCCTTCACATCCGGACTCCGGGTACGCGCGAACTCGGAACTTCTACGAGAAGTGGGGGTTCCTTCCCCTGGAGGAAACGGATCTCTGGGGAGAAGCCACACCGTGCCTGATCATGGTGAAACCGCTGGCTCCGCTGCCCTAGCTGCTGACGCCAAGGGCCTTGCCGACAGTGGAATCGTCCGTGAGGATCTCCAGCATGCAGACCGCCAGGTCGCGGCGGGGGATTGAACCTCGCAGCTTCCCCGCACCGCCTACCTCCAAGGCACGCCACGTACCGGCCGGGTCCTTGTCCGTGAGACCGGTTGGGCGGACGAGCGTCCAATCCAGCCCGGATCCGGTAACTGCGGACTCCTGCTCGTTGTGATCGGCCAGGGGTTTGGCCAGCGCAACCCGGGTGATCAGTCCGAGCGGGCCGGGCAGCTGCGAGGAGGAATCTCCCGCTCCCAATGAGGACTGCACAACTAGCCGGCGCACACCCTGCGCCTGCATAGCCTTGACGACGGCCCGGGTGACTGCAGCCCGCTGGTGAGGGACCCCTTTGGCTCCGCCCACAGTGACAACCACGGCGTCGGCTCCGGACACCGCTGCGGACACTGTTTCAGGATTGGTTGCGTCTCCGGTGCTCGCGGAAACACCGGACGGTGCACGGCCGGACCGGGAGAGCACCGTGACCTCATGTCCGGCCGCCTGTGCGAGGAAAGCCAGCTGCGCGCCGGTGCCTTGGGACCCGCCGATAATGGTGATTCTCATACAGTCCAATTTATCCCGCGGGGTTGGAGCTGCCCTTCGCGCACATCAGCGGCAAGGCGGAAATGGTTCGGCGCGCCGTGGAACTTCCAGCAAACGGCCCCGCTACATTGGCCCGATGACTCCGGAAGAACACCGCTTCAACGCCCTTGCACTCATGTTCGCCAACCTCCAGCGCCTGATGGTTTTCCATAACGCGGTCGCCATGAGCGAAGGCAGGGAACTGGAGCCTGACCTGCGCACAGAGCTCACCACGCAGCTCGACCTGGTCGGCGAGGCCATCCAACGTGCCAGCGAGGCCAAAGCAGTCAGTGAGCCCGACGTCGAGGCCATGCGCCCGGTGGTCCAGTACCTCGCGAGGGAGATCCGCTCCTATTACGCAACCGAGCTCGGGAGTGATCTCGGCAAGCAGGCAGCCTTCGGTGCCGCAGCAGTCTATGCAGCTGGATACCTCGACGACGGGACTATTCAGATGGGCCGCGTCTTCGGCCATCCGGAGTGGGTTGACCGCACACTGCAGAACAAACCCGTTCTCATCACTCTGCGGAACCAGGCAAATGCCGCCGTCGCATCCGCGGCCAAGCGCGAGTTCTCCGCCGACGTCCGCGGTTACATCGGGCACCACGTCAGTGTTGCGCTTGGTAACCGGGAGCAGGCCCTGGCCCAGGTGGACGGGCTGCCGGAAATGCTGGCCGGACGGGATGCGCGTCAGCCTCAATAGCGTGCCGATCCGATTGCCTGGTCTGAGTACGGTGCAGGGGATTTTCGCCGTCGAACGGGCAATATGACATGTCATTGCATGTAATACAGCGTCCGTATGCCAAATCGTTACCAGAAGGTACGGACCGGCCTTTCCCCACGTCATCGCGCCCTTTTGCGCAGTGTGAACCACGCCACGGTGTCCATGCCGGCGCCACATGCCGGACTTAGTTACCTGACGGCAACAAAGTGGGCTTATGCTTTTGGCTTTGTGAGTCGGTTCACCATTTGGCAGAGCCGCAACGCCGGCGTCATCATCGCCGGCACCGAACAGAACTAGGAGGCGGAATGCGCGTCACACGCACTTCCAAAATGCTGAGCGTAGCGGCACTTGCCGCACTTACGCTGAGCGCCTGCGGTGGGGGATCCGACGAATCGGCCGAAGGCTCGGGTGAGACCGAAGGCAGCAACAACGCCGTGATCATCACCGCTAACGGCACCGAACCGCAGAACCCGCTGATGCCGGTCAACACCAACGAAGTTGGCGGCGGACGCATCATGGACCTGCTCTTCGAAGGCCTGGTCAGCTACGACGCTGACGGCAATACGGTCAACGAACTCGCCGAGTCCATCGAGACCGAAGATTCCCAGACCTACACCATCAAGGTGAAGGCGGACCAGAAGTTCACGAACGGCGAGGCCATCACGGCCAAGTCCTTCGTTGACGCCTGGAACTTCGGTGCAGCCGCCAAGAATGCGCAGCTGAACTCGTACTTCTTCGAGAGCATCGAAGGCTACGACGAAGTCAGTGCAGAAGGCGCCACGGCCGACACCATGAGCGGACTGACCGTGGTGGATGACACCACGTTCACCGTCAAGCTCAGCCAGCCGGAATCCGACTTCCCGCAGCGACTTGGCTACACCGCCTTCTTCCCGCTGCCCGCCGGTGCACTGGAAGATCCCGCCGCGTTCGGCGAGAACCCGGTCGGCAACGGACCGTACATGCTGGCCGGCGACGACGCCTGGCAGCACGAGATCCAGATCGACCTGGTCACCAACCCGGATTACACGGGAACCCGTGTGCCGCAGAACGGCGGAGTAACCTTCAAGTTCTACTCCTCCTTCGACGCAGCCTACGCAGACCTGCAGTCGAACGAACTGGACATCCTCGACACCATTCCCAATATGGCGTTGAAGACGTTCAAGACCGATCTGGGTGAGGGCCGCTTCTCCGAAAAGGCCTATGCAGGCAACCAGACCATCACGATCCCCGGCTACCTGCCGGAGTTCTCGGGCGAAGCCGGAGAGCTGCGCCGCCAGGCCATCTCCATGGCCATCGACCGGGACGAAATCACCGAGGTTGTCTTCTCGGGATCCCGTGAACCGGCCACTGAATTCACCGCTCCGGTCATCGAGGGCTACAACGACAGCATCCCCGGCAACGAGGTGCTCGAGTTCAACCCCGAGAAGGCCAAGGAACTCTGGGAAGAAGCCGAGAAGGTTTCACCGTGGCCCGCCGATCAGGCCTTCACCATCGGCTACAACGCCGACGCCAACCACAAGGAATGGGTTGACGCCGTAGCCAACGGCCTGAAGAACAACCTTGGTATCCAGGCCGAAGGCAAGCCCTACGCAACGTTCAAGGAACTGCGCGCAGACGCTACCGCCAAGACCTTGTCCGGTGCCATCCGCACCGGCTGGCAGGCCGACTACCCGTCGCTGAACAACTTCCTCGGCCCGCTGTACGGCACCGGGGCAGGTTCCAACGACGGCGAATACTCGAGTGAAGAGTTCGACAACCTCCTGGGCGAAGGCCTTGCCGCTGCCACCCCGGAAGACGGAGCCGAAATCTTCAACCAGGCCCAGGAAGTCCTGCTGAAGGACCTCCCCGTTATCCCGCTGTGGTACCAGGTGGCACAGTCCGGCTGGAGTGAAAACGTGGACAACGTGGAAACCGGCTGGAACGGTGTCCCGGTGTACTACAACGTCACGGCCAAGTAGCAGTATCTAGACCGACCGATCCGGGGCCCGGCCAGAAGGCCGGGCCCCGGCTTGTATTTCGGGTTCTATCAAGAACAGGCATAGAAAAAAATGCGAGACTTCAATCCCCCACAGCTGGCAGGAGGCCACCCCTAATGGCCGGCTACGTCATTCGACGCTTCCTCCAAATGATCCCCGTTTTCTTCGGGGCAACCTTCCTCGTTTATTTCCTCGTGTTCTCCCTCCCGGGAGACCCCATTGCCGCACTCTTCGGCGATAAGCCGGTTAACGAGGCCGTCGCCGCACAGCTGCGCAGCCAGTACAACCTGGACCAGCCCTTCATCGTCCAGTACCTGCTGTACCTGAAGAACCTGGTCACCTTTAACCTGGGGGTCGACTTCTCCGGCCGCGAGGTTTCGGCCGTCCTGGCCCAGGCCTTCCCCGTGACTATGCGCCTCGCCGTGCTGGCCCTGCTTTTCGAAGCGGTCTTCGGTATTGCCTTCGGCCTCATGGCCGGCCTGAAGAAGGGCAAGATCTTCGACAGCACAGTCCTGGTTGTCTCCCTGATCGTGATCGCGATCCCGGTGTTCGTGCTCGGCTTCCTGCTGCAGTTCCTGGTGGGCGTCAAGCTCCAATGGACCAGCCCAACGGTTGGCGGCGACGCCAGCTGGGCAGACCTGATACTGCCGGCAGTGGTCCTGGGCCTGGCGTCCTTCGCCTACGTGCTGCGCCTGACGCGCACCTCGGTCATCGAGAACATGAACGCCGACTACGTCCGCACCGCCACCGCCAAGGGGCTTTCCCGGCCGCGCGTGGTCACCGTGCACATCCTGCGCAACTCCCTGATTCCCGTGGTGACCTTCCTCGGGGCGGACCTGGGTGCGCTGATGGGCGGCGCCATCGTCACCGAAGGCATCTTTAACGTCCCCGGAGTGGGACAGCGACTTTACCAGTCAGTCATCAGGGGAGAGGGGCCGACGATCGTGTCGATCGTGAGTGTCCTCGTCTTCGTCTACGTCATCGCCAACCTCCTGGTAGACCTCCTGTACGCCTGGCTTGATCCGAGGATCCGTTATGCATAAAGACACCACAAACATCGAGCACTACGTCGCTCCGCTGGAGGAAACCCCTCTGGCGGCGACCGACAGCGTCAAGGACGACGTCCAGCCGCTGAGCCTCTGGGGGGAGGCCTGGCGCAACCTGCGCACCCAGCCGCTGTTCATCATTTCCGCACTGCTTATCCTGCTGATCCTCACGGTCGCGGCTTTCCCGGGCCTATTCACGAATGCGTCACCGGATGAAAACTGCCTGCTGGCCAACTCCAACGGTGCACCCACGGCGGGGCACCCGCTGGGCTTCACCTTCCAGGGCTGCGACGTTTACGCCCGCGTCATTTACGGCACACGCGCGTCCCTGATGGTGGGAGTGCTGACCACACTGGCCGTCGTAATCATCGGCGGCATCGCAGGAGCACTGGCCGGCTACTACGGCGGATGGCTCGACGCCATCCTCGCCCGGGTCGGCGACATCTTCTTCGCCCTGCCGCTGATCCTCGGCGCCATCATCATCATGCAGCTGCCGACCTTCCGCGAGAACCGCACGGTCATGACGGTGGTCTTCACGCTGCTGATCTTCGGGTGGCCCCAGGTCGCCCGCATCACCCGCAGCGCCGTGATCTCGGTCCGCAACGCGGACTTCGTGGTGGCGTCCCGCTCCCTCGGCGTGTCGCGGTTCTCGGCACTGGTGAAGCACGTTATTCCCAACTCCACCGCCCCCGTGATCGTGATCGCCACCATCTCGCTGGGCACGTTCATCGTTGCGGAAGCCACGCTGTCCTTCCTGGGCATCGGGCTCCCGCCGGGCATCATGTCCTGGGGCAACGACATCTCGGCCGCCCAGTCTTCGTTGCGGTCCAACCCCTCAACGCTGCTCTGGCCTGCGGCCGCCCTCTCCATCACCGTGCTGAGCTTCATCATGCTCGGCGACGCGGTCCGTGATGCTCTTGATCCGAAGGCGCGCAAACGATGACCATCAATACACAAAACGAGGCTGTGAAGCCCCTGTTGGAAGTCCGCGACCTGGCAATCACCTTTGCCACCGCAAACGGCGACGTGGAAGCAGTCCGTGACGCACACCTGACGATCATGCCCGGCGAAACCGTGGCCATCGTGGGCGAGTCCGGTTCCGGCAAGTCGACGACGGCGCTGGCGGCCATCGGCCTGCTGCCCGGCAACGGCCGGGTCAGCGCAGGCCAGATCCTCTTTGACGGCGAGGACATTTCCAATGCCAGCGCCAAGCGGATCCAGGAGCTGCGCGGCAACTCGATCGGCATGGTTCCGCAGGATCCGATGTCCAACCTGAACCCGGTGTGGAAGATCGGTTTCCAGGTCAAGGAAACCCTGCGCGCCAACGGGCTGCCCCACTCCGCGGCGGACATCGCCAAGGTCCTGGAGCAGGCCGGCCTGCCGGATGCGGCAAGCCGCGCCAAGCAGTACCCGCACGAGTTCTCCGGCGGCATGCGCCAGCGTGCACTGATTGCCATTGGCCTGTCCTGCCGGCCCCGACTGCTCATCGCCGATGAGCCGACGTCGGCGCTGGACGTCACCGTCCAGCGGCAGATCCTGGACCACCTGGGCACCCTCACGGAGGAACTGGGCACCGCGGTGCTGCTGATCACTCACGACCTCGGCCTGGCCGCGGAACGTGCCCAGAAGGTCGTCGTAATGTACAAGGGACGCGTGGTGGAATCCGGGCCGGCCCTGGAAATCCTTACCAACCCCCGCCACCCCTACACGCGTAAGCTCGTGGAATCGGCGCCCTCCCTGGCCTCCAAGCGCATCGACTCCGCGAAGAGCCGCGGCCTCGAGAGCGCAGACCTGCTGACCTCCGAAGACGATGCCAAGCTGAAGGCTGCGGATAACGTCATTGAGGTGAAGGACCTGACCAAGGTCTTCAAGCTCCGCAGCGGACTCGGCAAGTCGACGGATTTCACCGCCGTGGACAACGTCTCCTTCGACATCAAGCGCGGCACCACCACCGCCGTCGTGGGCGAGTCCGGCTCGGGCAAGTCCACTGTGGCCCGCATGGTGCTGAACCTGGAGACTCCCACCAGCGGCTCCATCCTGTTCAACGGGGTGGATATGACCACGCTGAACAGCAAGCGGATGTTCGAGTTCCGCCGCCGGGTGCAGCCGATCTTCCAGGATCCGTACGGTTCCCTGGACCCGATGTACAACATCTTCCGCACCATCGAAGAGCCGCTTCGGGTGCACAAGATCGGCACGTCCAAGAGCCGGGAGGCCAAGGTGCGCGAGCTCCTTGACCAGGTGGCCCTGCCGTCATCGGTGATGCGCCGCTTCCCGAACGAGCTCTCCGGCGGCCAGCGCCAGCGCGTCGCGATTGCGCGGGCCCTGGCGCTGGATCCCGAGGTGGTCATCTGCGATGAAGCGGTTTCGGCGCTGGACGTCCTGGTGCAGGCCCAGATCCTGAACCTGCTGGCGGACCTGCAGTCGGAGCTGGGACTGAGCTACCTGTTCATTACCCATGACCTGGCGGTGGTCCGGCAGATCGCGGACTTCGTCTGCGTGATGGAAAAGGGCAAGCTCGTGGAGACCGGCACCACGGACGAGGTGTTCGACGCCCCGCAGCAGGCCTACACGCAGGCACTGCTGGCGGCCATCCCGGGCTCACGCCTGGAACTGCCGCCCGAAGTCGCCTAGCGGCCCGGCAGCACATGCACTGAAGGCGGGGAACCGGACAGGTTCCCCGCCTTCAGTGTGGCCGGCGCGGCCCCGATACCGCGCCTGCCCCACAGCCTGTCCGCGCCCCGAAACAGCGGGGTTCGGTTCGCCCCGCAAAGGCGCGCATTAGGGATCGTATGGTATTGCGACTAGAATGTTAGCGTGCCCGCTGACGGCGGGGCCTTCGGTGGATTCTGACTGGTGATTGAGCAAGCGATTGAATCAGCATTCGTACAGAACAGCCGGAAACGCCGGTACCAATCCGGCCGAAAAAGATACACCCCGAACTGATCTCCTATGAATTGAGTCCTCACGCATGTCAGAAACCAACACGGCTGTAAATACCGCAGTACGAAGCGATCTCCGCAACGTTGCGATTGTGGCCCACGTTGACCACGGTAAGACGACTCTCGTCGACGCCATGCTGAAGCAGACGAACTCGTTTGCCGCCCACGGAGACGTGGAAGACCGCGTGATGGACTCCGGTGACCTGGAGCGCGAAAAGGGCATCACCATCCTGGCCAAGAACACCACCGTGTTCTACAACGGTCCGGCCGCCAAGGGCGAAACCATCACCATCAACGTCATCGACACCCCCGGCCACGCCGACTTCGGCGGCGAGGTCGAGCGCGGCCTGTCCATGGTCGACGGCGTTGTGCTGCTTGTTGACGCTTCCGAAGGCCCGCTGCCCCAGACCCGCTTCGTGCTGCGCAAGGCGCTGGCCGCGAAGCTGCCGGTAGTCCTCCTGGTCAACAAGACCGACCGTCCCGATGCCCGGATCGACGAAGTCGTCAGCGAGTCCATGGACCTGCTGCTCGGCCTGGCCTCCGACCTTGCCGACGAAGTTCCGGACCTCGACCTTGACCTGATCCTGAACGTCCCCGTTGTCTACGCCGCCGCCCGCGTCGGTGCAGCCTCCCTGGAGCAGCCGGCTGACGGTTCAGCCCCCGCGAACGACAACCTGGAACCGCTGTTCCAGACGATCATCGAGCACATCCCGGCTCCCACGTACGACCCCGAGGGTGTCCTCCAGGCGCACGTCACCAACCTGGATGCCTCCCCGTTCCTGGGCCGCCTCGCCCTGCTGCGTATCTTCAATGGCACCCTGCGCAAGGGCCAGACCGTTGCCTGGGCACGTCACGACGGCACCATGAAGACCGTCAAGATCACCGAACTGCTGGCCACCAAGGCACTGGACCGCGTTCCGACCGAGTCCGCCGGCCCCGGCGAGATCGTTGCTGTTGCCGGTATCGAGGACATCACCATTGGGGAGACCCTGACCGACGTCGACAACCCCAAGCCGCTGCCGCTGATCACCGTGGACGATCCCGCGATCTCCATGACCATCGGTATCAACACCTCGCCGCTGGCCGGCCGGGTCAAGGGTGCCAAGGTTACGGCCCGCCAGGTCAAGGACCGCCTCGACAAGGAACTGATCGGCAACGTGTCGCTGAAGGTCCTTCCGACCGAGCGTCCGGATGCCTGGGAAGTCCAGGGCCGCGGCGAGCTCGCCCTGGCCATCCTCGTGGAGCAGATGCGACGCGAAGGCTTCGAGCTGACGGTCGGCAAGCCGCAGGTGGTCACCAAGATCATCGACGGCAAGGTCAACGAGCCGATGGAGCACATGACCATCGACGTACCCGAGGAATACCTGGGTGCCGTTACGCAGCTGATGGCAGTCCGCAAGGGCCGCATGGTCAACATGGCCAACCACGGCACCGGCTGGGTCCGCATGGAATTCATCGTTCCCGCCCGTGGCCTGATCGGCTTCCGCACCAAGTTCCTCACGGAAACCCACGGCGCCGGCATCTCCTCGTCCATTGCCGAGGGCTACGAGCCCTGGGCCGGTCCGATCGAGTACCGCACCAACGGTTCGCTGATCTCCGACCGCTCCGGCGTCGTCACCCCGTTCGCCATGATCAAGCTGCAGGAACGCGGTTCCTTCTTCGTGGAGCCCACCTCCGAGGTCTACGAGGGCATGATCGTCGGCGAGAACTCCCGCGCCGATGACATGGACGTTAACATCACCAAGGAAAAGCAGCTCACCAACATGCGTGCCGCTTCCTCGGATACCTTCGAGAACCTGACCCCGCCGCGGAAGCTCACGCTGGAAGAGTCGCTCGAATTCGCCCGCGAGGACGAATGCGTGGAGGTCACTCCGGAGTCCATCCGCATCCGCAAGCTGGTCCTGAACGCGAACGACCGTGCCAAGGCCAACCGCGCCCGCGCCAAGGCCTAGTCATTTCCACCACGGCTGAAACCGGCAAGAGGTCCCCGCGCTGGCGGGGGCCTCTTGTGGCCGTTGCCGGCGGGATCCTGGCAGCCCTGCTGGGCACCTCCCTGCACGGCCACGTGGTGTACGCGGGCGACGACGGATTGCCCGTCGGTGCCCTGCTGGCCGTAGTGTTCAGCGGCGCCGTGGCCTTGCTGGTCGGCCTCTGGCAGCGCAGTGCGCTGCTGAGCGCCGTCACCGGAGTGGTCACCTACCTGGTGCTGGGACTTTTTTCCCTGGACCTCGTCAGTGAGGTACCGCTGATCGTGACCGGTTCCTCCGCCCCGGAGCAGCCGCCGGTAGTGACTGCCGGACTGGTCTGGCTCTTCGGGCAGGCTGTTGCCACGGTGGCCGCTGTGCTGCTCTGTGCACGCGTGCTCGGCCGGGACCGGGCAGCCGGGACGGCCGCCTAGGCATCGGCAGAACCCAAGATCATGTGAAAGGCCGCTGGAACAAAGGTTCCGGCGGCCTTTTTCATGCGGTTTTCGCGGGTTTACAGCGGACGTGTCCGCGCAGCGCGGCGCGGGGGAGCGGGCGGGACGGTTTTGGCCGCCGTGACCAGCGGATAGGCGATAAGGACCTCGCCGCGCCGGGTGGAGACCGTGCAGCCGTCCGTCCCGACGTCGCTGAGGGTGCCCAGAGCGTCCGTGAAGCCGCCGTCGCTCCGGTAGCGGACGACGACGCGCACTCCGGGCTGCAGGCCGCGCAGCAGGGCGGCAGGTTCTTCGTGCGTCATCCTTCCATCCTACGGAGGGGCCGGCGTCACCGGGACCCTCCGGCTGGGAGATAATGGACAAGGCTACTAACGTGGAACCAACACCCAGCGACCCGCCGTCCTACCGGCCGACGGTCCGCAGATCAGGAAGGCAAGGGACGTGACGTACGTAATTGCGCAGCCGTGCGTGGATGTAAAAGACAAGGCATGTATCGAAGAATGCCCCGTGGACTGCATCTATGAAGGCGAACGCTCCCTCTACATCCACCCGGACGAATGCGTCGACTGCGGGGCCTGCGAACCTGTCTGCCCGGTTGAAGCCATCTACTACGAAGACGACACTCCCGAGGAATGGGCCGAGTACTACAAGGCCAATGTCGAGTTCTTCGACGTCCTGGGCTCTCCCGGCGGCGCTGCCAAGGTAGGCAACACGCACACGGACCACCCGATCATCGCGGCCCTGCCGCCGCAGAACCAGGCATGAGCGCCGCGGCGTCCCGGGCCTTCGGGCTGGACCTGCCGGAGTACCCCTGGGACGCCATGGTGCCCTACCAGCGCCGGGCAGCCGAGCATCCTGACGGAGCGGTGAACCTGTCCATCGGCACCCCCGTGGATCCAACGCCCGCCGTCGTCCGCGACGCGCTGGCAGCTGCTTCGGATGCCCCGGGCTATCCCACCACGCACGGCACCGCGGACCTGCGTGCCGCCGTCGTCGAATGGTTTGCCCGGCGCCGTAACGTGTCAGGGCTGGATCCGGCGGCCGTGCTGCCCACCGTGGGTTCGAAGGAACTCGTGGCGTGGCTGCCGCTGCTGCTCGGGCTGGGGGAGGGCGACGTCGTTGTCCGGCCAGTGGTCGCTTACCCCACCTACGATATGGGTGCGGTCTTCGCCGGCGCCACGGCGGTCGCCGCGGACCACCTCTCTGACCTGGACGAGCAGACGCGTTCACGCGTCCGGCTGGTCTGGGTGAACTCCCCGGGCAACCCCACCGGCATTGTGCGTTCCGCCGAGTCGCTGCGCACCCTCGTCGAAGAAGCCCGTGCCCTGGGCGCAGTGGTTGCCTCGGACGAATGCTATGCCGAACTCGGCTGGGGACAGTGGGATCCCGTTGAAGGCGGCGAACCCGTCCCCAGTATCCTGGATCCGCGGATCAGCGGCGGAAGCGCCGACTCCCTGCTCGCGGTGTACTCCCTGAGCAAGCAGTCCAACATGGCCGGTTACCGCGCTGCGTTCACGGCGGGAGATCCGGCATTGATCGCCAACCTGGTCAACAGCCGCAAGCACGCCGGAATGATCGTCCCCGCGCCCGTGCAGGCCGCCATGGCCGCAGCGCTGCGCGACGACGCACACGTGGCGGCGCAGAAGGACCTCTACCGCTCCCGCCGCAACCTGCTTGTTCCGGCACTCGAGGCGTTCGGCCTGAAAATCGAGCACTCGGAAGCCGGGTTGTACCTGTGGGCGAGTGCAGACGAGGACACCTGGACCACCGTGGCACGTTTCGCGGAACTGGGAATAGTGGTGGGTCCCGGCGTTTTCTACGGCGACGCCGGTGCCGGCTACGTGCGGATTGCCCTCACCGGCACGGACGAGGGTATCCGTGCAGCCGCCGAGCGCCTGCACGCGGGTTCGCAGGAATAGTATTGGGCACTGCACCGTAATACTGCCCCCAGCCATGTTGCGCTTGTACAACGGTGCCCGCCTCGATTAGTGGTAAGGGCACTGAAACCGGTAGCGTTTTAGCGAAATAGTTTAGTGGAATGCACTATGTCCGTCGGAAGCGGATGTACATAGCGGCGGTTTCGAAAACTCCTAAAGGAGAATTAATGACTGAGCAACCAAGTGCCAAGCTCCAGTACGGGCCGAACCCGGAAGACGAGCTTGTGCTGCCCCGCGTTGCCGCAGCTGAAGGAAACAACGGTTTCGACGTTTCCAAGCTGCTGAAGCAGACCGGCACCGTCACTTTTGACCCCGGCTTCATGAACACGGCGGCCACCACCTCCGCGATCACCTACATCGACGGCGACCAGGGCATCCTGCGCTACCGCGGGTACCCCATTGAGCAGCTGGCAAAGCACTCGAGCTTCCTCGAGACCTCGTACCTGCTGATCTACGGGGAACTGCCGACGCCCACCGAGCTGGAGAACTTCGACCAGCGGATCCGGCGCCACACCCTGCTCCATGAGGACCTGAAGGGCTTCTTCGGCGGCTTCCCGCGCGACGCGCACCCGATGCCGGTGCTGTCCTCGGCGGTCAGTGCGTTGTCCACCTTCTACCAGGACTCCCTGGACCCGTTCGACGAAGAACAGGTGGAGCTCTCCACGGTCCGCCTGATGGCGAAGCTGCCCGTGATCGCGGCCTACGCGCACAAGAAGTCCATCGGCCAGCCGATGCTCTACCCGGACAACTCCATGAACCTGGTGGAGAACTTCATGCGGCTGTCCTTCGGCCTGCCGGCCGAGCCGTACGAAATCGATCCGGACCTGGTCAAGGCCCTGGACCTGCTGCTGATCCTGCACGCGGACCACGAGCAGAACTGCTCCACCTCCACCGTCCGTCTGGTGGGCAGCTCCAACGCCAACATGTTCGCTTCGGTTTCGGCCGGTATCAGCGCCCTCTTCGGCCCGCTGCACGGCGGGGCCAACGAAGCAGTGCTGAACATGCTGCGTGACATCCAGGCCACCGGCATGCAGCCGGAGACCTTCATGGAAAAGGTCAAGAACAAGGAAGACGGCGTGAAGCTCATGGGCTTCGGGCACCGCGTCTACAAGAACTACGACCCGCGCGCCAAGATCGTCAAGGCCACCGCCCATGACATCCTCGCCAAGCTCGGCGGCAACGATGAGCTGCTGGACATCGCCATGCGCCTGGAAGAGAAGGCACTGGCGGACGATTACTTCATCGAGCGCAAGCTGTACCCGAACGTGGACTTCTACACGGGCCTGATCTACAAGGCCATGGGCTTCCCGGAGAAGATGTTCACGGTCCTGTTCGCCATTGGCCGCCTGCCGGGCTGGATTGCCCAGTGGCGTGAAATGATGCAGGACCCGCAGACGAAGATCGGCCGCCCGCGCCAGCTCTACACGGGCGCCCCGGAGCGCAACTACCCGCAGCGCTGATCCGTTTGTAGGACACACAAAAAGGGAAGGTCCCCGGAAAATTCCGGGGACCTTCCCTTTTTGTAATCCCTACGGGGCGGCGTAGCCCTCGGGATTGTTCTTCTGCCAGCGCCAGTGGTCCTCGCACATGCTCGCCAGGGAGCGTTCGGCCCGCCAGCCGAGGTCGGCGTGCGCGGCGGCAGGGTCTGCGTAGCTGACGGCGGCATCCCCCGGGCGGCGCTCGGCGAACTCGTACGGGATTTCCTTGCCTGCTGCGGCGGAGAAGGCCGAGAGGACTTCCAGGACGGACGAGCCGTTGCCCGTGCCCAGGTTCCAGCGGTGCACGCCGGGGGCCTCGCCCAGGTAGTTGAGGGCGGCGAGGTGGCCTGCGGCAAGGTCCACTACATGGATGTAGTCGCGGACGCCGGTGCCGTCCGGTGTGGGGTAGTCGTTGCCGAAGACCATCACCTTTTCGCGGCGGCCGACGGCAACCTGCGCCACGAACGGCAGCAGGTTGTTCGGCACACCGGTGGGATCCTCGCCGATGCGGCCGGACTCGTGGGCGCCGGCGGGGTTGAAGTACCGCAGCAGCGCAACGCTCCAGCGTTCATCGGCGGCACCGAGATCGCTGAGGATGTCCTCGATCTGCTCCTTTGTGCGCCCGTAGGGGTTCACGGCGTCCATGGGGGAGTCCTCGGTCAGGGGGACTTCCTCGGATGCGCCGTAGACGGTGGCGGACGAGCTGAAGACGATGGTCCGGACGTTATGCCGGTCCATGGCGTGCAGCAGGTTGATGGTGCCGACCACGTTGTTGGTGTAGTAGTACAGCGGTTTAGCCACCGATTCACCCACTGCCTTCAGCCCGGCGAAGTGGATGACCGCGTCTATGGAGCGGCCGTCGAATGCCGCTTCGAGCGCCGCCGCATCCAGCAGGTCGGCCTTGATGAATTCCGCCTTGCGGCCGGTCAGCTCCTGGACCCGCCGCAGCGATTCCTCGTTGGAATTCTGGAGGTTGTCCAGGACCACCACGTCGTGGCCCGCTTCGAGGAGGGCGAGAGTGGTGTGGGATCCGATATAACCGGTGCCACCGGTAACTAAAATACGCATGGTCCTAAGCCTAAACGCTCGCTCGTCCGTATCCGCGGCGGTGGTCCCGCGGCGGACCCCTTTATTCCGCGGGGAGACTGAACGCCGTCACGGCCACCTGCCCGGGCACGGCGTCCGATTCGGTCCAGACGGCGGTACCCCGGTGCCAGGTCCGGCCGTCATAGGCGACGGACTCGATCCCGAGCGTCTTGGCATTGGCAACGAACCACTGGGCCACGGACCAGCCGTAGGCACCCTCGACGTCGGCCAGATAGAGCGGGCCCAGCACGGATCCGTTGAGCGGTCCGTAGATTTCCTCGACGGCGGCAGCGCTCACCGCGGGATCGGCGGACTCGACCGGAGCCCGCAGGGTGCAGGAGAGGGCTGTAGGGGTCTGCCCGGTCAAGGCGGAAGCGAAGGCCCGGGCAGGGCCCTCATGCTTGGCGTACGCGTCCGGGAACGCGCTGCGCTGGACCGCCTGCGCCGCCTCCGTGATCGGGAGCTCCAAGTAGCCCGGGACCTGCTCCAGGCCGTTGTAGAAGGCGGTGGCGGCGTAGGCGGGGTCCATCACCTGTTCCTCGCTGCCCCATCCCTGCGACGGGCGCTGCTGGAAGAGGCCGCGGGAGTCCGGGCCGGCGTCGTCGCCGTAGTTCACGTTGCGCAGCCCCGATTCCTGCAGGGCAGTGGCAAGGGCAATGGAGACGGCCCGCGGCGGCAGCCCGCGGGCCACCGCCACGCCGGAAATGATCGAGGCGTTCGCCGCCTGTTCCAGCGTCAGCCAGTATTCCGCGCCGCCCACTACGGCCACGCAGCGTTCAGTGATCACCGGTGTCTGCTTCTTTCCCGAGAGTGCGGAAACAGCGAACAAGGCAGCGAACGCCGCCACGCACAGCACCAGCAGCAGGACCAGCACCCGGAAGGAACGGGTTTCATGCTGCTGGAGCAGTTGCATGGTGGGCGGCCGCTAGTTCGCGTGCAGCGCGGAATTCAGTTCCACGGTACGTCCGTTGCGGGGCAGTGCCTCCACCGCGCCGGTGGCGGAATTGCGGCGGAACAGCAGGTTGGGCACGCCCGAGAGTTCAGCGGCCTTCACCAGGCGGGGCTCCCCGCCGTCGAGGACGGTGACCCGGGTCCCGGCCGTCACGTACAGCCCGGCCTCAACCACGCTGTCGTCGCCGATGCTGATGCCGACGCCGGAGTTCGCGCCCAGGAGGACACGTTCGCCCAGGGTGATCTTTTCCTTGCCGCCGCCGGAGAGGGTACCCATGATGGAGGCGCCGCCGCCGACGTCGGTCCCGTCGCCCACCACCACTCCGGCGGAGATACGGCCTTCGACCATGGACGTGCCGAGGGTGCCGGCGTTGAAGTTGACGAAGCCTTCGTGCATCACGGTGGTGCCTTCGGCGAGGTGGGCGCCGAGGCGGACCCGGCCGGCGTCGGCGATGCGGACGCCGGAGGGCAGCACGTAGTCGGTCATGCGGGGGAACTTGTCCACGCCGTAGACGGTCACGGTGCCGCGGCTGCGCAGCCGCAGGCGGACCGCCTCGAAGTCGGCCACCGCGCACGGTCCGTGGTTGGTCCAGACCACGTTGGGCAGGGCAGCGAAGATGCCGTCAAGGTTGATGGTGTTCGGCTGGACCAGGCGGGCCGAGAGCAGGTGCAGGCGGAGGTAGGCATCGGCTGTGTCGGCGGGGGCGGCGTCGAGGTCGATCCGGGTTTCCAGCACTTCGCCGTGGGTGCCGCGGATACCGTCGGCCATTGCTTCGGCGGCGGCGTCGAGATCGTCTTTCAGGGCCGCGTCGAAAGCGGCATCACCCAGGGCGGGGCTGGGGAACCAGACATCGAGCACGACGCCGTCGGAGGTGACGGTGGCCAGGCCGAGGCCTGAGGCAGTACGGGTATCGGGGGTTTCAGCGGGTGTGGGGGCAGCGCTTACAGTCATGGTTCCCAGTCTACCGAGCGGTACTGTGGGAGGGTGACTGATGCATCTGTGCCCTCCCTGGATCTTTTCGGCGACGTCGCGGACCTGACCGCGGCCCTGATGGATTTCGAAAGCGTTTCCGGAAACGAGACCGCCCTGGCAGATGCCGTCGAGACCGCTCTCCTTGCCTGCCCCCACCTCGAAGTGTCCCGGGACGGGGACTCCGTGGTGGCCCGGACCCGGCTCGGCCGGTCGGAGCGGATCATCCTTGCCGGGCACCTGGACACCGTGCCGCTGCCGACGGTGCCGGGGTCGCGCGGAACGGTACCCTCAACTTGGGACGGCGACGTCCTCTACGGACGCGGCGCCACCGACATGAAGGGCGGAGTGGCGGTCCAGCTGGCCCTGGCAGCCGCACTCACCGAGCCCGCCCGGGACATCACCTACGTTTTCTACGACCACGAAGAAGTCGACGCTTCGCTCAGCGGACTCGGCCGGTTGGAGCGCAGCCATCCGGACTGGCTGAAGGCGGACTTCGCCGTCCTGCTGGAGCCGACCAACGGGACCGTGGAGGGCGGCTGCAACGGCACCATGCGCTTCCACGCCACCACCACCGGCCGCGCCGCGCACTCCGCGCGGGCCTGGATGGGGGAGAACGCCATCCACGCAGCGGCGGACATCCTGGTGCGGCTGCGGGACCACTCGCCGGCCACGGTGAACGTCGAGGGCCTGGATTTCCGTGAGTCCCTGAACGCCGTCCGGATCTGGGGCGGGACGGCGGGCAACGTGATTCCGGATGCCGCCACCGTCGAAATCAATTACCGCTTTGCCCCGGACAAAGGCATCGAGGAAGCCGAAGCCTACGTCCGGGAGCTGCTTTCAGGGTTCGACGTCGTGCGGACCGACGCGGCGGCCGGCGCCCGACCGGGACTGACCTTGCCGGCTGCCGCGTCCTTCGTGGCCGCCGTGGGCGCCGAACCGAAACCGAAATACGGCTGGACCGACGTCGCCCGGTTCAGCGCGCTGGGGATTCCCGCCGTGAACTTCGGCCCCGGGGACGCCCTGCTCGCCCACACCGATGACGAACACGTGCACGCCGGCGCCATCAGGGACTGCCTGGCGGCGCTGAGGTCCTGGCTGAGCTAGGCCGGCCGCAGTTCCCGCGTCGACAAGAGCCTAAGGGCAGCAAAAAAGGAGAGGACCGGCACGGTGCCGGTCCTCTCCTTTGTTCGTTAGCTGTCCGGGGCCGGTGCGCCTATTTGGCCGCACCCTTTGCCGGTGTTGCAGCCGGCACCGGAGCTTCGATGCCCTCGGGCTCGATTGTGTCTTCGATCTTGAGCACCTTGCCGGCACGCGCTCCCAGGCGCCGGGAGAGGCGCTGGGCGGCAAACGTGAGCAGCCAGTTCAGGGCGATGAAGATCGCGGCGGTGACCAGCAGGGCGGGCAGGATGTTGCCTTCGCCCGCAGCCAGGCGGCGTGCGTAGTCCAGCAGCTCGGTGTAGCCGATGAAGGTACCCAGCGCGGAGTCCTTCAGGATGACCACGAACTGGCTCAGCAGCGCCGGCAGCATGGCCACCAGCGCCTGCGGCATCTCGATGCTGCGCAGCGACTGGCCCGGCGTCAGGCCGATGGCCAGGCCGGCCTCGCGCTGGCCCTTCGGCAGACCGAAGACGCCGGAGCGGACCAGTTCCGCGATCACGGAACCGTTGTACAGGGTGAGGGCTATGACAACGGCGAAGAAGGGGACCTGTTCCGGATTCACCGAAGTGGACTTGGAGAGGAACTGGTAGAAGAACACCATCATCAGCAGCACGGGAACCGCGCGGAAGAACTCCACCACGAGCCCGCAGGCCCAGCTGATCGGCTTGAAAGACGAAAGGCGCCCGATGCCGAAGAGCAGGCCGAAGACAATCGACGTCACCACGGCCACGGCGGCAGCCTTCAGCGTGGAGAGCAGCCCCGGGAGCATGAAGTACTCCCAGGTCCGCCACTCCAGGAAGGGCGTCCACTTGGCGGCGTCGAACTGGCCCTTGTCCGCCAGCCCGGAGATTGCCACCCAGAGCAGCGCTGCGATCAGCAGCACGCCCAGGATGTTGCCGACCATGATGTTCCGGCGGGCCTTGGGCCCGGGGGCATCAAACAGGACATTCTGTGCGCTCATCGTGCGACCGCCAGTTTCTTCGAGGCCCAGGTGGTGAGCAGGCCGATGGGGATAACGATGATGACGTAGCCGATGGCAAAGGTCAGGAAGATCTGCGTCATCAGGTTCGGATTGAACTCGATCATGGTCTTCATCATGCTGGAGGTCTCCAGGGCGACGCCGGCCGTGGCGGCCACGGTGGTGTTCTTGACCAGGGCGATCAGCACATTGCCCATCGGGGCGATGGCGCCGCGGAAGGCCTGCGGCATGATGACCAGCCGGGCTGCTTCCAGGAAGCCCAGGCCGATGGCGCGGGCGGCCTCAGCCTGTCCCAGCGGAACCGTGTTGACGCCGCTGCGGATGGCTTCGCAGAAGAACGCTGCGTGGTAGACCGTCAGTGACAGCACGGCAAGGCGGAAGAAGTTGGTGGTGAAGTCGCTGGACAGGCTGACGTTCAGCTGCGACCACAGCGCCAGCGAGCCGAACACCATGATGATGGTCAGCGGGGTGTTGCGGAAAATGTTGACGTAGGCGGCACCGAACCACTGCAGGCTGGGGATCGGTGAGATCCGCATCAGTGCCAGCACGGTACCGAGTATCAGCGACCAGAGCGCCGCCCAGAAGGCGAGCTGGATATTGACCCAGAAAGCGCCGAGGACGTCGTACTGCTCGAAGAGGGCAGTAAAACCCTCCATGTTTCACCTCTTTACGGTGGAAGAAAACCCGCAACGGGGAAGCCGGAGATTATCGCCGGCTTCCCCGCGGGGGTGGAACGTGTAGGAACTAGGCGCAGGCGTCAGGCGTCGGCGGGTTCAGGTCTTCGTTGAAGGCGTAGTCGGCGCCTTCGGTGTTCTTCTTGATGGCTTCCTCCCACGCACCGTCCTGGACCATCTTGGTGATGGCGGCGTTGATGTCCTCGCACTTGACGATGCCGCCTTCCTTCGGCAGGCCGACACCGTACTTCTCCTCCGAGAAGGTGTTGCCGACAACCTTGAACTGGCCCTTGTTGGCGTCAGTGGAGGCCAGGCCGGCAAGGATGATGTCGTCAGTGGTGACGGCGTCAATGGAGCCGCCCTGCATGGCGGTCACGCACTCGGCGTAGCTCGGCTGCTCCAGCAGGTTCACGCCGGCGGCGTAGTTGTCCTTGATCTTCTGTGCGGAGGTGGAACCGGTGACGGAGCAGAGGTTCCTGCCGTCCAGATCCTCGGGACCGCTGATGTCGCTGTCGACGGGAACCAGAAGGTCCTGGCCGGCCACGAAGTACGGTCCTGCGAAAGCAACCTTTTCCTTGCGGGCATCCGTGATGGAGTAGGTTGCGAAGATCATGTCCAGCTGGTCGTTTTCCAGCATGTTCTCGCGCTGGGCGGAGGGGCTGGAAATGAACTCGATCTGGTCCTCGGGGTAGCCCAGTTCGTTGGCGACGTATTTGGCGACGTCGACGTCGAAGCCGGCGTAGTTGCCGCCCTCGTCGAAGCCCAGGCCGGGCTGGTCGAACTTGATGCCGATACGGATCTGCTCGCCGGAGCCTTCGGTGGCGCCTTCGCTGCTGCCGGATTCGGAACCGGAATCGCCGCCGCAGGCGGACAGGGTCAGGGCTGCAACTGCGGCGATGGCCGCAGCGGCGTAACGGGTCTTGCGCATGTTTTCTCCTTGCATTGCGGTCCTCCGCGCAAAAGCGGAGGACCTAGCCTCATAAGGGTTGCCCCCAACTGGTGAAACCCCGGTACTGCTGGTGGAGCGTGTAGTGCTTGGAACGGTTCTAGTGGGAGAGGATCTTGCCCAGGAAGTCCTTGGCGCGGTCGCTCTTCGGGTTCGTGAAGAACTCCTCGGGAGTGGCTTCTTCGACAATCTGTCCGTCGGCCATGAAGATCACCCGGTCGGCGGCCTTGCGGGCGAAGCCCATCTCGTGGGTGACGACCACCATGGTCATGCCGTCCTTCGCCAGGCCCACCATGGTGTCCAGCACCTCATTGATCATTTCCGGATCGAGGGCGGAGGTGGGCTCGTCGAAGAGCATGACCTTCGGCTTCATGGCCAGCGCGCGGGCAATGGCTACGCGCTGCTGCTGGCCGCCGGAGAGCTGCGCCGGAAGCTTGTTCGCCTGGTTGGCAACGCCCACACGCTCAAGCAGTTCCATGGCCAGCTTCTTGGCCTCGGCAGGCTTGGACTTGCGGACCTTGACCGGTCCGAGGGAAACGTTGTCCACGATGGACTTATGCGCGAAAAGGTTGAACGACTGGAAGACCATGCCGACGTCGGCGCGCAGCTTGGCAAGGGCCTTGCCTTCGGCCGGCAGGACGGCGCCGTCAACGGTGATTTCTCCGTCGTCGATGGTCTCGAGGCGGTTGATGGCACGGCACAGGGTCGACTTGCCGGACCCGGAGGGTCCGATCACCACCACTACCTCGCCGCGGGCAATGTCGAGATTGATGTTCTGCAGGACATGGAGGTCCCCGAAATGCTTGTTCACGTTCTTCAGCGAAACGAGCGGTGCAGCGGATTCAGGCACGGATTTACCTGGGGATGTGTCACTGGTCATAAGGAAAATCTAACCATTGATTATTGCCGGCGTGTGTCAGGGGCCATTCGGGCACGTAATTGTGACGTAAGCGCAACCTGTCCGGAGCTGACTTCGGCGATGGAGCCCGCTGCGTTGCCAGCGGCGCCATCACGGCTAGCCTAGAAGCATGCCTATCAGCGATGCCTCAAGTCCCGCGTCCGACCATCCGCGCAAGCGGGGGCCGGTGGAGCTGCGCCGGGGCGCTGCCCTGACCCCGCAGTCGGACCGTTTCCTGCTGGACTCGGCGGATGCCACCCATTTCACGCATACCGACCCCTGGCGGGTGCTGCGGATCCAGAGCGAGTTCGTGGAAGGCTTCGGCACGCTGTCCGAGCTGGGTCCCGCCGTGAGCGTGTTCGGTTCGGCCCGCAGCGTTCCCGGATCGCGCTACTACAAGCTCGCTGAAGAGGTCGGCAGGCTGCTGGCTGAAGCGGGCCTCGCCGTGATTACCGGGGGAGGGCCCGGCTCCATGGAGGCCGCCAACAAGGGGGCCGTGGGGGCGGACGGCTTGTCCGTGGGCCTCGGGATAGAACTTCCCTTCGAGACCGGCCTGAACGAGTGGGTGGATCTGGGGGTCAACTTCCGGTACTTCTTCGTACGCAAGACCATGTTCGTCAAGTACGCGCAGGGGTTCATTGTCCTGCCGGGCGGGTTCGGAACCCTGGATGAGCTTTTCGAGGCCATGACCCTGGTGCAGACGCAGAAGGTGACCTCCTTCCCGATCGTGCTGATCGGCACCGAGTTCTGGAATCCGCTGCTGGGCTGGATCCGCGAGACCCTGTTGGCGGAGGGCATGGTTGGCGAGGCGGACCTCAAGCTCCTGCACGTAGTGGATGACCCGGCGGACGCGGTACGGCTGATGATCGCGGACAGCGCAGGACACGTTTCCCCCTAGCAGGTTGGCCCCCGCCCGGGACCCGCACCATCTGGCACCATGGTCCTGTGACATTCCTCTTGGTCTTCCTCGCCATCGCCGTGCTGGGCCTGGCAACCGTGTTCGGCATCGGCCGGCTGCGTCCGGGATCCGCCGGCGCCGTGCCGGCCGTGCCGGCGACCGTGCAGGGTCTGCCGGAGCCGGATCCCCGGCTGCCGCCCGTTTTACTGCCTGAGCACCCTGTGGCCGGCGACGTCTCCCGGCTCCGGTTCTCGGTGGCCCTGCGCGGCTACCGCATGGACCAGGTGGACACGGTCCTGGACCGGTTCGCCGAAGCACTCGAAGAACGCGATGCCCGGATCCGCACGCTGGAAGCAGCGGGCCGGAGTAACCTTGCCGACGGAGACGGGAATTGACTGCCGTGCCGGGTGCGGACGGGCGGCTGCGCTGCGGCTGGGCACTGGCCAGCGAGGACTACCAGCACTATCACGACACGGAATGGGGGCATGCCGTGGAGGGCGAGGCTGCCCTCTTCGAGCGCCTGAGCCTGGAAGCCTTCCAATCCGGCCTCAGCTGGATCACCATCCTGCGCAAGCGCGAGGCCTTCCGCGCCGCGTTCGCCGGTTTCGACCCGCAGGCGGTGGCGGCCTTTGACGACGCCGACCGGGCGCGGCTGATGTCCGACGCGGGCATCGTGCGCAACGCCGCCAAAATCGATGCGGTGATCAACAACGCCCGTGCACTGGTGCAGCTGCCGGAGAATGTTGGCCTGGGCAGCCTGCTGGACCGGTACCGCGCTCCGGCAGACCGGCCCGCGCCGCAGACACTGGCCGAGGTCCCGTCCGCCACGACGGAGTCCGCGGCGCTGGCCAAGGAGCTGAAAAAACGGGGCTTCCGGTTTGTCGGGCCGATCACCGCCTACGCGATGATGCAGGCGACCGGCTACGTCAACGACCACCTCGACTCCTGCTGGGTGCGCCATGGAAACTGAATCAGCTGAAAGGTCCTCCGTGAACCTCCGGGCAAAGACGGCGCCGGGCCGTGCCGCTGCCGCCGTCCAGCGGTGGCCGTGGTACCTCCAAGTCCTTGCCCTGTGGTTGGCGGCGCGCCTCTTCTCCTATGCCGTGCTCGCCGCGACCGCCCGGTTCCAGCCGGCAGGCCCGTGGTGGGACGCATCGCCGTCGTACTGGGACTTCATCAACATCTGGGACGCCGAGTGGTACTTCCGGATCTTCTCCGACGGTTATCCCGACAGCGTTCCGCGGGATACGGCGGGCAATGCCGTGGAGAACGAGTGGGCCTTCTATGCTCTTTTCCCGCTGCTGGTGCGGGGGCTCGACGCCGTAACGGGCCTGGGCTGGAACGTCCTGGCACCCGTGGTGGCTACGTTGGCGGGCTTTGCCGCAGCACTCGTCATTTACCGGCTCTTCCGGCTGCGGGCGGGGAAAGGCACCGCCTTGTGGGGAGTGCTCTTCGTGGCGGTCTTCCCCGTGTCCCCGATCCTGCAGATCCCCTACGCCGAGTCACTGAACCTGCTGCTTCTCGCCGGGGCCCTGTACCTCTTCCTGTCCGGGCGCTACCTCACCGCCATCCCGGTGGTGGCCCTGATGTGCCTCTCCCGGCCGGTGGGCGTTCCCTTCGCGCTCGCGGTCGGGTTGGTGCTGGCTGTGCGGTTCCTGCGCCGCGGGCGGGTGCCGTTCCCTGCCGGTGAGGCGTGGCGGCTTACCGCCCTGACCGCGGCGGCCGGTTTCTCCGCGCTGGCCTGGCCGGTCATCGCATGGGCCTTCACCTCGGATATCCGCGCCTACACGGATACGGAGAGTGCCTGGCGCTTCGGCGACCTGATCCCCTTCAAGCCCTGGCTCACCATGTCCCAGCACCTCCTGGGGCCGCTGTTCGGCCCCGTGGCGCTGGTGGTGCTGGTGGCAGGCGCCGCGCTCTACCTGATGTCCCCGCCCGTCCGGCGGCTCGGGCTGGAGCTGCAGCTGTGGTGTGCCAGCTATCTGCTTTACCTGCTGGTGTTCCTGAACCCGCAGACCAGTACGTTCCGCCTTCTGCTGCCGCTGTTTCCACTGGCGCTTGCCACCGCCTGGCTTAGCCGGTCCAAGGCCTACCGCGGGACCGTCGCGGTCGCCTTCGCAATTCTGCAGATCGTCTGGGTGGTGTGGCTCTGGCGGTGGACGCAATTACCCGGCGGCGGGGACTATCCACCCTGATTTGTGGCACGCGACACACGAAATTTCGTTTGCTCGGTACTTGTACGGAATAATGACAGCAATTGCCGGGCGGATATTTTACTTCCATCGGCAGCGGATTACAGGTGATCCGGTAAAACCGGGCGCTGTGAAAGGGGAATCTCAAAATGGCTGCGATGAAACCAAGGACTGGCGACGGGCCCATGGAGGTTACAAAGGAGGGGCGCAGCCTCATCTTGCGGGTGCCGATAGACGGCGGCGGGCGCCTGGTGGTTGAGCTGAATGTGGAAGAAGCAGGCAAGCTGAAAGACTGCCTTCTGGGCGTTACGGGCTAGCCTTTAATTCATGCAGCTGCCTCCGAAGCCAACAGACCGGACCGGATCCGCTCCGGCGTCGCCCTACGTCACCGCATCGCTGCCGGGAGTCACTGCCCTGGCCGCGTTGAACGCACGGACTGGAAAGGCGGAGTCCGGAAGCGGACTGCATCCGGTCCCGGCTGAAGGCGTCGACGTCCTGGCAGTTGCCATGACCCCGGCGCCGGCCGGCTCCGGGCCCGAAGACGCCGACGAGGCAGCAAACCCGGTTCCCCAGCCGCGGCGCGGTGCCGTTGAAGCGGCACTGCGCTATGGCGCCGACATTGCCGACCGGGCCCGCAGTGCGAAAGTTACCGGCAGGGCAGGGGAGATCCTTGTGATCGAGCCGCCCCGCGATGCTGCGGACCTGCCCGGAAAACTGATCTACGTGGGCGCCGGCGACGAGTCCGAGCCTGCGCTGCGGCGCGCCGGTGCCGCGCTGGCCCGTGCCACCATGGGCGCCAAGCGGGTACGCGGAAGCGTGGTGGACGGGCTGGAACCGTCCGCGCAGGAAGCTTTCCTTGAGGGCTTCCTGCTCGGCGGCTACCGGCCGCCGCGGGCGGGTATCACCGAACCGCCGGCACCGATTGCGGCACACCTTGAACTGACCGGACTGGATGCTGCCGCAGCCGAACGCGCCTCGGTTACCGCACGGGCAGTGTGGACGGCCCGCGACCTGACCAACACGCCCGCAGAGACGGCTACGCCGGACTGGATGGCGGAGCAGGCCCGGGCGATAGCCGGCCGCAGCGGGCTCACGGTACGGGTCCGCGGCGAGTTCGAGCTGCGCGCCGGAGGATTCGGCGGGCTGCTGGCAGTAAGTGGCGGATCCGAGCATCCGCCGCGGCTGGTCGAGGCCGCCTACCAGCCCGACGGCGGGGACGACGTGCCGCACGTTGTCCTCGTGGGCAAGGGCATTACCTTCGATTCCGGTGGAATCTCGCTTAAGCCGCGGGATGCCATGATGACCATGAAGACGGATATGGCCGGTGCGGCGGCAGTCCTGGCCGTGGCCGAGGCTGCAGCCGCGTTGAAGCTGCCCGTAAAGGTCACTGCGGTGCTGGCTCTGGCTGAGAACGCCATCGGTGCAGCCTCCTACCGGCCTGCCGACGTCGTGACCACCTACAACGGGACCACTGTCGAAGTGGGCAACACCGATGCCGAGGGCCGGATGGTCCTGGCCGATGCGATGGCCTATGCCGCCGCCGAGCTGGCCCCGGACGTGCTGGTGGACGTCGCCACCCTTACCGGTGCCGCGGCACTGGGACTCGGCATGCACCACGCAGCACTGTTCGGCAACGCTCCGGGGCTGCTCACCCGGCTGGAGGCGGCCGGGAAGGCCTCCGGCGACGCCGTGTGGCAGCTGCCGCTGGTGGCGGAATACGGCTTTGTGCTGGACTCCGACATTGCCGACGTCTCCCAGATTGCGCCGGTGCAGGCAAAATTCGGCGCGGGCGCGATTGTTGCCGCCCTGTTCCTCGAGAAATTCACCGGCGGCGTCCCGTGGGCACATATCGACATCGCCGGACCTGCACGGGCCAATAAGGACAGCCGGGAACTCACCAAGGGAGCGACGGGCTTCGGCGTGCGTCTGCTGCTGTCCTATCTTGCCGGCTTGGGCCGGACCGCCTGACAGCAGCAGCGGTTTAGCCGCTACTTGGGCAGTGTGAGGATCTCCGCGCCGTCATCGGTGATCGCGATCGTGTGCTCGCTGTGCGCCGTCCGGCAGCCTGTTGCGCTGCGCAGGGTCCACCCGTCGGCGTCGGTCACCAATTCCGCGGTGTCCGCCATGACCCACGGTTCCAGGGCCAGCAGCAGCCCGGGGCGCAGCTTGTAGCCGCGGCCCGGCCGCCCGAAGTTCGCGATGTGCGGGTCCTGATGCATGGTCGACCCGACGCCGTGCCCGCCGAACTCGGTATTGACCGGATATCCCGCATCGGTGAGGACTGTTCCAATGGCAAAGGAAATGTCCCCGACGCGGGCACCGGGACGGGCCGTCGCAATTCCGGCGGCAAGTGCCCGTTCGGTCACGGCGATCATCGCGGCGCTCTCCGGGGAGGGGGCGTTGCCGACGATGAAAGTGATCGCGGAGTCCGCCACGATTCCCCTGAGTGATACCGCGAGGTCCAGTGTCAGCAGGTCGCCGTCGGCCAGCGCGTAGTCGTGCGGAAGTCCGTGCAGCACGGCGTCGTTGACGGACGTGCAGATGTAGTGCCCAAACGGCCCGCGTCCGAAGGACGGCGCATAGTCGACGTAACAGGACTTGGCGCCGGCCTCGACGATCATGGCCCTGGCCCACCTGTCGATGTCCAACAGGTTGGTTCCCACCGTGGTGCGGGCCTTGATCGACTGCAGGATGTCTGCGACCAGCTCGCCCGTCTGCCTTGCCCGGGACAACTCGTCAGGGTTCAGGATCTCGATCATGTGGCACCTTTCCTGGGAGCCCTGGGTGCGGGCCGCTTTGGTGAGGTTGGCTAAGCGGTTTTCACGGCCAGCAGAAGGCCGTCACCGGTGGGCAGCAGGGCGGAGGCGAGGTCTTCGTTCTCCCGGATGGCCTTGCCTACCTTGCGCATGGTGTTGGTGGTGGCTTCGCGGACAGCCGGATCCGCTACCTTCCCGTGGTCCAGTGCGTCATTAACGACCAACAGGCCGCCGCGCTTGAGCAGCCGCACCGCCTGGTTCACGTAGAGCGGGAAGGAGGGCTTATCTGCGTCGATGAACACCATGTCGTAGGCGGCGTCCGTGAGGCGGGGGAGTACCTCCGCTGCCCGGCCGGAGATGGTGCGGGTCCGGTTGCCCGGAATGCCGGCCTCCGCATAGGCCTCGCGGGCCGCACGGAGGTGGTCGACGTCGGAATCAATGGTGGTGAGCACCGCGTTGCGGCCCAGGCCGCGCAGCAGGCAGACGCCTGAGACGCCGGCTCCGGTGCCGACTTCCACTACCGTGGTGGCCTTGCTCGCAGCGGCCAGTACGGTCAACGCCGCGCCTACGCCGCTGGAAACGGCACTGACGCCCAGCTCGTAGGACCGTTCGCGCGCACGGATCAGGACCTCATCCTCGGTAGGCAGTGCCTCCGTGTAGGACCAACTGGTCTGCTTGTCGGCGCGCATGGGTTTTTCACTTTCGGTCCGGAGGAATTCCTGCTCAGACAAGCTTAAGGCCAACGGAGGCATAACCGGGTACGCACTGCCGCGCTGCCTTGTCCCAGTACTGAAGGCGTGCTACTAAAGGCGTGCTAACAGCCAACTCCCAGCCTGATGCGTGAACATTGTTAATCGGTGATAAATGGCCCTCCGGACAATTCTGGGCCCACCCGGTTTCCTTGGACCCTACGGGTACTGCACGGGGTACACGGGTACTGCACCGGCTGCACTGATGGCTTGCAGGTTGGAAGGAAGGAGGAAGACTATGGCAACGACGCCGGACACGGCAGCCGCGGACATGGCTGCGGAGTGGGTACGGCCCACTTGGGAGGAAGTGGTCCAGGCACACTCGGCAAAGGTATACCGGCTGGCATATCGGCTGACCGGAAACAAGCATGATGCCGAGGACCTGACACAGGAAGTCTTCGTCCGGGTTTTCCGCTCGCTGGCCAACTTCCAGCCCGGCACCCTCGACGGCTGGCTGCACCGCATCACCACCAACCTCTTCCTGGACCAGGCCCGGCGGCGCAGCCGGATCCGTTTCGACGGCATGACCGAGGAAACCTCCAGCAAGCTGCCCAGCAACGGCCCGGGCCCGGAGCGAAGCTTTGAGTTCAATAACCTTGATGTGGACATTGCCCGTGCCCTGGAGGAGCTGCCGCCGGACTTTCGCGCTGCGGTCGTCCTGTGCGATCTCGAGGGGCTTTCCTACGATGAAGTTGCCCGCGTGTTGGACGTCAAACTGGGCACCGTCCGGTCCCGGATCCACCGTGGCCGGGCAATGCTGAAGGAAAAGCTCGCACACCGGGACCCGCAGGTCCCGCCGGCTGCCCGTTCACTGCTCAAACTGCCCCGAGTTGCGGGAGCCAGCTGAATAGTGCGACACCCCAAACGGCATTTACGGAACTACATCGACGGCGAAACAACCCCGCAGCGCGAGCAGGCCATTGACGCGCACTTGTCCCGCTGCGCCTCGTGCCGCGCCGAGGTCGCTGAGGAACGCCGGCTGCGCAGCCGCCTGCGTGCCTTCCGGGTGCCCGATGCCGGTCCTGAACTTTCCGCCCGGATCTACGGAACCGCATTGCGGGCCGGCTCCCCGGAATCCGAAGGACGTCAGTCAGCGGCGGCGGCGACCAAGACCCTTGACCGGCGCAGCCACGCCCTGGCCGCAGCCGGGGCGGTAGCAGCCGCCGGCGCGGTGCTGCTCGGCGGCGCCTACGTTGCGGGCAGCATCCTCGAGGTTCCGGGGCAGACCGGTGCACGTGCCGCCATGGCCGACGGCTGGGAGGAAGTTGCCCAAAGCGGCAACCTTGAAGCGGACCAGCTGCAGTTGCTTCGTGCGCATGGCTGGACCTGCCCGGAACTGGCTGATCTGGGCTTGAAACTGGAGTCCGCCCGGTCCCTCCGGGTCCAGGGGCGTCCCGCCGTCGAAATGACTTTCGCTGCCGACGGGGAGCAACTCCGGCTGGTGGAACAGCATCCGCTGCCGGGAGAGGACCACCAACCCGTAATCAACGCCGTGACCGGCCGGACCGTCTCCGAAGACGGGTTCTCGGTTGCGGGATCGCAGACCGGCCCGGCTGTCTTCGGTTCCGATGAGCATCCCGGCCAGAAAGTCGTGGCAGCCGGCAACGTTACCTACACCTTCGAGTCCAGCCAGCCGGAGAAATCGCTGCCCCTGGCGGTGGAGGAGCTTTCCCTGCTCGAATCCGCCCGCCTCGCCCGCACCGGCGACGATTCCGAGCCGATGGAACGCATTGTCCGCGGCCTTTCCATGTTCACGCGTACGGGCTGGAGCCTCTAGGGGAGCGGCGAGTGGCTCCCCGCTCCCGGGAAAAGGTAGTCTTCAAGAGTGGTAGGAATCAACGGTTACGAGTTCATCCTTCTGGCAATAATCGCCGTGGTGATACTAGGTCCCGAACGCCTGCCCGAATACGCTTCGCAGTTGGCCCGGTTGGTGCGGGAAGTGCGTCGGATGGCCTCCGGCGCCCGTGAGCAATTGCGTGAAGAAGTGGGCCCCGAGATTGACGAAGTGGACTGGCGGAAGCTGGACCCACGGCAGTACGACCCGCGGCGCATCATCAAGGAAGCGTTGCTGGACGATTTCGACGACGCCGCCAAGGCGGTGAGCGGACGGCCGTCCGCAGCGCCCGCCTCTCCGGTACCGGCGGCCCAGCCGGCCGCGGCTTCTGCCGCACCCGCAGCTGCTGCCGCACCCGCAGCTGCTGCCGCACCCGCAGCTGCTGCCGCGCCGGCAGCAGTGAGCCGGCCGCCTGCGGTGAAACCGCTGGAACGCCTCGCCGAGGGCCAGCCTGCACCGTTCGACATCGAAGCAACGTAGCGGCCACCGTTAAACCGCCGCGTGCTGCCTAGACCGGGCTGACCCCGAGGCTGCGTCCGGCAAGGCCGCGCGGCCGGTGTGCCAGCTCCCGGGCAATCCGCCGCAGTTCTGCTGCCGCCGTTTCTGCGTCCTCCCGGGGGGTTCCCTCAGTGCCGACAGCGCCGTCAGCAGCACTGACCGCACCTGTATCCGCCACCGTGGCGGCAGCGTCGGCCAGGACTACCGGCAGGCCGCCGTCGCCTCCTTCGCGGAGGGCAACATCGAGCGGGATGCTGCCCAGCAGCGGAACCGGATAGCCCAGGGTGTCGCCCAGCCGGCCGGACACCGCGGCACCGCCGCCCGAGCCGAAGACCTCCAGACGTTCGCCGCCGGGCAGCGCGAGCCAGGACATGTTCTCGATCACGCCGGCAACCTTCTGTCCGGTCTGCCGGGCAACGCTGCCGGCGCGTTCGGCAACGTCCGCCGCGGCGCTCTGCGGTGTGGTGACCAGCAGGATCTCCGACCCCGGCAGGAGCTGTCCTACTGAAATGGCGATATCTCCGGTACCGGGAGGCAGGTCCAGGAAGAGGACGTCCAGGTCCCCGAAGTACACGTCGGTCAGGAACTGCTCCAGGGCACGGTGCAGCATGGGTCCGCGCCAGGCCACCGGCTGGTTGCCGTCCACGAACATACCGATCGAGATGGTCTTGATGCCGTAGGCCACCGGCGGCAGGATCATCTCATCCACGCGGGTGGGCGGCCGGGTGATTCCGAGGAGGCCGGGAACGGAGAATCCGTGGACGTCGGCGTCGACAATTCCCACCCGCAGCCCGAGCGAGGCCATGGCCGCCGCGAGGTTGACGGTGACGCTGGACTTGCCCACGCCGCCCTTGCCGCTGGCCACCGCATACACGCGGGTCAGCGAATCGGGTCGGTTGAAGGGGATGGTCCGCACCGGGTCGCCGCCGCGCAGCCGGTCCTTGAGCGCGTTGCGCTGCTCGGGAGTCATCACGTCCAGGTTCACGCCCACCGTGTTGACTCCGGGCACCGCGGCAAGCGCGCGTTCGACGTCGGCCGTAATGGTCTCCCGCAGCGGACAGCCGGCAATCGTGAGCAGTACGTCGACCACCACGCCGCCCTCGGCATCGAGCCGTACGTCCTTGAGCATCCCGAGTTCTGTGATGGGCCGGCGCAGTTCCGGGTCCTGGACAGTGTCCAGGGCACGGAGGACCTGCGCTTCCAATGCGGAAGCTGGTTCGGATTCTGGCACGGCTTTAGCGTTCCCTCCCGCCGGGATTCAGTTTCGGCATGCTGTCGGTGCCCTCCGGACTGCGGCGGCGGCGCCGCGCCCCGCCGTCCTCGCGGTCGTCATTGGCCTCGAGGAGTTCCTCCAGCAGCCCGCGGATTTCGGAGCGGACATAGTCGCGGGTGGCAACCTCACGCAGGGCAATCCGTAGTTCGGCGATTTCCCGGGTGAGGTATTCGGTATCCATAAGGTTGCGCTCGGCGCGTTCGCGGTCCTGCCGGACGGAGACGCGGTCCCGGTCATCCTGCCGGTTCTGTGCCAGCAGCAGCAGGGGAGCGGCGTAGGAGGCCTGCAGCGACAGCATGAGCGTCAGGACGGTGAAGCCCAGGGCGGCGCTGTCAAAGCGGGCGGATTCCGGTCCCCAGGTGTTCCAGGCCAGCCAGACGAGGCAAAAGACCGTCATGTAGACCAGGAACTGCGGGGTGCCCATGAACCGGGCGAAGTTCTCCGTGGCATGGCCAAAGGCGTCGGGGTTCGGGGAGAGCCGCGGCAGCCATCGGGTCCGTGCAGAGCGGGGAGTGTCGAGGCCGGTGGTTGTTGACTTGATCTTTTCAGCCATTTGTCCTTCCCTGCTGCGTTATGGGGCCGGTTTCGTCGGAGATGCGCCAGTCGTCCGGCAGCAGGTGGTCCAACACATCGTCCACCGTGACCGCACCCACCAGGCGTCCGGCGTCGTTGATTACCGGCAGTGAGTTCAAGTTATAGGTGGCCAGCATCCGCGATACTTCGCTGATGCTGGCGTAGTCGCGAACCGGTTCCAGGTCCGTGTCCAGGATGTTGCCCAGTGCCTCGGGCGGTGCCGAGCGCAGCAGCTGCTGGATGTGCACAACACCGAGGTACTTCCCCGTGGGGGTTTCCAGCGGCGGCCGGCAGACGTAGATGGAAGAGGCAAGGGCGGGGGTGAGCTCTTCGCGGCGCACGTGTGCCAGCGCCTCCGCCACGGTGGCCTCGGGCGGAAGGATGACCGGCACGGGGGTCATCAGCGACCCGGCGGTGTCTTCCTCGTAGTTCAGCAGGCGCCGGACGTCGCGGGCGTCCTCCGGCTCCATCAGGGCAAGGAGCTCTTCCTTCTGCTCTTCGGGCAGTTCGTTGAGGAGGTCCGCGGCGTCGTCGGGGTCCATTTCCTCCAGCACGTCGGCGGCGCGTTCCACGTCCAGGGACTGCAGGATCTGGACCTGGTCATCGTCGGGAAGTTCCTGCAGGACGTCGGCGAGGCGTTCGTCCTGCAGCTCACTGGCCACTTCGATCCGGCGTTTGCCGCTCATCTCATGCAGGGCATCGGCAAAGTCGGCTGCCTTGAGGTCGTCATTCTGGGCGACGAAGGACGTGGCGGCCTGCGGGCCGGTGGCGTCCCAGTGGGCAATGTCCTTCCAGTCAAGGATCATCTGTTCTCCGCGCCGGCGCAGGGACCGCAGCCGGGAGGCCGAGCCGCCGCGGCGGACGAAGAGGTTGGAGACGTACCAGTCGCCGGCGCGGTTCTGCTCAATGGCGATGTCTTCAATGGTGGCTTCACCGCTGCCGTCGCGCATCTGTACCCGGCGGTCGAAGAGTTCCGCGACCACCAGCATCTCTGCGCCGCGCTGTTCGAAGCGGCGCAGGTTGACCAGGCCGGTGCAGATGATCTGCCCCGGGTCCATGGAGGTGATGCGGGTGAGGGGGACGAAGACCCGCTTCTTGCCGGGAACCTCCACGACGATGCCCACGGCCTGGGGCGGGAGGCCCGGCCCGCGGTCCAGTACGACCGCATCGCGCAGCCGGCCTAGACGGTCGCCCAGCGGGTCGAAGACGTCAAGGCCGAGCAGGCGCGCAATAAAGACTCGGGTTGGATTTGTACTCACCTTATAAGGCTACTTTGTGCCCGCCGGTAACGCGGTATCACGTGGTACGAGGGAGGTGAGTCCGTTCACTGCGAGCGATACGTTCACCGTCCGGGGCAGGTATGCGCGAGAATGGAGCAATGTCGAACCTATTTGGTGCCACCCCTCCGCGTGATGCGGGCCGCAGCTTGCCCAAGGGTGAAACGGTGGGCCGCTACACGGCCTACCTCGACGCCCAGAAGGCCGTGGACTACCTTGCCGACAGCAAGTTCCCGGTCCAGCTGGTCTCGATTGTCGGGAATGAGCTCAAGTCCGTTGAACGCGTGACGGGCCGCCTGACCTACCCGCGGGTGGCGCTCTCCAGTGCAGCCACCGGCGCCTGGTTCGGCCTCTTCGTCGGGCTTGCCCTGATGCTGTTCGGGGGCAGCGCGGCAGCCGTTTCGTTGCTTCCGTCCATGGCCCTGGGCGCCGTGTTCTGGGTTCTCTTCGGGGTCCTGGCCTATGCACTGCAGCGCGGGCGCAGGGACTTCACCTCCACCAGCCAGGTGATTGCCACCAGCTACGACGTCATTGTGGCCCCCGAGGCGGCCAACGACGCCCGGCAGCTGCTGCACCGGCTGCCGATGGTCGGACAGGCAGGGCACCCGCAGGCACCGGCCGGCCAGCGCCAGGAGCCGCTGCGCCCGCCCGCAGGCGGACCGCAGGCACCGGACCGGCCCTCCGGCTGGGCCAACCCCTACGGCCAGCCCGCTCCGGACTCCGATCCGGCAGGGCAGTCCCCGGCTGATGCCGGGCGGCAGGTGCCTGCAGGGGCAGACGCCGCAGCCAAGCCGGCGACGCCGCGCGGCCAGTTCCCCGACCTTCCGGACGGCCGCCCGCAGTACGGTGTCCGCCGTCCGGCGCAGCCAGCCGCGCAGCCTGATTCTGCGCAACCCGCAGCAACGGAACAGGATTCAGGTTCTCCGCAGGGTTCAGACCAGCCGGAGCAGCCCCGCCAGTAGGTCTCCCGGCGTATCGCATGAGGCCCGCACCCCCAGGGGTGCGGGCCTTTTTCGTGCCTTCCCTTCGGATCGGGTAAAGCCCCTCGGTTTGTCCGGTTCCCTGCGCCGCGCGGCGAGGGGATCCGGACACACCGCAGGGATTCCGACAAACCGCAGGAGTATGTCCATGCGGTCGGGGGGTACGCAAAAAGGTCCGCGTCCTTTCGAGGATGCGGACCTTTTTTGCCTAAACCGGAGGTTACTCCGCGGCGTAGATGCCGGCCATCCAGTCTTCGACGTCGCCCGGGTTACGCGGCAGGGCGTCGCTGAGGTTCACGGGGCCGTCGGCGGTGATGAGGACGTCGTCCTCAAGCCGCACGCCGATGCCGCGGTATTCCTCGGGCACGGACAGGTCGGTGTCCTTGAAGTAGAGACCCGGTTCGATGGTGAAGACCATGCCCTCGGTGATGGTTCCGTCCAGGTACAGCTCTGCCCGGGCCTGCGCGCAGTCGTGCACGTCCATGCCCAGGTGGTGGCTGACGCCGTGCGGCATCCACCGGCGGTGCTGCTGGCCTTCGGGGGACAGCGCTTCCTCGAGCGGCACGGGCAGCAGGCCCCAGCTGTCCAGGTTTTCGGCCAGGACCTTTACGGCTGCTGCGTGGACGTCGCGGAACTTGGCGCCCGGCATGGCGGCTTCGAATCCGGCGTCGGCGGCGTCAAGTACTGCCTGGTACACCCGGCGCTGGACCTCTGTGTAGGTTCCGTTGACGGGCAGGGTGCGGGTGATGTCGGCGGTGTACAGGCTTTCGGCCTCCACGCCGCCGTCCAGCAGCAGCAGGTCCCCGGCGTGGACGGCGCCGTTGTTGCGGATCCAGTGCAGGACAGTGGCGTTGTTGCCGGAGGCGGCAATGGTGTCGTAGCCCAGGTCGTTGCCCTCTTCCCGTGCCCGGGCAAAGAACGCGCCTTCGACGACGCGTTCGCCGCGGGGGTGGGAAATGGCGCGGGGCAGTTCCTTGACCACTTCGGTGAAGCCGTTGACCGTGGCGGCCACGGCTGCCTTCATCTGCTCGATCTCCCATTCATCCTTGATCAGGCGGAGTTCGGACAGGGCTTCGGTCAGTTCGCCGTCGAGGGCGTCGAGCGCGCTGAGGTCGGCGTTTTCCGGGTCCAGGGCGGTGTTGTAGCGGACGGTATCCACCAGCGCATCGACCATTTCGTCGACACTGCGCAGCAGCCGCACCGAGATGCCCCCGAACTGCGGGTCTCCGACGTTGTTGGTGATGGCAGTTTCTGCCTCGTCGAGGTGCCGGGTGGGCAGGCCGATCAGCGCGCTGATCTCCGCCAGGCCCAGCCGGTCACCGATCCAGAAGGAGCCGTAGCGTGCGTTGGAGTAGAACTCGTCGCTGTCCGTGCCGGCGAGCGGGCGGAAATACAGCACGGCGGTGTGGTTGCCGCCGTCGTCTCCCGCACCGGGTTCGGTGGGTTCCATCACGAGCACGGCATCCGGTTCGCGGTCCACGCCGAGGCCGGTCAGGTGCGCAAAGCCGGAGTGCGGACGGAAACGGTAATCGGTGTCATTCGAGCGGACCTTCAGCGGGCCGGCCGGGATAACCAGCCGTTCCCCGGGGAAGCGCTCGGAGAGGGCGCGGCGGCGGCGCGCGGCGAACGGCGCGACGGCGTCGGGTTCGGGCAGTTCGCTGGATTCCGCGGCCCAGCCGGAGGTCATGAACTTCTTGAAGGCTTCCGAGGAGGGCCGCTGGGACCGGTTGTTGACCCGGTCTTCGAGCGGCTGGCCTTCGGAGGGCTCGGGCAGGGATGTCGTCGAATTCGCTTCAGTAGTCACCACTCCATCGTCTCACTGCGGCCGGAAGGGGCAAAACACCCCGCCGATACCTGGCCTTTCCCCTCCGGCCCCATCGGACGGGCATATGCCGCCCGGGGGCGTAGATTGAAAGCGTGAGAATTGACCTGCACACCCACTCCTGCGTCTCCGATGGCACCGAGCAGCCGGCAGACGTTATCGCCTCCGCTGCGAAGGCCGGGCTGGACGCCATTGCACTGACCGATCACGATACGACGGCGGGCTGGGCCGACGCCGCCGCTGCCGCGCAGGAGCACGGCATCACCTTCGTTCCGGGCATGGAGGTGTCCTGCCGCAGCAGCGAGGGGATCAGCGTCCACGTGCTGTCCTACCTGCACGATCCGGCCCATCCGGGACTGCTCGAGGAGATCGCCCGGTCCCGCGCAGCCCGGGTTACCCGGGCAGAACTGATGGTGCAGCGGTTGGCGGAGGATTTCCCCATCGACTGGGACTCGGTGCAGGAGCAGGTGGCCCCGGGAGCAACCATCGGACGGCCGCACATTGCCGACGCACTGGTAGCTGCCGGAGTGGTCCCGAACCGGTCGGCGGCCTTCAGCGGCATCCTGACCGCGCGGTCGCCGTACTTCGTGGCGCATTACGCGCCGGACCCGGCACGGGCAGTGGAACTGGTCCGGCAGGCCGGCGGAGTCCCCGTCTTCGCGCACCCGGTGGCGTCCTCCCGCGGCCGGGTGGTGGGGGAGGAGACCTTCACCGAAATGATCGACGCCGGGCTGCTGGGCGTGGAAGTCAACCACCGGGACAATCCCGAGCAGGGCAGGGAATGGCTGCGCAGGCTGGCGAAGGACAATGACCTGCTGGTCACCGGCTCCAGCGACTACCACGGGACCGGGAAACCGAACCTCCTGGGCGAGTTCACCACGGAACCGGCAGTGCTGGAACGCATCGCCGCGCTCGGAACCGGTGCCGCCGTCGTCGGTCCCCTGCCGCGGTAGGGGCGGGCCGCCGCGCGAGGCGGCGGACCCGCACGGCCGCTGACGTGCCAGCCGGCACGGGACGGCCCGCTCCGAAAGCAGGGCCTAGGTACCGGCAGCGGGAAGCGGCGAACCCGTTTCGGCGGAGACCACGGTGGCCGCGGAACCCAGCCGCCGGGCCATAACCTCGATCGCCTGCGGATTGGCGTCCACGCAGACAAATTTCCGGCCCAGCTTGGCCGCAACGGCGCCCAGCGTTCCGGATCCGGCAAAGAAATCCAGGACCCAGTCGCCCTCGCGGCTGCTGGCAGCAACGGCACGCCGAAGCAGACCCTCGGGTTTCTGGGTGGGATAGCCGGTCTTTTCCCGGCCGGTGGGGGAAACAATGGTGTGCCACCAGACGTCGGTGGGCAGCTTGCCCAGTGCCACCTTTTCGGGCGTCACCAGGCCCGGAGCCATGTACGGTTCCCGGTCCACTTCTGCGTTGTCGAAATGGTACGCGTCCGGGTTCTTTACATAGACCAGGATGTTGTCATGCTTGGCCGGCCACCGGTTCTTTGCCCGGCCGCCGTAGTCGTAGGCCCAGATGATTTCGTTCAGGAAGCAGTCCCGGCCGAACAGGGCGTCCAGCATGACCTTCGCGTAGTGCACCTCGCGGTAATCCAGGTGCACGTACAGGGTGCCGTCGTCGGCCAGCAGGCGCCAGGCCTGCGCGAGCCGGGGTTCCAGGAATGCCCAGTAGTCCTCGAACGCGTCGTCATAGCTGGAGAGCAGGCCTTTGACCGTGCTGTAGCTGCGGCCCTTGAAGCCGATCCGGTCGCCGCTGCCGTCGGCGCTGCGGACCATGGTGGTCTGCTGCCGGCGCTGGGACCGCCCGGTGTTGAAGGGCGGGTCCACGTAAATCATGGTGAAGGAGCCGTCCGGCAGGGTCGGGAGGAACTCCGCGTTATCCGCGTGTACCACCAGCGACCCGCCGTCAGACGTCCACAAAGGGGTGCTCATGCAGGCCTACGTCGGCGCTATTCGGCGGCCGGGCCGGTCTTGGGAACAACCTCGCCGTTGCGGCGGCGGGTCCGGCTGCGGCGCGGACGCTCCGTGGCTGCGCCGTCCGCGGCAGGTGCCGCGGTCCGGGTTTCAGCCGGGCGGGATTCAGCGGTCCGTGCGTCGCCGGTCCGTGCCTCGCCGGAGCGGGCGCTGCTGCGCCGCGATCCGTCCCGTGCTCCGCCGCGGGAGTTGGCGCCGCGCGACCCGGCACTCCGGTCGGAACCGGAGCGGTTGCCTTCGCGGCTGGAGGAGCTGCTGCGGCCGCCGGATTTACCGGTTTCGCCGAGGTCCTCGATCTTTTCGGCATCAATGCCTGCATGGGTGCGCTTGTTGCGCGGCAGGCGTCCCTTGGTGCCTTCGGGGATGTCGAGGTCCGTGTAAAGGTGCGGTGAAGAGGAATAGGTTTCCACCGGCTCCGCCTGGTCCAGGCCCAGGGCCTTGTTGATCAGGCCCCAGCGGGGGACATCGTCCCAGTCAACGAACGTCACTGCGGTGCCCTTGTTGCCGGCGCGGCCGGTGCGGCCAACGCGGTGCAGGTAGGTCTTTTCGTCTTCGGGGCACTGGTAGTTGATCACGTGGGTGACGTCGTCGACGTCGATGCCGCGCGCGGCGACGTCGGTGGCCACCAGCACATCCACCTTTTCGTTGCGGAAAGCGCGCATGGCCTGCTCGCGGGCGCCCTGGCCGAGGTCGCCGTGCATGGCGGCGACGGCGAAGCCGCGGTCCACGAGTTCTTCGGACAGCTTGGCGGCAGTGCGCTTGGTCTTGGTGAAGATGATGGTGCGGCCGCGGCCGCGTGACTGCAGGATACGGGAAACCACTTCGCTCTTATCGAGGTTGTGGGCCCGGTAGACCACCTGGCGGATGTCCTTCTTGGTCAGGCCTTCGTCGTCGGGATCCGCAGCCCGGATGTGGGTGGGCTTGGTCATGTAGCGGCGGGCCATGGAAACGACGGCGCCGGGCATGGTGGCCGAGAACAGCAGGGTCTGGCGCACGGCAGGCGTGGCCGCCATCAGCGTTTCGACGTCGGGCAGGAAGCCGAGGTCCAGCATCTCGTCGGCCTCGTCAAGAACCACAAGCCGCACGTTCTTCAGCGAGAGGTGCTTCTTGTTGTAGAGGTCGATCAGGCGGCCCGGGGTGCCGACCACGATTTCGACGCCGGCAGCCAGCGCCTCCGTCTGCGGCTCGTAGGCACGGCCGCCGTAGATGGTGACGATGCGGGCACCGCGCCGGCGGGCAGCGGTGGTGAGGTCGCCCGCCACCTGGACGGCCAGTTCACGGGTGGGCACCACGATCAGGGCCTGCGGTGCGCCCGGGACGGCGAGTTCGGCGTAGCCCTTGTCCTCCGGGCCCACCACGCGCTGCAGCGCGGGAATACCGAAGCCGAGCGTCTTGCCGGTGCCGGTCTTCGCCTGGCCGATGATGTCGTGGCCGCTGAGGGCAACGGGCAGGGTCATCGACTGGATGGGGAAGGGATGCGTGATGCCGGCGTCGGCGAGGGACTCGACGATGTCCGACCGGACACCGAAATCGGCGAAGGTCAGTTCGGGGATTTCCTCGGCCCGGGCCTTGACGGCCAGGGTATCCGCGACGGTCAGTTCTTCGGTGCTGTCATCGGCAGTGAGGTGACGATCGTCATCAACCTGGGAAAGTTCAGTGTTCAATTAAATACCGTTCAGTTTAGGCAGCGCGGGGGCGCCAGGCTCGACGAGTGGCTGTTACAGCCCATTACGGAGCGGATGGCACGCACGCGGTGCGTCCAGCGGAAGCCGATCGCGGGCTAACAACTGCGGGCCGCCTGTGCTCCATTGGCCACGGCGGCGGCCGATAATTCAAGATCGCGTAGGGTTTGCGGGTCTGGTCAATACAGCAACAAAATGACACTTCTCATGCACTTCACATGACAATTCATACGACAGACGACCGGGCATCCAGTTTCTACCTTTCCAGTCTACCTGCCAGCCGCTGATCGCTGCGCATCCGGCGGCCCGGCGCGGTTTCGGGCGGCGCCGGCAGGTACGCTGGCGGGTATGACTAACGGGCACCATTCGGATCATCCGGCCGCTCCCGGGGCGGCCCCGCAGCACACCGGCGAGACCTATCACCGGTTCCTCACGGATCTTTTCGGCGCGATCGCCTACGGCGAACTGTCGGCGTTTGAACGGATGTCTTCCGACGCCCGCTTTTCCCCGACGCTGCATGACCGTGCCACGCTCGGACGCCTGGCCGTGCATGAATACGCGCACTTCGAGTTGATCTGCGCCCGGCTCAGTGCCATGGGAGTGGACCCCGAAGAAGCCATGCGGCCCTTCCAGCCCTCGGTGGACGCGTTCCACGACCGCACCCGGCCGGCCGACTGGTATGAGTCGCTGATGAAGTTCTACGTCACGGACGCCATTTCCGACGATTTCTACTCCGCGGTGGCATCCCGGCTGGATGCGGAAACAAACAGCCTGTTCCAAGGCCTCAAGGCTACGGAGCAGCCCGGCGAAATCCTGCTCGGCAGGTTGCGGGAAGCCCTTGCGGATGACCCGCGGCTGGCCTCGCGGCTGGCACTCTGGGGCAGGCGGCTGGTGGGCGAAGCCCTGACCCAGGCCCAGCGGGTCCTGATTGAACGGGCCTTCCTGGGCGGGCTGTTCGACGACGGCGGCCAGAGCGCCGTCGACGCCGAAATCAAGTCGCTCACGGCGCAGCTGACGCGAAACCACTCAAAGCGGATGAGCCTCCTCGGCCTGACGGCTTAGCCCTGCGGTACACTTCCCCCGTACGGAAGCGCTGGCTGCGGCCGGAGACTGGCTGCAGGGGGAATCTATTGCGGGGGAAAGCAACACGGAAGTGGGCGCGGGGTGCCCTGGCCGCAGTGGTTTCTGCGCTCCTGCTTCTGGCCGCGGCTCCGGCTATCCGCCCGGACCCCGGAGCCGGCGGGACGGCGTCGGCACTTCCACCGGGCGGCGCTGCCTCTGCGGAAGCTCTGCCCGAGCCGGCGGTGATCCGGCCCAGTGAAACAGCTCCCCCCGCGGCTCCGGCTGCCGGATCGCTGGTTTATATGCCACAGACCGGCCGGACGATGTCCGTAGTTCCTGGAGTGGAGGACTCCGTCCTGGTGATCGGCGACTCGCAGGCCGGTCCGGATACCTGGGTGGGGCAGGGGCTGGAACAGGCCGGGTACCCTGCGATCATCAGGGGGGCAGGCGGAACCGGTTACGTCCAAGGGCACGGCTCAGTGGACGGATATGCCCGGGCGCTGGAAGCACACCAGTGGCTGCTCCCGTGGGGCACGCCGCGGTTGATTGTGCTTCAGGGCGGCGGCAATGACACCGCCCATCCCGCCGCAGACATCCGTGCCGAAGCGCTCCGGCTAATCCGCGACCTGCGGCAAAGCTACCCGTCCGTCCGGATTGTCATGGTGGGGGTCATCGGTGACGGCACGGGACGGCGTAGCGAGGTGGATGGGGTGCTGGCCGCCGTGGCCGCCGAACAGGGGATCGACTTCCTTAGCCCGGGGGACTGGTGGGCGCGGTACGGACTGAACGGCAGACTGCGGCCGGACGGAAGGCATCTGAGCCCGGAAGGACATCGGGTGGCGGCCGGCGTGTTCGCACGCGAGCTGGCCAGGATGATGCCGCCTGCCCTCCCGCAGGCGCGGCCATATCATGCGGTGCCGTAATCCCCGTCGCCGTAACCCACGAACGGACCATGTGGGACATGAAGAAAGGGCGGTGCCGAAGCACCGCCCTTTTCTATGTCCTGTTCCCGCTTCCGGGTGACAGCGCACTACCGGAGCTACAAACGCAGGATGCGTTCCGTCTCCGCCGTGTCCGCCTTGGCGCGGCTGCGCCCGATCGGAACGGCCGCCACGAGCGGCGCCACGATGGACACTGCCACCGGGACTGCCCAGCCGATCCAATCCGCTTCGAAGGAGGTGACTCCGGCTGCGCGCAGCACCAGCCACGTGATGAGCGCCGCGCACACGGCAATGCCCGGGAGCAGCAGCGCGCCGTATAGGGCGCGGCGGCGGTCGGCAGCCCAGACTGCGAACCCCGCGGCAACCGCGGTCAGCGTGACCAGGATCAGGCTAAGCATGGAAGCGGCGGGTTAGAGGGCGCCGAAACCGACGCGGCGGACTTCCTCGGCACCGATCTCGACGTATCCGATGGATGCACCGGGAACAACGATCAGCCGGCCCTTGATGTCCTTGAGCCGGAGCAGGGCGCCGTTGGCGAGGGACTGCTCCACTGCGTCGGCAACCTCATCAGCGCTCTGGCTGGATTCGAAGACAATTTCGCGGGCTACATTCTGAATGCCGATTTTTACTTCCACCGTGGTGCCTCCTGATTAACGATTTACGAACTGATCGAAATCTACTCTAGATCTCCTTGGGGAACCGGCTGATTCCGCGCCAAGCTAAACGGTAAACCAGCTCGCTTGCCGCATCGATGTCCAGGCCGCCGTCGGTTTCCAGCCAATACCGGGCGCTCACCTGCGCCATTCCGGCCAGGGCGCGGCCGAGCAGGGTGGCCTCGAGGTGGGACAGCTTGGTGTCTTCGGCAATAACGCCGGCAATGCTGTTCGCGAAGCGGGCATTGAATTCCTCAATGCGGGCACTGACCTCGGCGTCATTGGTGAGGTCGGATTCAAAAACCATCCGGTGCCCCTGGCTGTCCTGCGCCACGAAGCGGAAATAGGCCCGCATGGTTTCCCGGACCCGAAGCTTATTGTCCGTGGTGGAGTTCAAGGCGGTGCGCAGGAACTCCGTCAGCGTGTTCAGGTGGTTGTCCAGCAGGGCCATGTACAGCTCCCGCTTGCCGGGGAAGTGCTGGTAGAGCACGGGTTTGCTGACGTGCGCCGCTTCGGCGATCTCGTCCATGGCTGCACCGTGGAAGCCGTTGCTGACAAACACTTCCTGCGCTGCGCTTAGCAGCTGCCGGCGGCGTTCCTCCCGGGGGAGTCGAACCGGTTTACCGGCTGCCTGGTTACTCACTGGTGGACCTCTCAACAGTTCCGGAGCCCTGAGCTGCACGGACAATGACCCTTAGTTTACCCGCGGGTATTCCAAGCGACAGGCCCCACCGCCATACCTGTGGCTTAGATTGGACTTCATGACCTTAGCAAGTGCATCCGTCCCGGTCGGGGAACTACCTGCTTTGGTGGCGCCCGGCGCGGACCTTACCCGCGACGAAACCGAACGCTACTCCCGACACCTCATCATCCCGGGATTCGGGTCCACGGCACAGCGCCGGCTGAAGAACGCGAAGGTGCTGGTGGTGGGGGCCGGCGGGCTGGGCTCTCCGGCGCTGCTCTATCTGGCTGCGGCGGGCGTGGGCACGCTCGGCGTTGTCGACGACGACGTCGTGGATGTCTCCAACCTGCAGCGCCAGGTCATCCACGGCGTATCCGACGTCGGTACCCCCAAAGCGGAGTCCGCAGCCCGAACCGTGGCGGAGCTGAATCCGCTGGTCGAGGTGGTCCTGCACCGGGAGCGGCTGGACAACTCCAACGTCCTGGCGATCTTTTCCGGTTACGACCTGATTGTGGACGGCACGGATAATTTCGCCACCCGCTACCTGATCAACGACGCCGCCGAAATCCTGGGCAAGCCGTACGTCTGGGGTTCGATCCTCCGCTACGACGGACAGGTGAGCGTCTTCTGGGGCAAACACGGGCCCACCTACCGCGATCTTTTCCCGCAGGCGCCGCCGGCCGGTTCCGTTCCCTCCTGCGCGGAAGGGGGCGTGCTCGGGGTCCTCTGTGCGCAGATCGGCTCCGTCATGGTCAATGAGGCCATCAAGCTGATCACCGGAACGGGCCGGACCCTGCTGGGCCGGGTCCTGGTCTTCAACGCACTGGAGATGAGCTGGCGCGAACTTCGGGTCCGGCGGGATCCGGAGGCCCTCCCCGTCACGGAGCTAAGCGATTACCAGGCGTTCTGCGGCATTACGCCGACGGAGCCTGTACCCGCCGGGGCGGAAGTGGACGTGGACGTGCTGCGGGACCTGCTGGCCGAACGCTCGGCCGGGCTCAGGGACTTCGAGCTCTTGGACGTCCGGGAGCCGGGGGAACACGACATTGTCCGCATCGACGGGGCCCGGCTGGCGCCGCGGGGCGCCGTGCTGGCGGGGGAGTTCCGGCCGGAGCCGGGACGGCCGGTCTACGTGCACTGCAAATCCGGGGTGCGGTCCGCCGAGGTCGCGGCCTATCTGCGCGGTGCAGGCTATCCGGAGGTCTACAACGTCACCGGCGGGATCCTGGAATGGGTGCGCCGGGTGGAACCGGAGAAACCGGTCTACTGAAACGCCCTACGCGGACTTCGGTTCGGCGTCGTCCGAGTCGGCGGCGCCGTCCGCAGGCGAACCGGCATCCTTGGCGGGCGCTGCGGCCTCGCTGCGCTCCACCGTGATCCCGTACAGGGCTTCAAGGCCCCGGATGTAGTCCTCCTGCTGGCCGCTTGCGGCCAGTTCCCGGGCGCGGACGGTGGGAACGTGGAGCAGCTGCTTGACCATGCGGCGCATGGCGAACTCCACTTCCTGGGCGGCCCCGGTGCATCCGTGCTGGGCACGGACCTTCTCCAGCTCCGATTCCAGCACGTCCAAGGTGTGCCGGCGCAGGGCAACGATGGCTGAGTCCATTTCACGGCTGAGCTGCTGCTTGGAAAAGTTCTTCGCGGCATCGGCAACAATGGTGCTCGCCTGCTTCAGCGACTCGGCCTGCTCGGCCGGTGCGGCCAGCCGGACGGACTCCAGGGTGATCAGTTCGACGCCGTCGATCTCGCGGACGGCCGGATCGAAGTCGTGCGTCAAGGCAAGGTCGATGATGATCAGCGGCTTGCCTGCTTCGGCACGGACACGGCGGACATCTTCGGCGCTGACCTGGCTGTCGCTGCCGCTGCAGCCGATGACGACGTCGGCCCGGGTCAGGGCCTTGGGCAGGGACGAACGGGTCAGGGGCTTCCCGCCCCGGGAGGCGGCAAAGGACTCTGCGCGGTTGGAGGAGGAGTAGACGCTGATGTCGGTGCAGCCGCGCTCCTTGAGCAGGGCCATGGTGGCGCCGGCGTAGGCGCCGGTGCCGAAAACCACCACTGACTTCTTTGACCAGTCGCGGTTCTCGGACAGGTCCGTGGCCAGCCCCAGGGCGACCGAAACAATGGAAAGCCCCCGTTTACCGAGGGCTGTAAGGGCACCGACGTCCTTGGCGGTGCGGGAAGCGGTCTGGAATAAGCGGGTGAGGCCGCCGCTGGCGGTTCCGCTCTCCTGGGCTTCAATGAGCGCCCGGCGGACCTGGCCGGCGATTTCGCGTTCGCCGACGACGGCGGAATCAAGTCCCGCGCCGACCGCGAAGAGGTGCTGGGGGACGGACTCGCCGGTGTTCGTGGCAAAGGAGCGGGAAACGAGGTCTTCACTCATGCCGGAGTGCCGGCTGATTTCTGCAACAACAGCGGAACGGGCGGCTTCAATATCGGCATCCGAGCCGGTCTCGCAATACACCTCCAACCGGTTGCAGGTAGCGAGGACAACGGAGCCGGCGACGGCGCTTCCGGAATCGACCAGCGAAGACGAGACCTCGGATGCGCCGGCACTCAGCCGGGCGACAGTCTCCAGGTCTACGTCGGTGTGCGTAGCAATGAGGGAAAGTAGAACCACAGTAGGTCAATACTAGCCACGCCCAGGAGGATACCTTCAATCGGACTGCCCGAATTCCTCCTTTAGGGGTGTGAGAAGCGCCACCACGGCCGCCGTGAGGTGCCCGGTTATGGCTTGTCCCGGATTTTGGGGAGAATCAAGGTATGACTCTTAGCGCCACGCACCCGCTGCTGGACGGCCGGACGGCCGATTCCCCCCTGATCACCGCGTACCGCGGCGGAACCCCCGCCCGCCGCCCGGTGTGGTTTATGCGTCAGGCCGGCCGTTCCCTGCCCGAGTACCTGAAAGCCAGGCAGGGGACCGGAATGCTGGAATCCTGCCTCCGGCCCGAGCTGGCGGCGGAGATCACCCTGCAGCCGGTGCGCCGCCACGACGTGGATGCGGGCATCTTCTTTTCCGACATCGTTATTCCGCTGAAACTGGCCGGCGTGGACGTGGACATCGTTCCCGGCGTCGGACCCGTGCTGGGCAGTCCGGTGCGTACCGCCGCCGACGTCGCCGCCCTGCCGCGGCTGACCGAAGAGGCGCTGGAACCGATCCGGGAAGCCGTGCGGCTGACGGTTGCCGAGCTCGGCTCCAAGCCGCTGATCGGATTCGCCGGCGCGCCGTTCACCCTGGCCGCCTACATGGTCGAGGGCAAGCCGTCCCGTGACCACCTCGGCCCGCGCACCATGATGCACGCTGACCCCGATGCCTGGCAGGCGCTGACCGCCTGGGCCGCCGATGCGTCCGGAATGTTCCTGCGCGCGCAACTGGAAGCGGGCGCCAGCGCCGGCCAGCTCTTCGACTCCTGGGCCGGTTCCCTTGGCCTCGCCGACTACGTCAAGCACGTAGCACCTGCCTCCTCCCGTGCCTTGGACCATGTGCGCGGCCTCGGTGCCCCGCTGGTGCATTTCGGCACCGGCACGTCCGAGCTGCTGGTGGCCATGCGCGACGTCGGCGTGGATGTTGTCGGCGTGGATTACCGGCTGCCGCTGGACGAAGCCAACCGCCGCCTCGGCGGCACGACGCCGCTGCAGGGCAACATTGACCCCGCACTGCTGAGCGCGCCGTGGGACATCCTGGAAGCACACGTCCGCGAAGTCCTTGCCGCAGGCGCAGCCGCTCCGGGCCACGTGGTCAACCTTGGCCACGGCGTGCCGCCGGAAACCGACGCAGGCGTCCTGACGCGGGTGGTTGAACTGATTCATTCGGTGGAGCCGTAGGCATGCCCCACCGTTTCCTCACAAAGCCGGAGAAAGCCGCAAAAGCTGAAAACGCTGCTCAAAGCGCGGCTCACAAAGCCGGCGGCGAAACCCCCAGCGGTCCCACCGCCGTCGTTATAGGCGGCGGAATTTCCGGCCTCATCGCGGCCCGGGACCTGCAGCGGGCAGGCGTCCAGGTGGCCGTGGTGGAGGCCTCGGACCGGTTCGGCGGCTGCGTCGGCCGGCACGAGGTGGCCGGCGTGCAGCTGGACAGCGGAGCGGAGTCCTTCGCCACGAGGTCACCGGCCGTTCCAAACCTGGTTGAGGAGCTCGGCCTGGCGGACGCAGTGGTCCAGCCCAACCCTGCCGGGTCATGGCTGCAGCTGGCGGCCGAGGACCTGCCGTCGGGAGCGCAGCAGATGCCGAGCAGCGGCCTGCTCGGCATCCCCGCAGACCCCCGGCACCCGGACATTGTCCGTGCCCTTGGCCGCGCGGGAGCAGCCCGGGCAGCCATGGACAAGGTCCTGCCGGTGGGTAACCTGACCCGCCGCCCGTCCATGAGCCTGGGGGACGTGGTGCGGGCGCGGATGGGCGAAGCGGTGCTTCGCCGGCTCGTCACTCCGGTGGTCGGCGGCGTCTATTCCGCCGACCCCGACGTGCTCGACGTCGACTCCGTGGCACCGGGCCTGCGCGCTGCCGTCTCCCGGCACGGTTCCCTGGGCGCCGCCGTCGGTGCCATGCGTGCAGCAGCACCTGCCGGTTCGGCAGTGGCCGGACTCGACGGCGGAATGGGCCGGCTGGCCGAGGCGCTGGTCTCCGATCTGGAAACCTCCGGTGCGCTCCTGCGCTCCGGCGTCCGTGCCGAATCCCTGACCCGCGGTGCCGAAGGATGGCGGATCCGCTGCAGCGGCGGGCAGGAACTGGCAGCCGACGCCGTGGTGGTTGCCGCCGAAGGCCCCGCAGCTGTTGACCTCCTGGCTACCGCGCTGCCCGAGGTGGCGGCCTACCGGCCGCAGCCGGGACCCGGCGTCGCCCTGGTGACCCTGGTGGTGGACCTGCCGGAACTGGACGCCATGCCGCGCGGCACCGGCGTCCTGGTAGCGCGGGAGGTGGAAGGCATCGACGCGAAGGCCATGACGCACGCCACCGCCAAGTGGCAGTGGCTCGCCGATTCCACCGGCCCCGGAACCCATGTACTGCGCCTTTCCTACGGGCGGGCACTGAATCCGGAGGACTCCGCCGCGGAACCGGTGCACGTGGACCGCACCGACAATGACCTCTTCCGGCAGGCCGTGGCCGACGCGTCCGGCCTGCTGCAGGTGGAAATCAAGGCCGACGACGTCGTCGGGTGGGACGTGGTCCGGTGGGTGGGCGCATTGCCCTCCGCCGCCGTCGGGCATAAGGACCGGGTGGACGCCGTCCGCGCGGCGGTGGCCGAATCGCCCGGACTGGAAGCGGTGGGAGCCTGGCTGGCCGGAACCGGCCTGGCCGCCGTCACCGCCGACACCCGCACCCGAATGGCAGCGCTGGCGAACGCACTGCTGTGATGTTCCGCACTTTCTACAAATTGTAGAAGTGCGGTGTTTCGACTTACCTATATGCAAAGGGCAGACTGTTAAACATGAGTGAGACGATGGACCGCAGCGCCGCCGGAACGGCCGGCAACGACGAACAGTTCTTTACCCTTTGGACCGTTTTCAAGCGGTCCTCCATGCCGAAAGCGCCCGTCTCGAACGGTGCCGTTGATGCCTTCGAGGCCCTGACCAAGGACCTCGCTGCCAGCAATGTCACGCTCCGCGGACTCTACGATGTGTCCGCCATGCGCGTGGACGCCGACGTGATGGTGTGGCTGCACGGCAGCGCGCCGGAAGCGCTGCAGGCGGCCCTGCGGCAGATCCGCCGGACGGAACTGTTCGCCGGCACCGAGATCGCCTGGTCCGCCATGGGTGTGCACCGCGACGCTGAGTTCTCCAAGAACCACTGGCCGTCCTTCGCCCGGGGCATCGATCCCGAGACCTGGATCTGCGTTTACCCGTTCGTCCGTTCCTACGAGTGGTACCAGCTGCCCGCCGAGGAACGCGGCAAGATGCTGCGCGACCACGGCATGCTCGGCCGCGAATTCCCCCAGGTCCTTGCCAACACCGTGGCCTCCTTCGCCCTGGGCGACTGGGAATGGATCCTGGGCCTCGAAGCTCCCAACCTGGTTGACCTCGTCGACATGATGCGCCACCTGCGCGCCACCGAGGCCCGCAACCACGTCCGTGAAGAAGTCCCGTTCTACACCGGCCGGCGTATCCCGGCCGCCGAAGTTGCTGAGGTACTCAAATGACATCCGCTGTTTCCCACGAGCCTGCCTTCGACCCCTTTGAGGGCGTCGATGAAAACGGCCGCATGGCCCCGAAGCACTACGACGCCATCCTGCTGGCCTCCTTCGGCGGCCCGGAAGGCCAGGAAGACGTCATTCCCTTCCTGCGCAACGTCACCGCCGGCCGCGGCATCCCCGATGAGCGGCTGGAGGAAGTGGCCACCCACTACCGCGCCAACGGCGGCATCAGCCCCATCAATGAGCAGAACCGCGCGCTGAAGGCGGCACTGGAAGCAGAGCTGGCACGCCGAGGCGTCGAACTGCCCGTCCTCTGGGGCAACCGCAACTGGGCGCCCTACATCAAGGACGTCCTCCAGGAGGCGTACGACAACGGCTACCGCCGCATCCTCATGGTCACCACCAGCGTCTACTCCTCGTACTCGAGCTGCCGCCAATACCGCGAAGACCTGGGCATGAACCTCCTGAAGACCGGGCTGGACAAGAAGCTGCACGTGGATAAGGTCCGCCAGTACTTCGACCACCCCGGCTTCGTGGAGCCCTTCGTCGAAGGCGTCCGCGAGTCCGTCGCCAAGGTCCGCGCGCAGCTGGCCGCCAAGGGCGTGGACAACGAGAAGATCGAGATCCTCTTCTCCACCCACTCCATTCCCACCGCCGACGCCGAAGCCTCCGGTCCGCGCGACCGCGAGTTCGAAGAAGGCAGCGCCTACGTGGCCCAGCACCTGGCCAACGCCCGCGCCATCATGGAGCGGGTCCCCGAAGCCGCAGGCATGGACTGGCAGCTGGTCTACCAGTCCCGCTCCGGTGCACCGCACATCCCCTGGCTGGAACCGGACATCAACGACGCGATCGCCGAACTGCCCGCCAAGGGCGTCAACGGCGTGGTCATTGTTCCGCTGGGCTTCGTCAGCGACCACATGGAAGTGATCTGGGACCTCGACACCGAGGCCATGGATACCTGCACGGAACTGGGCCTGGCGGCGGACCGCACGCCGACCCCCGGCATCCACGAGACCTTCGTGTCCGGACTGGTGGACCTGCTGCAGGAACGCACCCTGGAAAACAACATTGCCATCCGCCCCGCCATGACCGACCTCGGCCCGTGGTACGACGTCTGCCGCCCCGGCTGCTGCGCGAACCTGCGCGGCGAGAAGCCGACAATTGCAGGCGCCGATTCCACCGTGGGCGTCCAGTAGTGGCGCACTCGCCCGTCCTGATCGGCACCCGCGGCAGCGCCCTGGCCGTTACCCAAACCACCACCGTGGCCGAGGCCCTGTCCGGGCTCGGCGGCTTCGACGTCGAACTGGTCCGGGTGCGCACCGAGGGTGACATCAACCGTGCCGCCCTGTCGCAGATCGGCGGGACCGGCGTGTTCGTGGCCGCGCTGCGCGACTCGCTGCTGCGCGGGGACTGCGATGTTGCCGTGCACTCGCTCAAGGACCTGCCCACCTCCCCGGCGGACGGCCTTGTCCTGGGCGCCATTCCGGAACGGGTGGATGTCCGCGACGTGCTGTGTGCCCGTGACGGGCTGACCCTGGCCGGCCTTCCCGCCGGTGCGAAGATCGGCACCGGTTCCCCGCGCCGGGCAGCCCAGCTGCGGGCCGCCCGCCCGGACCTGGAGATCGTGGACATCCGCGGCAACGTGGATACCCGCCTCGGCCGGGTTGCCGGCCTGGTGGAAGGCGCCCCCGGTGACCTCGACGCCGTGGTGCTGGCGGCCGCCGGCCTGGCCCGGCTGGGCCGCCTGAACATGGTTACCGAGTTCATTGATCCCGCCGTGATGCTTCCCGCCCCCGGCCAGGGAGCGCTGGCAGTGGAGTGCCGCACGGCCGACGCCGCCGAAGGGCAGCTCGCGGCGGCACTTGCCGCGTATGACCACCTCGAAAGCCGCCTCACGGTGGCAGCCGAACGGGCCATGCTCGGCAGGCTTGAGGCAGGGTGCACGGCTCCGGTCGGTGCGCTGGCCAGCGTCGGAGCCGAAGGCATCACGCTTGAAGCCGTGGTCTGCAGCGACGACGGCACCCGGCTGATGCGCCGCACCGGCGTCGTCAGCGAACGCAACGAAGATGCCGCCCGCGCCCTGGGCGTGCAGGTTGCCGAGGAGCTGCTGGCGGCCGGCGCCGCGCAGCTCACGGATCTTCCTGCCAGCTGATGCCCGGATTCCGGAGCTGCTGAGATGGCAGCCAGACACCACGGCCCGGACCTCGCCGGACTGAACGTTGTCCTTCCACGCACCCCGGACCGGGCTTCGGCCATGGTCCGGGAGTTGCAGGACTGCGGGGCATCGGTGACGCTGATGCCCCTGATCGACTTCCAGTTCCCGGCGGACACCGCACAGCTGGACCGCGCACTGAATTCGCTGAAATCCGGCCGGTTCGCCTGGGTGGTCTTCACCAGTGTCACCACCGTGCGGGCCGTGACCCGCCGGTGTGTTGCCCTGGGCATCTGCCCCGAGGCCCTGGTGCCCGCCGATACCCGGATCGCGGCCGTCGGTGCCGGAACGCGGCAGGCCTTGGAAGAAGTCGGCTTCGATATCGATTTCCTGCCCGACACCGACCAGTCGGCCCGGGGCCTGGCCGCATCCTGGCCGGATCCTTCCGGATCGGATCCGGAGGGCGGGGACCTGCGGGTGCTGCTGCCGCAGGCCGATATCGCCGACCCGTCCCTGCACGAGGCACTGACCTCCCTGGGCTGGGAGGTCCGCGCCGTGACCGCGTACTGCACGGTGGACTACCCGGCTACGGGCGTGCGCTTCACCCCGGCGGTTACCGGGGAAGGACTCCTGGACCCCGAAGCCTTCGCCGCGTCGGCACCCGCCGGACGCCGCGCCGTCGTCCTCACCTCACCGAGCATCGCCCGCCGGTTCGTCCGGCGCTGCGTGCCGGTCCCGGCCGGGACACTGCTGGTGGCCATCGGCGACAGCACAGCTGCGCGGATGCGCGAACTGGGTGCGGGACCGGATGCCGTGGCGAAGCAGCCAACCCCGGCGGGAATAGCCGACGCACTCTCCGTTGCTATGTCTACGGGTCCTACTACCTAGTTCCCCATCATTACCGGAAGGCAGAACCATCCCCATGAGCTTCCCTCAGCACCGTCCCCGCCGCCTCCGCACCACCCCCGCCATGCGGCGGCTGACCGCAGAATTCCGGCTGGATCCGGCCGAGCTGATCCTTCCGGCCTTCGTCCGTGAGGGCATCACCGAGCCGAACCCGCTCACATCCATGCCCGGCGTCGTCCAGCACACCATGGACAGCCTGAAGAAAGCCGCGTCCGAAGCGGCAGAGCTGGGCATCGGCGGCATCATGCTCTTCGGCATCCCCGCCGAGCGCGACGCCGTCGGCAGCGCGGGCACCGACCCCAACGGCATCCTCAACCGCGGCATCGCCGCCGTCCGCGAGGAAGTCGGCGACGAGCTCGTCATCATGAGCGATGTCTGCCTGGACGAATTCACCGACCACGGACACTGCGGCGTGCTGGATGAAAACGGCGTGGTGGACAATGACACCACCCTGGAGATCTACGGCCGGATGGCGGTGGAGCAGGCCCGCGCCGGCGCGCATGTGCTGGGCCCGTCGGGCATGATGGACGGGCAGATCGCCGTCATCCGCCACGCCCTGGACACCGCCGGCTTCACCGACGTTTCCCTGTTCGCCTACGCCGCCAAGTACGCCTCCGCGTTCTACGGCCCCTTCCGCGAAGCGGTGGACTCCCAGCTGAAGGGCGACCGCCGTACCTACCAGATGGACGCCTCGAACCGCCGTGAGGCCCTCCTCGAAGTGGAGCTGGACCTCGAAGAAGGCGCCGACATGTTGATGGTCAAGCCGGCCATGAGCTACCTCGACGTGCTGGCCGATGTGGCCGCCATGTCCCCGGTCCCGGTGGGCGCTTACCAGATCTCCGGCGAGTACGCGATGATTGAAGCTGCCGCCGCCAACGGCTGGATTGACCGCCGCCGGGCCATCGAAGAGTCCGTGCTGGGCATCAAGCGGGCCGGCGCCAACATGATTCTCACCTACTGGGCCACCGAACTGGCGGCCTGGCTGAAGGAAAGCAAGTAATGTCCTCACCTGTCTCACCGTCGTCCTCCGAAGAACTCTTTGACCGCGCCCGGGCCCTGATGCCCGGCGGCGTGAACTCCCCGGTCCGGGCCTTCGGCTCCGTGGGCGGCACGCCCCGTTTCATGGTTTCCGCCAAGGGCCCGTACATCACCGACTCCGAGGGCCGCGAATACGTGGACCTCGTCTGCTCCTGGGGCCCGGCACTGGTGGGCCACTCCCACCCGGACGTCCTGGCCGCCGTACACGCAGCCGTGGACAACGGACTGTCCTTCGGTGCGTCCACCCCGGCCGAAGCCGAACTGGCGCAGCTGGTCATGGACCGCGTGCCGGGCGTGAAGCGCCTGCGCATGGTGTCCACCGGCACGGAAGCCACCATGACAGCCATCCGGCTGGCCCGCGGCTTCACCGGCCGGAACCTGGTCATCAAGTTCGCCGGCTGCTACCACGGCCACCTCGACGGGCTGCTCGCCTCCGCCGGCTCCGGCCTGGCCACCCTGGCACTGCCCGGCTCGGCCGGCGTCACCGAAGCGACCGCCGCGGAGACCCTGGTGCTGCCGTACAACGACGTGGCCGCCGTCGAGAAGGCGTTCGCCGAGCACGGCGCCAACATCGCCGCAGTCATCACCGAAGCCGCCCCGGCGAACATGGGCGTGGTTACTCCGGACGAGGGCTTCAATGCCGCCCTGTCCCGGATCACCGCCTCGCACGGCGCGCTGCTGATCCTCGACGAGGTACTCACCGGATTCCGCACCGGACCGGCAGGCTTCTGGGGGCTGACCGGTGCGAAGGAAGGCTGGACCCCGGACCTGTTCACCTTCGGCAAGGTGATCGGCGGCGGCATGCCCGTCGCAGCCCTGGGTGGCCGCGCCGACGTGATGGACTACCTCGCGCCGCTGGGCCCGGTCTACCAGGCCGGCACCCTCTCGGGTAACCCGATTGCCATGGCAGCCGGCGTCGCCACGCTCAAGGCCGCCACCGCCGAGGTCTACGCCAACGTGGATGCCCGCTCCGCGGAGCTCTCCGCCGCAGTGTCCGCCGAACTGGAGGCGGCCGGCGTGGACCACAGCATCCAGCGCGCGGGCAGCCTCTTCAGCGTCGCCTTCGGCACTTCCGCCACCGGCGTGCACAACTACGAGCAGGCCCAGGCGCAGGAAGCGTTCCGGTATCGCCCGTTCTTCCACTCGATGCTCGACGCAGGGGTCTACCTGCCGCCGTCGGTGTTCGAGGCCTGGTTCCTGTCCGGCGCCCACGACGACGCCGCGATGAACCGGATCTACGCCGCGCTGCCGGCCGCTGCGAAGGCCGCTGCTGCAGCCCAGCCGTAAGGCCGGGTTCAGGGCAGTAAAAAACCCCGCACCTCCCGTTGAAACGGGAAGTGCGGGGTTTTTGCTGTCCCGCTTTAGAAAGCTGCGGTCACGTCGCCGTTCGGCCAGGTCTCTTCGATAAAGGCCTTGGTTTCGGGGGAGTGGAGCAGTTCCTCGAGCTTGTCGATCCGTGCGTCCTTGTTACCGGTCTTCCAGACCAGGAAGTTGGCGTACGGGTTGTCCTCGGCGGATTCCACCAGCAGGGCGTCATCCGTGCTCAGACCGGCTTCGAGGATGTAGTTGCCGTTGATGATGGCCAGGTCCACGGTGGGATCACTGAGGTCGTTGACCAGCAGTTCCGGCTGGTTTTCCTGGAAGTCCAGGTCCTTGGGATTCTGTTCCTCGGTCAGGGTCAGCACGGAGGAATCGTCCGCGATGTCCTTCACAAGTCCGGCTTCCTCAAGCATCTTCAGGGCGCGGGCCTGGTTCGAGGGGTCGTTGGTAACCATCACGCGGGCGCCCTCCTTGATGGTGGAGACGTCCTCATGCTTCTCCGAGAACGCGGCGTAGGGCTCTACATGGATTCCGGCGCCGTGCTCGAACTCGTAGCCCTGGCTCTCCATCTGGGATTCCAGGTAGGGCAGGTGCTGGTAGAAGTTGACGTCGCTGTCGCCGTCATTCAGGGAGATGTTCGGCGTGACGTAGTCGTCAAACTCCTGGATCTCGATTTCCAGGCCGGTGTCCTCGGCGAGGTTGTCCCGGACAAATTCGAGGATCCGGGCGTGCGGAGTGGGGCTGGCGCCCACGGTCAGGGTTACCGGGTTTGCGGGGTCAAGGCTCTCCACGGCGCTGGAGGCGGAGTCGGATCCGCCGCAAGCCGTCAGCGCCAGGGCCGTGGCCACACCGGTGGCAACGAGGGTAAGTGTTTTACGCATCGAATGCGTTCCTTTCACGTAACCCGGGAAGCGGATGTCCGCCGCCCCGGGGAAGGTGCAGCTAGCGGCTACTGGCTGCAGGTCCGCAGGGCCCGGGGCACGCCCGGACCTTGCGAAGACGGAGACTAGACGGTGGTCTTGTCGGGTTCCCGGGCGGTGCCGGCGGGCGCGGCGTCGGGGCTGATGCCTTCTGCTGCGGCAGACGGGCGGCTGCGCCGGCCCGTGCCCGCGGCGGACCGGTGGTCCACCCGGCGGGAAACGAAATCGCCGGCCAGCTGGATGATCTGTACGAGGGCCACGATGATGATGATCGTGACCACCATGACCTGCGTGTCAAAGCGCTGGACGCCGTAGTTGTAGGCCAGCCTGCCGAGACCGCCGCCGCCGACGATGCCGGCCATGGCGGAGTAGCCCACGAGGGTCACCAGCGTGGTGGTCAGTGCGGCGACGAGGCCGGGCAGGGCCTCGCGCAGCAGCACCTTGGTGACCACCTGCATCTTCGTTGATCCCATGACCAGGGCTGCATCGATCTTGCCGCCGGCGACGTCGCGGAGCGCGTTTTCCACCAGCCGTGCAAAGAACGGGATAGTGGCGATGCTCAGCGATACCGAGGCGGCCACGGGCCCGATCGAGGTCCCGGTGATGAGGCGGGCCAGCGGAATCAGGGTGACCATCAGGATGGCGAAGGGTACCGACCGGGTGATGTTGACGATGATATCGCTGACAATCCGGTTGACGACCTTCATGGGGAGCAGGCCCCCGGGCGCACTGACGTGCAGGAACACGCCCAGCGGCAGGCCGATCAGCAGGGTGAAGAAACCGGAAATGCCGACCATCTGGAGGGTTTCCAGCACGGCTTCGGGCAGTGCCTTGGTGATTCCGGGGTTGTCGAAGAGTCCGGTCAGGAAGTTCATGCTGCCACCTCCACGGTGACGCCCTGCAGGGCGAGGTATTCATGGACGGCGGCCATGTCGGTGTGCGTGTCCAACTGGATGCGCAGCCGTCCGAAGCGGGTGCCGGCCAGCAGCTCGACGCTGCCGGCAAGGACGTTGACATCGGTGTCGAACCGGCGGGTGAGGGCGGAAAGCACCGGGTCCGACGTGGTCTGGCCCGTGAACAGCAGTTCCAGGACCGGACCGCCGGGAGACGGCGGCGTCACGGGCAGCGGGATCAGCTGTTTCGCCAGCCGGCCGCGCAGGTCGGAGGCGACCTCGCGGAGCGGGCCGTGTTCCACCACCCGTCCTGCCTCGAGCAGGGATACCGAATCGCAGATCCGCTTCACCACGTTCATCTCGTGCGTGATGATCAGGACCGTCAGGTCCAGGCGGCGGGTGAGATCGGAAATCAGGTCCAGGATGTCGTCCGTGGTGCTGGGGTCCAGGGCCGAGGTCGGCTCATCGCACAGGAGCACATCGGGATCCGAAGCCAGTGCCCGGGCGATGCCCACGCGCTGCTTCTGTCCGCCGGAAAGCTGCGCGGGGTACGCCCCGGCGCTGCCTTCGAGGCCAACGAGGGCCAGCAGTTCCTTCACGCGGGCATCGATGACGCTCTTCTTCGTGCCCACCAGCTCCAGCGGGTGGGCAATGTTGGCAGCGGCGGTGCGGGAGTCCATGAGGTTCGCGTGCTGGAACACCATGCCGATCCGGCGGCGGGCCGCGCGGATCTCGGAGTCCTTCACCGCGGTCAGCTCACGGCCGTCGATGGTGACCGAGCCCGACGTCGGCCGGTCCAGCAGGGTCAGGCAGCGGACCAGGGTGGACTTTCCGGCACCGGAGTGGCCGATGATCCCGTGGATCGAACCCTTGGGCACGCTCAGGCTCACGCCGTCCAGTGCAGTGACCGTGCGGTCGCCCTGCCGGTAGACCTTGCGAAGGTCGGTAACTGTGATCATTCGTCCTCGTCATATGCGTTCAATGGCCGGACCGGAGCATGGGGAAAGGAGCACGGTTCTGTGCCGTGCCCAAATGCCGGCTGTGCGGAGGGTGCCTGCCAATCTCGTGGCGCGAGACATTACGCGCGCGCAGGAACGCGCCGTACGCCTGGGGCGCCATCAGCGCCAAACACAGGTACCAGTATCGCATGTTGGCTGCGGCGCTCCGGCCAAAGTGACGGCCTGTGAAGAGCTGTCCGGACGCGCGGGAGCTAACGGATCAGGCCGGGTCCAGGACGGCCCCGGGCGCGTGGTCCGGCGCGGCACGCAACGGCCAGCTGCCGTCGATCACGGCTTCCGGTTCCCGGCGCCGCAGGTATTCCTGGAAGCTGGCAGCCTGGCCTGCGGCCCAGCTGACCTGTGACTCGTGCAGGGTGCGCGCATCGCACTGCAGTTCCGGATACTTCGCGGCCATCACTGATGCCACGGACAGGGTGGCCGCGACGTCGGCCGCTGAGGTGTGCGCATTCTCGAACCCCACGCCGTAGTGCTCGGCCATGGCGGTGAGGGTGCGCTTGCCGCGGCGGAACCGGTCCACCTGCTTGTCCAGGATGTACGGGTCTATCACGGGAACCGGATGGGGAGCCGTGAGGCCGAAGCGCTCGCATTCGCGGGCCAGGACCGTGAAGTCGTAGCAGGCGTTGAAAGCCAGGACGGGAATGCCTGCGGCGAACATGCCGGCCAGCACCTCGGCCACCTCGGCCGTGACGGCGGCCGGGTCCCCGCCCTCCGCCCGGGCGCGTTCATTGGTGATGCCGTGGATGGCTGCCGCCTCGGCAGGGATCGGAATCCCGGGGCAGGCCAGCCACTCGTGGTGCTGCAGGGTTTCGCCCCGGCCGTTGACCAGGATGATGGATGCGGTGACGATCCGCGCGGTCTGCGGGTCCCGGCCCGTGGTCTCCAGATCGAAGGCCGCCCGGGGAAGTTCATGCCAGCTGTTCATGCCTCAAACCTATCGGGGAGCGCTGACATTCCCGGGATTGGCCGCGGCCCGCCCGGCGTCGGTACCCTACTGGATATGCGCAGGGACTACGCCGACGCGGTGCTGGCTGTGGCCGATCTCATACCGCCCGGACGCGTGCTCTCCTATGGCGACATTGCCGAACTGCTCGACGCCGGCGGACCGCGGCAGGTGGGCGCGGTCATGTCCGCGCGCGGCTCCGAGGTGTGCTGGTGGCGGGTCCTGCGATCGTCGGGACAACCGCCGCGCTGCCATGAAGGGCGCGCCTGGGAACACTACCGGCTCGAGGGCACCCCGGTGCGCGGGACGGCGGACGACGACGGCGCGGGTTACCGGGTGCGGATCGAAGCCGCCCGCTGGCAGCCCGACGAGGCGGAATGGGACCGCTTGGACAGCCTCCGGACCGGCCTGCAGAACACCCTGCGGACCGCCCCGGATGTTCTGGACCCCACCGGGCAGCAAACACCGGGGGCGCCGATATCAGGAATGTCGGAGGGACATGATGAAGTGGAACCATGAGCGTTGAACTCCAACTCGTCGGGCCGGCTGCAAGCGCATTGTCCGCGCCCCGGCTCAGCGCGGACCAGCAGGCCGTGGTGGACCTGCCGACGGGCAGCGGCCCCGTCCTCGTCCTCGGAGCGCCGGGAACCGGCAAGTCCACCGTCCTGGTGGAAGCCGCCGTCGCACGGATTGAACGCGACGGGCTTGACCCTTCGCATCTGTTGATGCTGGCGCCTTCACGGCTTGCCGCTGCCGGCCTGCGGGACGCGCTCTCGGCACGGCTGCAGGGAACCCTGAGCACCGCCCCCGCCCGCACCTGGGCCTCCTACGCCTTCGACCTCATCCGGCGCGCCAAGACCGAAGGCCGCCTGCCCTACATCACGCGGGCTCCGAAGCTGCTCTCCGGCGCCGAACAGGACGTCATCATCAAGGAACTGCTGGCCGGGCACGGACAGCACGGGGTGCCGGAACTGCCCTGGCCGGACAGCCTGGACCTTGCCCTGGGCACCCGCGGCTTCCGGCAGGAAATCCGCCAGCTCTTCGACCGCGTCATTGAATACGGCATCTCCGCCGAGGAACTGCGCGAACTGGGACAGCGGCACGGCCGGCCGGACTGGGTGGCCGCCGCGGAACTCTACGCCGAGTACCGGGACGTCCTGGATCTGCGCATGCCGGAGTCCTTCGATCCGGCAGGCATTATCACTTCAGCCCTGAACATCCTGCACTCGGATCCGGAATTCCTGGCGGCGGAGCGGGAACGCCAGCAGCTGGTGCTGGTGGATGACCTGCAGGAAGCCAACCCGGCCATCCACAGCCTTTACGCGCTGCTGGCCGGCACCGGAGATTCCATCGCCGCCGCCTGCCCCGACACCGTGGTGCAGGGCTTCCGCGGCGCCCGCCCGGACCTGGTGGGCCTGCTGGACAGGCGTTTTGACGGACACCTCCAGACCCGCGTCCTGACCACCTCGCACCGGCTGACCGGTTCGCTGGCCGGAGCCTGGACCCGGACGGCCTCACGGATTTCCGTGGTCGGCTCCCTGCCGTCCTACCGCACCGCCGTGGCCGATGCCCGGTTCATCGGGAGGCTCCCGGCGAATGCTCAAGCCGACGGCGGCCCCGCCGACACGCCGGGCGCCGAAGTACCGGAATCCGAAGTACCGGAATCCGGCGCTGCTCCGGTTGCGGGCACGGCCGAGGCCCATGTAGTGGACACCCCCATGCATGAGCAGCGTTACGTGGCGCAGCGGATCCTGGAAGCCCAGCTCCTGCAGGGCCGTTCGCTCGAGGACATCGCCGTCATCGTCCGGACCGGCGCCCAGCTGGCGGCCCTCCAGCGCTACCTCACCGGACAGGGGATCGAAGTCAAGGTCCCCGTCGCCGAACGGGCGGTCCGCGATGAAGCCGCCGTCCGCCCGCTGCTGGACGCGTTCGCCGTCGTACTGGAACCGGACCTGCTTACCCCCGAGCTGGCAGTGTCCCTGCTGACCTCGCGCATCGGCGGCGCCAGCACGCTGGAACTGCGCCGGCTGCGGCAGGCACTGCGCCGGGAAGAGCGCAGCGCCGGCGGCGGACGGACCAGCGACGTACTGCTGGTGGAGTCACTGCTGGACCCGGAATCGGAATCCGGCCGGGCCCTTGCGGGACTGAGCTGGGACGCCCGCCCGGCCGCCCAGCGCATATCCGCCATGCTGTCCGCAGGCCGGGCAGCAGCCAAGGAACCGGGAGCGACGGCGGAGACCGTCCTGTGGGCTCTGTGGTCCGTTTCCGGCTGGTCCAAGCGCTGGGCGGAAACGGCACTGTCCGGAGGCCCGGGTGCCTCCCGTGCGGACCGGGACCTGGACGCGATCATGGCCCTGTTCCAGACTGCAGAACGCTATGTCGACCAGCTGCCCGGCTCCACCCCGGCCCAGTTCCTGGATTACCTGACCAGTTCCGAGCTGCCCATGGATACGCTGGCCGCGCGTGCCCAGCGCAGGGAGGCAGTGGAGCTGCTCACCCCGGCCAGCGCTGCCGGCCGGGAATGGCCGATGGTGATAGTCGCCGGCATCCAGCAGGACGTGTGGCCCAACCTGCGCCTGCGCGGTGAACTGCTGGGCAGCGGCGAGCTGGTGGCGGCGGTCGAGCACGGCGACAATTTCCGGGCACACCGCAGCCCGTTGACACTGATGCAGTCCATCCGCTTCGACGAGCTGCGCAGCTTCTCCACCGCCATTTCACGTGCCCGCGAAGTGCTCATCTGCACGGCCGTCTCCTCCGAAGACGAGCAGCCCTCATCTTTCCTTGACCTCGTGGCACCGCTGGAACCGGGGGCGGAAAAACGGCAGCGCACCGAGGTCCTGCGCCCGCACACGCTGCGCTCGCTGGTGGCGGAACTGCGCCGTTACGCCCAGCAGCCCGCGGAAGATCCGGAAACAGCCGCCGAAGCCGTCCATCACCTGGGGACCATGCTGAACCACCCCGTGCGGGTCCCGGGAGCCCATCCGGAGCAGTGGTGGGGGCTCGCCCCGCTGTCCAGCACCGCTCCCATCCTGCCCCCGGATGCGCGGATCCCGGTCTCGCCCTCCAAGGTCGACGCCGTGCTGAAGTCGCCCCTGAGCTGGTTCGTCTCCGCTGCGGGCGGCGAGCAGGCCACCGACTTCGCCCGCTCCCTGGGCACACTGGTGCATTCCATCGCGCAGGACATGCCCGACGCCGCCGGCAGCGAGTACGTGCAGGAGCTGCAGAAACGCTGGCCCTCCCTGGGAATGAAGGACAACTGGGAGGGGCAGATGGACTACCAGCGGGCCGAAACCATGGTCCGCAAGCTCGCCGAATACGTCATCACCATGCGCCGCAGCGGCCGGTCCCTCGTGGCGGTCGAAAAGGACTTCGAGGTGGAGCTGCCGGTGGAGATCGACGGCGCCGTCCGCACCGCCCTGCTGCGCGGGCAGATCGACCGGCTGGAAGTCGACGAGGACGGCCGGCTGTTCATCGTGGACCTGAAAACCGGCAAGTCCGCGCCGAAGAAGGACGATCTGCAGGGTCACCCGCAGCTGGCCGCCTACCAGGAGGCGGTGCGCGAAGGAGCGCTGCCGGACGCCCCTCCGGTACCCGGCGGAGCCGCCCTGGTGCAGCTCGGCACCACGAACAAGGGTGTTTCCGTCCAGGAACAGCCGCCGCTGGACCCCGAGGACACCACGGCCCGCGACATGGTCCGCGACGCGGCGGCCCTGATGTCCGCGGCGTTCTTCGAGACGGTCCACGACCCCGGCCGCAGCGGCTTTGGCGGCAACGGCTGCCGGCTGCCCGAAATCTGTCCCATCTGTGCTGAAGGAAAGCAGGTCACCGAGTGAGTGCGCCCGTAACGGTACCGGGGGAGCTGCCGGAAGCGGCGCCCGTCCCGAAGTACTCCGCCCGGGAGCTGGCGGAACTGCTGCACACCGACCCGAACTCGTCGGTGCAGTACCCCACGGATGACCAAGCCGGCATCATCGAAGGCCCCCTCGAGCCCCTGCTGGTCATCGCCGGGGCGGGCTCGGGCAAAACCAAGACGATGGCGGACCGGGTGGTCTGGCTGGTGGCCAACGAACTGGTCCGGCCCGAACAGATCCTCGGGGTCACCTTCACCCGCAAGGCTGCCGGCGAACTGGCCTCCCGCATCCGCGCGCGCCTGAACCTGCTGTATCACCAGCTCGACGCCGGACCCGGCGGAGCAGCGGATCCGGACACCGCCGCCGGCGGCGAGGAACGGATGGAGCCGAGTGTCTCCACCTACCATTCCTACGCGAACGGGATCGTGAACGACTACGGCCTGCGGATCGGCGTCGAACGCGATTCCGTGATGCTTGGCGGCGCGCAGTCGTGGCAGCTGGCCAATGAAGTGGTGGAAGCCTATTCCGGGGACTACGAACACTTCACCGCAGCCAAGTCCACCCTGGTCGGAGCGGTGCTGCAGATGGCCGGCGAATGCTCCGAACATCTGCGGACCCCGGCCGAGGTCCGTGCCGAACTCGAAGCACACGTGGCCGCCGTCTCGGCCCTGCCGTATCAGTTCGGCAAGCCGAAGGAACCCACCCAGGCAGCCAGGAAGCTGATCAACCGCCTCCGCACGCGCATCTCCGTGACCGAACTGGTGGAAGCGTACCGGCAGGCCAAGGCGGAGCGCCGGCAGCTGGACTTCGGCGACCTGGTGGAACTGGCCGCTCGGATTGCCGCCACCATCCCCGAAGCCGTGGAAATGGAGCGCGCCAAGTTCAAGGTGGTGCTGCTGGACGAGTTCCAGGACACCTCCCACGCCCAGATGGTGCTGTTCTCCAACCTGTTCGGCGACGGCCGCTCCGTTACCGCCGTGGGGGATCCGCATCAGTCCATCTACGGGTTCCGCGGGGCCTCCGCCGGGCAGCTGGGCACCTTCCGGGAGAAGTTCCCGCTGTTCACCGACAACGGGCGCGAGCTCGCGCCGCTGGCAAACCTGTCCGTGGCCTGGCGGAACTCCACCTCGGTGCTGGCGGCCGCCAACACCGTCTCCACCCCGCTCAACGGGGTTGCCCCGTGGCTTAAACACCAGCGCCTGCCGCACGTACCCGAGCTGCAGGCCAAGCCCAACGCCCCCGTCGGCGAGGTGTACCTGGGCCGCTACCTCTGCGACGTCTCGGTGGAACCCGGCAAGGGCACCCCGGAACGGATCCTGGGGGAAGCCGAGGCCGTAGCCGAGCAGGTGGCGTTCCACCGCAGCAGGACCTTCGAACGGGACGAGCGCAACCAGCCCGTGCGGCCCACCGTGGCTGTGCTGTGCCGCGGACGCAAGCAGTTCGACCCGATCCGCAAGGAACTGGAGCAACGGGGGATTCCGGTGCAGATTGTCGGACTGGGCGGACTGCTGTCCACACCGGAAGTGGTGGACCTGCTCGCTGTCCTGCGGGTCCTGGGCGACCCGGGACGTTCCGATTCGATGCTGCGGATCCTGGCCGGAGCACGGTGGCGGATCGGACCGGCGGACCTCATGGCACTGGCGGACTGGTCCCGGCACCTGGTCCGCGTCCGTGAACGGGCCGTCCGGGTTGCCGACGCCGCCGATATCCACGGCCCGGACGAAGGGCCGGACCTCGTGGTGGAGGCGGATCTGGTGGAGGCCGGCAGCCTCGTGGAAGCCGTGGACTCACTGCCGCGCCCCGGCTGGGTGTCCAACGCGGGCAGGTCCCTCTCCGAGGAGGGACTGAAGCGCCTGACGCAGCTGCGGAACGAACTGCGGGACCTGCGCGGTTTCGTCGGCGAGGACCTGACCACGCTGATCGGGGAAGTGGAACGCCGGATCCTGCTCGACATCGAGGTTGCGGCCAAGCCCGGCGTGACCCTGCACGAGTCCCGGCGGAACCTGGACGCCTTCATCGACGCCGCGGCCACCTTCAGTTCGTCCGCCGAACGGGTGGATCTGGCCGCGTTCCTCGCCTGGTTGGAAGCGGCCAACTCCGAGGAAAACGGTCTGCCCGTGACGCCGCTTGAGCCGAGCCGGGAAGCGGTCCAGCTCCTCACGGTCCACGCGTCCAAGGGCCTGGAATGGGACATCGTGGTGGTTCCGGGCCTGAACGAAGCCTCGTTCCCCAGTGACAAGGATTCACGCTGGAGCAGCGGAGATGCCGCCATCCCGTGGACCCTGCGCGGCGACAGCCTGGACCTGCCGCAGTGGGACTGGGAACAGGTGGACCAGAAGTCCTGGCTGGAAAGCGAAAAGCTCTTCAGTGAAGACGCCAAGGGCCACGCGGAACGTGAGGAACGCCGGCTTGCCTACGTGGCGTTCACCCGTGCCAAATCCGTACTGATCTGCACCTCCTCCGCCTGGGGCGGGGGACGGTCCAAGCCGCTGGCACCCTCGCGGTACCTGCAGGACCTCTACGATCTGGAGCAGTCCGGTGCTTCGGGATACCGGCTCCTGCACTGGGTCCTGCCGGAAGACGAAGGGACGGAAAACCCGGCCAACGCCGAGGCGGAGCGGGCAGTATGGCCGGTTGATCCCCTTGGACCGCGCCGGCAGGCGATGGAGACGGCGGCGGAAGCCGTGCTGGAATCGGCCGGACGCCGGGCTGCGAGGGCTGCGCGGCAGGAGGAAGGCCGGGACGAAGAAGACGCTCCGGGCCAGGGGGAAGAAGGTCTGCCCGGCCGGGATTCCGAGCCTGCCGACACTGCCGCTGCCTCCCCGGCCGGACGCTGGAGCCGCGAAACGGAACTGGTGCTGGCCCGGCACCGTCCGCCGAACGAGGTGGTGCAGGTGGAACTTCCCGCCCACATTTCGGCATCCATGCTGGTGGACCTGAAGGACAACCCGGCGGAGGTCACCCGGCAGCTCCGCCGTCCGGTGCCGCGGCAACCGGGCATGGCCGCCCGCAAGGGCACCGCTTTCCACGCCTGGGTTGAGGAATTCTTCGGTTCCAGCGGCATGCTGGATATCGACGAATACCCCGGCGCCGCTGACGCCTATGTGGATGAGGCCTATCAGTTGGAGGACATGATTGCCACGTTCGAAGCCTCGGACTGGGCACAGCGGACACCGGCCTTCATCGAGGTGCCGGTGGAAACCAAGGTGGACACCGTCGTCGTCCGCGGCCGGATCGACGCCGTGTTCCAGGATGCAGACGGCACGTGGGACCTCATCGACTGGAAGACGGGTGCGCCGCCGTCGTCGCAGAAGCTCGATGTGCGCTCCGTGCAGCTCGCCGTGTACCGGCTGGCCTGGGCGCGGCTCAAGGGGGTTCCTCTGGAGCAGGTACGGGCAGCCTTCTACTATGTGGCGGCCGACAAGCTGATCCGGCCGTACAACCTGGCCGGCGAAGACGAACTCGAGCAGATCATCCGGGAGGCAGCAAAAACCCCGTCCGCCGGATACTGATTCGGCGGACGGGGTTCGGGAGCTGGACCGGTTGGGGGCGGATCAGGGAACGGCTCGCCGGAGCGTGGCGTAGGACGTCAGGGCAAGCAGCGCACCGGCGGCAAGCACCCAGCCGGCCAGCGACAGCGGCGTCAGCTCCACTATCCAGGCACCGACGGAGGGCCAGGCCTCCCGCCAGGTGATCAGCGCAATGACTCCCAGCAGGACTGCGGCGGCGCCCACCAGTGCTGCCGTAAGTCCGACGGTCCGCCACCGCTTGTAAATGGTCGAACTCCAGAAGCCAAGCAGGAACAGCAGGACGGTGACCGCGAAATAGAAGAGGATCTGGGCGTACCAGGCGCCCTCGGCGATCCACGGGATGGCGAAGATGGCGCCCTTCATGCCCCAGCCGTCGGTCGCCTGCTCCACCAGGCCCAGCACCCAGTACAGGACCGCGAGAGCCAGGGCGACCAGGGAGAACAATCCGATGGTGCCGAGGTAGAAGGCGCGCCGGCTGACGCTGAGGGCCTGCGAGAAGGGGAAGAGCAGGGTCATGGCCTGGATCCCCAGGGCGAAGAAGTACCACATCACGGCCTGCCCGGAGCCGGAAATGATGTTCGAGGCATCACCCGGGATCATCGCGAAGATTGCCAGCGATATCAGCGTGGAGGCGGCCAGGATGATCAGCGGAATCCACAGGTAGATCCATTTATTGGTCAGCTGCATTCGCGCCACGGCTACTGCACGGTTCATTGGAAGGCCTCCAGGCTGTCTGTTGCCGCAGTGCCGGACGGCTTCTCTTCGCCATCGGCCTGCAGGGTCTTGCGGACAATGAGTTGCTGCAGGGATACCGGGGTCAGCTGCAACCCAAGCTCTGCGGCTTCCCGGCGCCCGGCGTCGTCGAGCCGGTGCTCAACAGTGACCGAGACCAGGGACCCCAGGGATTCACGGTGCAGCACCGGATACCCGGCGATGAAAGCCTCCACGATGTCCGCAGTGCCGGTGATGGTTACGGCGCTGCCCCTGATGTTCTCTGCGTCGTCATCCAAGACAATCCTGCCGCTGTCAATGACGATCACGTGCTCCAGGAGAAGGGCGACCTCGTCGATCAGATGCGAGGAAAGCACGATGGTGCGCGGATGCTCTGCGAAGTCTTCGACCAGCCGGTCGTAGAAAATCTGCCGGGCCACGGCGTCGAGCCCCAGGTACGGCTCGTCAAAGAAGGTGATTTCCGCCCGTGATGCCAGTCCGAGAATCACTCCGACGGCGGAAAGCTGGCCGCGGGAGAGCTTCTTCAACCGGCGCTTGACCGGGAGGCGGAATTCCTCCGCGAGCGAGGCGGCGAACCCGGCATCCCAGTTGGGATAAAGCAGCCCGGCGGATGCAAAAGCGTTGGCCGCGGTGAAGTCATCCGGGTACTTCTGCGATTCGCGGACGAAGCACAGCCGGCGCAGCACACGGTCATTTTCGAAGGGGTGTTCTCCGAAAACCCGTACCTCGCCGGAAGACTCGAAGCCCTGGGCCGTGAGGATGGACATCAGGGTTGTCTTGCCCGCTCCGTTGCGCCCGAGCAGCCCGTAAATGCGGCCGCCGGAGATATCCAGGTCAACGTTGTCGAGCGCTAGCTGGTCCCGGTAACGGCGTGTGAGGTTCCGGGTTTCTATCACGTTCGTGGTGCCGGCATTCATGGCGCCATGCTCCCTTCGGTGTCGACGGCGCTGCGCTGAATCAATCCGGCGAGCTGGGTGCCGTCAATACCCAGCTTCCGCGCTTCGATTGTCAGCGGACGGACGTACTGCTCGTAGAACTGTTCCCGCCGCTTCTTGAGGACGGCTTCCCTGGCTCCGGGCGCCACAAACATGCCGATGCCCCTGCGCTTATAGAGGATTCCCTCATCCACGAGGAGGTTGATGCCCTTGGCCGCCGTCGCCGGGTTGATCCGGTAAAAGGCTGCGAACTCATTGGTGGAAGGCACCTGGCTCTCCTCCTTGAGGGTTTCGTCCAGGATGTCGCCTTCGACGCGTTCGGCGATCTGCTGGAAGATCGGCCTGCTGTCATCTATCAAAGCGGCTCCCGTGGTTTCATCCCCGGGACCCAAGTGCCCGGTTCACTACTTGCTTGGTTCATTAGCGATGTAACTAACCTATAGGCGGAACCGGGACATGGCAAGGGGCCGATGAAAGAAAAAGGTGCCCCGCCGAAAAATCGGCGGGGCACCGGAGTGCCGGGGTGCGGAAACCGGTTACTTGTCCGGAACCGGGGTCAGCGGCAGGGCAGTGGTTTCAGTGCCCGGCTGACTGCTGTGTCCGTCGCGCGGGGCGCCGTCACCGGAAGCACTGTCCGCAACAGGTTCGTTGCCGGATTCCGGATCGTTCCCGGAATCAGTGTCCACGGCGGAGTCCGCGGCTTCATCCGCTTCCCCTTCCTGCTGCGGTCCCGCTGCGCGCGCCGTTGCCGGCTCCGATTCGCCGGGTTCGTCGCCGTCCGTTGCGTTCTCGGCGCCGTTTTCCGTGTCTGACCCTGTTTCGGTACCAACCACGCGGCTGACGCTGCCGGCGTCCGGGGCGGCGTCGTCGGCGCCTGACGCCGTGGGGGCCGCCTCGGGGGCAATCGGAACAACGGTAACCTTGGCGGCCGCCGGCCGGACTGCCGCCGCGGCTTCGGCTTCCGCCGCCCGGGCATCGGCAGCGCGGGCCTGGCTGTCGCGCCGGTCAGACGCTTCCTGCGCCAGTACGTCTTCTTCGAGGGTGCCGAGCATCTCCACGGCTTCGTCGACCATGGTGGCGTTCTCTGCGGCGACGCCGCGCACCAGCCACTGCGCGAGGGCAAATTCCGCAGACAATGCTGCCCGGCGGATCAGGTGTGGATCCTCGGGATCATTGCTGGCTTCCAAGTAGGCAGCGTGCACGGTCTCGGTGAACCGGGGATCGTTGGCCGCGATCAACCACGCGAAGTCATCCGCCGGGTCGCCCACCCTGAGATCGGTCCAGCCGGTGACCGCGCTGACCCGTTCGCCCGTAAGCAGGATGTTGTCTTCATGCAGGTCGCCGTGGACCACGGTGGGCTTGAAACGCCACAGCGAGACGTCTTCCAGTGCGTGCTCCCAGCGCCGCAGCAGTACGGCGGGGATCTTGCCGGTGGTGGCCGCCTGGTCCAGCTCGTTCAGGCGACGCTGCCGGAACTCGTTCGCGCTGTAGCTGGGCAGGTCCGCGGAGGTAACCAGTTCCCGGGGGATGGCGTGGATCGCGGCCATGGCCCGGCCTATCTCCGCGGCTACGGAACTTCCGGCCGTCACCAGGGCATCAATGCTCCGGAGGGCACCGGGAAGGTGGGAATAGACAAAAGTGCAGAGCTCGCCTTGGCGGACGGTGCCGGCAACATAGGGCAGGGCGAACGGCAATTCGGCCCTCACCGCCGGGACAAAGGTGCGCAGGACCAGCAGTTCGGTCTCCAGGCGCATACTGGCCTCGAGATGTTTGGGGGACCGGACGCGCCACCTGCGCCCGGCGTCGTCAAGCAGCAGCGCCGCGTCAAAATCCGCAGCGTCGTCCGGGGAACCGGCAACGCCGGTAGGGGTCAGCCCTGGGACGGCAGCGCTGGCCATTGCAGCCAATTCCATGGGGGTCCGTTTCACATCTTCAACCGTATGGGCAGATGTGGTCCGAATAACCATTGCCGGGCGGCGAGTCGTCTAAACCGTGAGGAAAACCTCAGACCGGGCACGGCTCCACGGGCCAACTACAGTTTGGGGGGAGGGAGTCAGTACGGTAGGTGGTATGAGTATCCCGGCACCGTCAGCAGAAGCATCTCCATTGGGTTTATTACCGCTGGCGCGCACGGCCGTGGACCGGGGCTCCGAGCGTCGCGTGGCACCGGATCTCTTCGAAACCATCCGTGCCGACGGCGGCACGCGGGTCATGTACCTGGCCGGCGGCCGGACCCTCGTCCGCGACGGCGTCCTGGTGCTCTTTGAACCGCCGGCGGCGGGCTTTGGCGAGGTTCCCGTCTATCTTGGCCGGACCCTCGAAGATGCGCAGGTGCCGCTGGGAACCGACGTCGTGCTGGTGACCCTGCCCGAACCGGATGATGCGCTCGCCGTGGAAGGCGCAGCCTGGGTGAGCCTGCGTGAAGCCGCAACGCATCTGGGTGCCCTGGATGCAGGACTGTTCGTCGAGGCGGCGTCCATCGCCAACTGGCACTCCGTGCACACCCACTGCCCCCGCTGCGGCGCACGGACTGTTCCGGAGCAGGGCGGCTGGGTCCGCCGCTGTCCCGAGGACGGCAGCTCCCACTTCCCGCGCACCGACCCCGCCATCATCGTTGCCGTGGTTGACGAGCAGGACCGCATCCTGCTGGGTTCGGCGGCGGCCTGGCCGGGGAACCGGTATTCCACCCTCGCCGGTTTCGTTGAACCCGGAGAATCGCTGGAGGCCGCTGTCATCCGCGAGGTGGCTGAAGAGTCCAATGTGGTTGTCCACAGCCCGCAGTACCTCGGTTCGCAGCCGTGGCCGTTCCCGTGTTCACTGATGCTGGGCTTCACCGCCCGCGCCGAGAACGCGGAGGCGAAGGCCGACGGCGTCGAAATGTCCGATGTCCGCTGGTTCAGCCGGACGGAACTCACCGATGCCGTGGCCAGCGGCGAAATCACCATTGCAGGCCCCATTTCCATCGCCCGGAACCTGATCGAGCGCTGGTACGGCGGCACCATTACCGAACCGGAGGCCAACGCCCGCGCATGAGCAGTGAATCACCAGAAGCACGAATCCTTGCAGGGCTCGACGACGAGCAGCGGGCAGTAGCCACCACCCTCACCGGTCCCCTCTGCGTCCTGGCAGGTGCCGGTACCGGTAAGACCCGTGCCATCACGCACCGGATGGCCTACGGCGTGGCCACCGGCGTCTACAAGCCGCAGCAGGTGCTGGCGGTTACCTTCACTGCGCGGGCCGCAGCGGAAATGCGCACCAGGCTCCGGGACCTCGGGGCCGGCGGCGTCCAGGCCCGGACATTCCACGCCGCCGCGCTGAAGCAGCTGCAGTACTTCTGGCCGCATACCGTCGGCGGAGCGATGCCCGGCCTGCTGGACCACAAGGCCCAGATAATCGCGGAAGCCGCGCGGCGCCTGAGGCTTTCCACCGACCGGGCCGCCATCCGGGACGTCGCCGCGGAAATCGAATGGGCTAAGGTCTCCATGCTTACCCCGGACAGCTACGTGCGGGCCGCCGGGGACCGGGAACCCCCGGCCGGCTTTGACCTGACGGCCATTTCGCGGATCTTCCAGTCCTACGAGGACGTAAAAGTGGACCGCAACATCATCGACTTCGAAGACGTCCTGCTGATCATGGTGGGGATCCTCCAGGAAGACGAGCGTGTGGCCGCGATGGTGCGGGACCAGTACCGGCACTTCGTGGTGGACGAGTACCAGGACGTTTCACCGCTGCAGCAGCGGCTCCTGGACCTGTGGCTGGGCGCCCGCAACGAACTGTGCGTGGTGGGCGATTCCAGCCAGACCATCTACTCCTTCACCGGCGCAACCCCGCGGCACCTGCTGGACTTCACCAAGCGGTTCCCCGGCGCCGACGTCGTCAAGCTGGTCCGCGATTACCGTTCCACGCCGCAGGTGGTCGGCCTGGCGAACCGGATCCTCGCAGCCCGCACGGCCGAGGGGGAGCGGAACCGGATGGCACCGGCCTGGCCCACGCCGCTGGAACTGGTGGCGCAGCGGCCGGCCGGCCCGGAACCGACGTTTACCGAATGCGCCGACGACGAAGCAGAAGCCGCGCATGTGGCCTCCTCCATCAAGGCACTGATCGAACAGGGCGTCCAGGCCAGCGAGATCGCCGTCCTCTTCCGTACCAACGGGCAGTCGCAGGCCTATGAGCAGGCGCTGGCGTCAGCCGGTATCGGCTACCAGCTGCGCGGCGGCGAGCGGTTCTTCGCACGCCGGGAGGTCCGCGACGCGGTACTGCAGCTGCGCGCGGCGTCCCGGTCCGTGGGTAACGAACCCGTGCCCCAGATGGTGCGGGACATCCTGGCTTCCCTGGGCTACACGTCCGAGGCGCCGACGGGCGGCGGCGCCACGCGGGAGCGGTGGGAATCCCTGGCCGCTCTCGTGGCGCTCGCCGAAGAGCTGCAGGTCACCCGCACCCGTGACCCGGACAGTATCTTCACCATGCAGGACTTCGCCGCGGAGCTGGAGGAACGTGCCGCGGCACAGCACGCACCCCGGGTCCAAGGGGTAACCCTGGCATCCCTGCACTCCGCCAAGGGCCTGGAATGGGACGCGGTGTTCCTGGTTGGACTGAGCGAGGGCCTGATGCCCATTTCCTTTGCGGACACCCCCGAAGCCGTCGACGAGGAACGCCGGCTGCTGTACGTGGGTATTACCCGTGCCCGGGAACACCTGGCGCTGTCCTGGTCCACGGCCCGGACACCGGGCGGGCGTGCCAACCGGAAACCGTCACGGTTCCTGGACGGACTGCGTCCCCGCACGGAGCGGGATGCCGGACGGACGGCAGGACCGGCCAAGCAGACCCGGCGCAAGGTCACCGGACCGGCAAAGTGCCGCAGCTGCGGTGCCCTGCTGAACACCGGGGCCGAACGCAAGGTCGGGCGCTGCGGGGACTGCCCGGTGACCTATGAGGAAGCTACCTTCGACGCGCTGCGGGAATGGCGCCGCGAAGCGGCCGCCGAAGCAGGTATTCCGGCCTTCGTGGTGTTCACCGACGCCACCTTGGTTGCCATAGCGGAAGACCGGCCGCCGTCGCTGAACCGGCTGGCCACGCTGCCCGGCGTCGGACCGTCGAAACTGGAGCGCTACGGCGAGGCCGTGCTGAAGGTGCTCGCGGAAAGCGCCGGCGCCTAGCCGCCGGTCGCTGGCCGCCCGCTACGCCACCCGGTTGCTGCTGCGTTGCAGGCGGCAGCCGCAGGCGGGGTGGTAGTCCAGTTTCCGCAGTTGCGGGTAGCCGTCGGACGTCCGCAGCCGCAGGACTGCGGAGAACACTGCGGGTTGATTGATTCCATCCAGGAAGACCAATGCCGCCATGGCCGCAGCTCCGGCGGCCAGGACCGACCCGGCCAGTTCCTCGCCCGATGGCCCCGATGAGTCCGGCGTGCCCGCATGCTCCTGCCCGTCGGCTTTGGCCTTGTCCGCCGCCAGGGCCTCCATTGCGGCGTACCAACCCGGATCGGTATCCGCACGGTGCCGGTCCAGGCATTCAAGGCAGGGCGTGACGCCCGGAACCACCAACGGGCCGATATCCCATCCGCCTTCCTGGGCGGTCAGCACCAGCCGGGGAACACCGTCGTCACCGTCCGGCAGATCCGGCTGCCGTCGGGGCCGTCCGGGGCCGGCCCCGACCGCGCGGACGGTCACCGCCAGATCCACTTCCGGCGGGACCTGGCGGCTCCCGTCCGCTGCCATCGTCAGCACCTGAAGGGTGGGGTCCACCCGGAACAGGTGCCGTTTGACGGCAGCTGCCCGGTTCATTCCGATATCAGTCATGGCATAAGCCGTGCCGACATCTGCGGGGCCGACCACTCCGGGGTCGGTGAGCAGAAGGGTGCCAATACCTGCGGAGGCAAGGGTACGGGCCACGAGGGCGCCTGCACGCCCCAATCCATCCACCGAGACGGCTGCAGCGGCCCGCCGCCGGATCGATTCCTCACCGTTGACCCGGTAAGCGGAAGAAAGACGCTGTGCGTCCGGGAGGAGCCGTTCCGAGCGCAGCGAGGGAATGGGGGCCGCGGTTCCCTCCTGCGGTACGAGCAGCGGGCCCAGGACCTGCAGGAGCGACGCTGCGCGGTCCGGTGGAAGGGACAATCCAGCTGCGGTGGCCGCTTCGGCACCGTCCGGAACGCCTTGACGCAGCGCCTCCAGGAAAGCGATATCGGCGTCCTGGAGGTTGCGCAGCAGCAGGGATCCTGAACCGATCCCCAGTTGCCGGGCTCCCGGTGAAACTTCCAGCACGTGAATTCCAGGATTGATCCGCATGGCCTGCTCCCGTGGTCCGGTTCTTCCTGCCTGCTGCCCGCCCTTGCCTCCCGGGCTGTCGACACTGCCCGCTCAGCGGGGCTGCTGACCATGCTGGCACGGTGTTGCCCTACGTTCCGGGTTATCCACAGGCTGCAGGGCTGTCGGCGGCGGCGGCTAGGCTTGGAATATGCCATCCCCGCACCGGACCGCCGACGTTTCAATCCCGGCCACCACCAGCACCGGTATACCGATCCAGGTTCGTCGGTCCGCCCGGCGGAAGCGGACGGTCAACGCCGTCTTCCGTGACGGGGTGGCGCTGATTTCCATCCCTGCGCACTTTTCTACTGCGCAGGAGGCGGAATGGGTGCGGCGGATGGTGGCGAGGCTGGAAGAGCGCGCGGCCGGCGTGCCGGATCCGGAAACCAGCGAGAGCGAGCTGATGCTGCGTGCCGCGGAACTATCCCGGATCTACCTCTCCGGCCGTGCCCGTCCGCAGTCCGTCCGCTGGGTGAGCAACCAGAACTCGCGCTGGGGATCGGCCACCCCCGGCAGGGGCACCATCCGGCTTTCCGACAAGCTTCAGGGCATGCCTGAATGGGTCATCGACTACGTGCTGCTTCATGAACTCGCCCACCTACTGGTGCCCTCGCACGGTCCGGCCTTCTGGCGCCTCCTGGAAAGCTATCCGCAGACGGAGACCGCCAAGGCCTTTCTCTCCGGAGCAGCGTTTGCCAGCGCCCGCGGCCTGAAGGGCGAGATGGGGGAGGATTAAGCAGTCCTTAAACGCAGCTGCTCCAGAGGCTGTTGCCTCTGGAGCAGCTGCGGGGTGCTGCCGGTCAGCTAGCTGGCGCCGGGTTTCCCTTCGTCGCCGTCGCCGTCGGCCTTCTCCCCGTCTCCGTCGCCGTCGGTGCTTTCGGCTGCCGGCGTATCCGTTGCAGCTTCCCCGGAACCTTCTTCTTCGGAGCCCGATTCGTCGGCAGGGGTGTCGAATCCGCCGTCGAGGAGGCGCTTCAGAGCGGCATCGACGTCTGAGTCGGCCGCTTCGAGAAGCTCGCGACGCCGGCTGAAGCCCTTGGGATCATCGAGGTCCTCGGAGGTCGGCAGGAGATCCGGGTGCTGCCAGACGGCGTCGCGGCCCTCAATGCCGCGTTCCTCCGTGAGATGCGCCCACAGTGCAGCGGCATCGCGCAGCCGCCGCGGCCGCAGCTCCAGGCCCACCAGGGAAGCGAACGTGTGTTCGGCGGGACCGCCGCTGGCGCGGCGGCGGCGGATCATTTCCCGAAGAGCCCCCGCAGAGGGCAGGTTTACGGTGGCAGCGGCAGTGACCTCGTCCACCCAGCCCTCCACCAGGGCCAGGGCGGTTTCCAGCCGTTCAAGGGCGGCATCCTGGGCCGGCGTGCGCTGGGGCTGGAAGACTCCGCCGGACAGGGCAGCCTGAATGGACTCGGGATTGGCCGGGTCGATTTCCCGGGCGGCTTCCTCGATCTTCGACATATCGATGTGGATGCCGCGGGCATAGCTTTCGATGGTGCCGAAGAGGTGGGATGCAAGCCACGGTGCCTGCGCGAAGAGGCGTGCGTGGGCTGCTTCCCGGACGGCAAGGTACAGGCGGATTTCCGCTTCCGGGATGTCCAGGCCTTCGCCGAAGGCCGCAACGTTGGCGGGCAGCAGCGCCATGGTTCCGGCGGCGAGCGGCAGGCCGACGTCGGTGGAACTCACCACTTCCTTGGACAGTGCCCCTACGGCCTGGCCGAGCTGGATGCCGAACATTGCTCCGCCCATGTTGGCGAGCATGGAGGACGCCCCGCCCATCATCGACTTCATTTCTTCGGGCATCTGCGTGGTGATGGCGTTGGAAAGTGCTTCTGAAATGCTCACCGCCACCGGTTCCGTCAGGCGGCGCCAGGAATCCATCGTGGCTTCAACCCACTCCGCCCGCGACCAGGCGCGGCCAAGGCTGGCGGTGGAGGCGAAATCGGTGACGGGGTCCAGCCAGAGCTCGGCCAGGTGCAGTGCCTCGTCAACCTCGCGGGCCGCCGTCGGGCCGGTGGAAGGGTCGCTGCCGGTTGCTGCCACCCGCCGGGCATTGTCCTTGGCCAGCTGCCAGTTCACCGGACCGTCCGAGGAAGCACTGAACATGGCCTGGACCTGCTGGAAGATCATGGCCATGGCGTTGGGGTCCGAGGGCAGCCCGGCCGCCTTCGCCAGCTCGGTAGGATCCATGCCGCCCGCACCGCCGGCGCCGAACAGGCGCGCGAGCATTTCGGACAGCGGATCCTGCGGGTTGTCCCCGCGGTCGGATGGATTGGAACTCATGGGATACCACCGGTCCTGTGGAAGAAGATAAAGCGGAAAATACTGCTGAAGATATTGTGTGCGATGCCCGGCACCTGCCGACCATATTCCCCTTACGCTACCCGCAGGGTCCAATCCCTGTCCCGCACAGCCGTTTTCGTTCGCTGTAGGCAAAGCCTGCCCTGCACGTTGCGGCCGGGGGCCGGGCGTAGGCTTGCAGGGTTGGCAGCCCGACCGCGGGCGCCGGCTATGTACTACAGAACAAGCATTAATAAGCACAACATACGAGCACACAGCACACAGCACACGAGCGCAGGAAAAGGTTGGTCAGTTGCGCCCCTCCCATGACGACAGCAGGACCGCGGCGCAGGGCCGGCCAGGCAATCCCGTACCCGGGCAGTCTCCCGTCCCGGCCCCGCAGCCGGACGGAAGCTACTCCGTCTATCCGTACCAGGGCCTGGGTGCGGGCCGCCCGGCACCGGCCAAACGCTCCGCCCGCTCCCGGGCGATGATTGCCTCCGGTGCGCTTGCCGGCGTACTCGGCGCCGCCGGCCTGCTGCTGCCCGCCCAGTACGTGGTGGAGTCTCCGGGACCTACGTTCAACACGCTGGGCAGCGCCGGGGATGCGAAGATCATCGAAATCGAGGGGCGCCAGAGCTATCCGACGGAGGGGGAGCTGGACCTGACCACCGTCTACGTTTCCGGCGGCCCGAGCACCAACATCAGCATCTTCCAGGCCGTGGGAGGGTGGGCAAACAACGACGACGTCGTCTATCCCACCGAGTTCCTCTATGCACCGGGAACCACCAGTGACGAGGTGGACGAGGAAAACGCCGCCGCCATGACGTCCTCCCAGGAATCCGCCGTCGCCGCGGCCCTGACGCAGCTGGATATCGGTTTCACCCAGGAACTGACCGTGGCAGCCGTGGTTGAAGGCTCACCGGCCGAAGGCGTGCTGCAGACCGGAGACACCGTGGTTGCGGTGGGGGACACCCGGATCGACGGCATCGAGAGCCTGCGCGCAGTCCTGAACGACGGCGGCGGCTCGCCCGCGGAAATCACGGTACGGCGGGACGGGCAGGAAACAACCGAATCCGTGACGCCGCGGCAATCAGATTCCGGTACCTATCAGCTCGGCATCGAACTGGCGACCTCCTTCGAGTTCCCTTTTGAAGTCAACATCGGTGAAACCCTGGAACGGGTCGGCGGTCCGTCCGCGGGCATGATGTTCGCCCTGGGGATCGTGGACCGGCTGACCCCGGAACCGTTGACCGGGGGTAAGCACTTTGCCGGAACCGGGACCATCGACGCGGCCGGGAACGTAGGCCCCATCGGCGGGATCCGGCAGAAACTGATCGGAGCCTCCGACGCCGGTGCCGAGTATTTCCTTGCCCCTGCAGACAACTGCGGGGAGGTCGTCGGTCATATTCCGGAAGGCTTGGAGGTGGTGCGGGTTTCCACTCTGGACGAAGCCATCCAGGCCGTCGAGAAGCTCGCCGCCGGCGGGAATGCGGCAGACCTGCCTCAGTGCACCCCCTAGTAGTAGACGGCCCGCCCTAGTTACGATCGGGACAAGGTTGTTTGCGGCACCGGATCTGAGTGGCAGCCAAAGAGCAATCCAAGGCAGAATGATTTTACGGACGGCTTCCGGGTCAACCGGTGGGGAAACAGGGCTGGAAAACGACCCGAAAGCATTCCCGCCGGTGCATCCCGGATAGGCCGCGAGCCGACGCACCGAACGATGAGGTAACTGTGACTTCCGGACCAAACGGCCCATTTTCCCGACCCGGCACGGCCACGGCCGTCGGCAGGCGACGGCGGCGCAGCCCGCTGATCGCAACGCTGATCGTAGTTGCCGTCCTGGTCATTGGCTTTGTGTACTTTTCCCAGGTTTACGCAAATGTCCTTTGGTACAACCAGCTGGGGTATCTGGAAGTCTTCGTCAAGGAGAACCTGACCCGTATCTCCATGTTCCTCGCGGCCTTCCTCGTGATGGCAGCCGGCGTGTTCACCAGTATCCGGGTGGCTTACACCTCGCGGCCGATCTATGCGCCGGACAGTGCGCTCCAGGACAACCTCAACCGGTACCAGGCCCAGCTTGAGCCCATCCGCAAGCTGCTGATGATCGGTATTCCGATCGTCGTCGGCGGCTTCGCCGGCACGGCTGCCATGTCCATGTGGCAGCAGGCCCTGCTCTTCTTCAACCGGCGCGATTTCGGACAGACAGATCCGCAGTTCAACATGGACTACAGCTTCTATCTGAACACGCTGCCCTTCATCGGGTTCCTGGTGGGTTTCCTGATCAGCGTCGTCGTCATTGCCGGTATTGCCGGCCTGATGACCCACTACCTTTACGGCGGTATCCGGCTGGAGGAGAAGGGCGTGTTCGTCAGCCGCCCCGCCCGCCTGCACCTGGCCATCATCGCCGCAGCCTTCCTCATCCTGCAGGGCATCAACTTCTGGCTCGACCGCTACGACACCCTGCTGAGCACCTCGGGAACCTGGACCGGCGCCCTCTACACCGACGTTGAGGCCGTCATCCCGACCAAGGCCATCCTGGCCGTTGCCTCTGTGATCGTTGCCGTCCTGTTCATCCTCTCCGCCGTCATCGGCCGCTGGCGCCTGCCGATTATCGGCACCGCAATGCTGATCATCACGGCCATCGTGGCAGGCGGCGTCTACCCCTGGATTGTGCAGCGGTACCAGGTGCAGCCTTCGGAGCTGAGCCTTGAACGCGAATACATCCAGCGCAACATCGACCTCACGCGGGAGGCCTACGGCCTGAGCGACACCGAGGTCATCCCGTACGACGCCACGGTGAACGCCAACGCCGGAGCCCTTGCACAGGACGCCGGCACCACCGCCAACATCCGCCTCCTGGACCCGAATGTCGTCTCCGACGCGTTCGGCCAGCTGCAGCAGTTCCGCCAGTACTACCAGTTCCCCCAGACCCTGAACGTGGACCGCTACGAGATCGACGGCGAGGTGCAGGACACGGTCATCGCCGTCCGCGAGCTGAACGTCGGGGGCGTGCCCGCAGGGTGGGTCAACGAACACATCCTCTACACCCACGGCTACGGCGTGGTCGCAGCACGCGGGTCCACGGTGGGGCCGGACGGCAAGCCGAGCTTCATGGAGTCCGGCATTCCCTCCACCGGTGTGCTCACCGACAGCGGGGACTACGAGCCGCGGATCTACTTCGGCGAGAACTCTCCGCAGTACTCAGTGGTCGGCGCGCCGGAGGGCACCCCGCCGGTGGAAATCGACCGCCCGCAGACGGGTAACTCGGAAGAGGAATCGCAGACCACCTTCAGCGGCGAGGGCGGGCCGAGCGTCGGGAACTTCTTCAACCAGCTGGTCTACGCGATCAAGTTCCAGTCCACCGAGCTGCTGCTCGCGGACTCCATCAATGAGGAATCCCAGATCCTGTATGACCGCGACCCCCGCGAGCGGGTGGAAAAGGTTGCGCCGTACCTGACGGTCGACAGCAACGCGTACCCCGCCGTCATTGACGGCCGGGTGAAGTGGATCGTGGACGGCTACACCACGAGCAAGTACTTCCCCTACTCCACGCAGCAGGAGCTGCAGGATGCAACCACTGACTCGTTGACCCCGGGCGCTGCGGCGCTGCCGCAGGAACAGGTGAACTACATCCGCAACGCGGTCAAGGCCACCGTTGACGCCTACGACGGTTCCGTTGAGCTGTACGCCTGGGATGACGAGGATCCGCTGCTGAAGTCCTGGCAGAGCGTCTTCCCCTCCACCCTGAAAAAGTACAGCGACATGTCCGCTGACCTGATGGCGCACGTGCGGTACCCGGAAGACCAGTTCAAGGTCCAGCGTGAACTGCTCGGCAAGTACCACGTCACCGATCCGGATTCCTTCTACAAGAACGACGACGCCTGGAGCGTTCCCGCCGATCCCACGGGCGGCAACGGCAGCGTAAAGCAGCCCCCGTACTACCTGTCGCTGCAGATGCCGGGACAGGATGAAGCGACCTTCTCGCTGACGACGCCGTTCATTCCGTTCGTGAGTGAAGGCGGCGACCCCCGCAACGTGCTGTACGGTTTCCTCTCCGCGGAGGCCGACGCCGGCACCGGGGAAGCGGGAGTCAGGAGCGAGGACTACGGCAAGCTTCGACTGCTTGCCCTGCCCACGGATACGGCCGTTCCCGGGCCGGGCCAGGCGCAGAACACCTTCAACTCCGATCCGACCGTCTCGAACGCCTTGAACCTCCTGCGCCAGGGCGCCTCGGAAGTCATCAACGGCAACCTGCTGACCTTGCCGGTAGGCGACGGCATCCTGTACGTGCAGCCCGTTTACGTCCAGTCTTCGGGTGAAGCCTCGTACCCGACGCTGCAGCGGGTGCTGGTGAACTTCGGCGAGAAGGTGGGCTTCGCACCCACCCTCGAAGAGGCCTTGGACCAGATCTTCGGCGGCGACTCCGGAGCGTCCACGGGAGATGCCGGCAACGTCGGTGCTACGCCTCCAACAACGGAAGGCGGCGGCGACGTGACCGCCCAGTCCGAACTGGCTACGGCGCTTTCCGACGCCGGGCAGGCCATCCAGGACGGCCAGACGGCCCTTGGCCGCGGCGATTTCGCCGCCTACGGCGAGGCCCAGGCCCGGCTCCAGGACGCCATATCCCGGGCAACTGCAGCCCAGGAACGGATGGAGGGCGCTGCCGGCGGCGACGCCACCGAGGCGCCTGCGGACGGCGCCACTGCTCCGGCGGAAGACGGCGACGGCGGCAACTAGCGGACAGCGGCGGGGCACTAGGTGCCCCGCCGCCGGCTCGCCGGCCCGGTTCCCGGTCCTGCAGCTATGGGCCGGCGGGGTCCGGTTTGCGCCACGGTGCTGCTGCGGGTAGAGTTAGATATCACGCCGCGGGGTGGAGCAGTTCGGTAGCTCGCTGGGCTCATAACCCAGAGGTCGCAAGTTCAAATCTTGCCCCCGCAACAAAAAGAAAGTCCCTCGAGGATCCGCAAGGAACCTCGGGGGACTTTTGCTTTGCCCGGCAACGGACCCACTAAACTGCCCGCATGGGCGATACTCCAGCGGAACGTGACCCGGACCGCGGTGAGACCCCGCTGCAGAAGCAGGACCGGAACTGGACGGACCTGCTGCAGGAGCTGCGGGTGCTCCAGACCGGGATCCAGATCCTGACCGGCTTCCTGCTGACGCTGCCGTTCCAGCAGCGCTTCACCGAACTGAACCCGGTCCAGGTGGGCATCTACCTGTCCCTGGTGGTGCTTTCCGTACTCGTCACCGCGCTGCTGCTGTCAACGGTGGTGCTGCACCGCACCTTCTTCCAGCGGCGGATCAAAGGAAACCTGGTGGACAGCGCGGACCTGCTGCTGCGCCTCACCTTGGTTCTGGTGGGCCTGATCCTGGTCGGGACCATCGGCCTCGTGTTCGACCTCGTGCTCTCCGGTGCAGCCGGCGCCATAGCCGCAGTCTCGGTGGCCGTGGTCGTGGCGCTGCTGTGGCTGCTTCTGCCTCTTGCGCTGAGGCGGCAGGCCCTGCGGCAGCGCAAAGCACGGCGGGTCCGCAGCAGACGCACGAAGGGCGGGCACCGGTAGCGGCACCCGCCCTTCGGCAGTACTAAAAGCTGCTGCGGCTAGTCCTCGATGGCGGACTGCTTTGTACCGGAAGACTTCAGGGCCGCCAGCCGGGCTTCGACCTCGGTCTGCTCGCCGAGATCCTCAAGGGACTCGAACTGTGCATCAAGGCTGGAGGAAGCCAGCTCGTTGGCGCCGCGGACACGGGCTTCTTCACGGCGGATCTTTTCCTCGAAACGGCCCACCTCGGAGGTCGAGTCCATGACATCGATGCTCTTCATGGCGTCATGCATCTGCGTCTGCGCGGAGGCGTTGCGGGCGCGGGCAATCAGTTCGTCGCGCTTACTGCTGAGCTGGTCCAGCTTGCCCTTCATCTGGTTCAGGCCGGTCTTGAGGCGTTCAACGATCTCTTCCTGGGAAGCAATGGTCGGCTGTGCACCCTTGGCTTCGTTTTCGGAGGCGATCTGGCGCTGAAGGGCCACCTTGGCAAGGTTGTCGAACTTCTCGGCGTCGGCGGTGTTCCCGGCCGCGCGGAACTCATCGGCCTTGCGGGAAGCAGCCAGTGCTTTGTTGCCCCAGTTCTGGGCGTTCTGGATGTCCTCGTTGTAATCGTCCTGGAGCATCCGAAGGTTCCCGATGGTCTGCGCGACAGCGCTCTCGGCCTCAGCGATGTTGTTGCTGTAATCCCGCACCATCTGGTCGAGCATCTTCTGCGGGTCCTCGGCCTGGTCGAGGATGGCATTGATGTTGGCCTTGGCCAATTGAGTGATACGTCCGAAAATCGACTGCTTAACCACGGTGTCTGCCTTTCAATCTGCTGTGTTCGGAAAAATCCCGCCTCCGCCATGGGGCGTTACGGGTACATCTTGGTGTACTTTTGCGTCTTTGGCCCGTGTTGGCTAGAAGTTTCCGCCGGATGAGCCGAACCCGCCTCCGCCGAAGCCGCCGCCTCCGCCGAACCCGCCTCCACCGAAGCCGCCGAACCCGCCGCCGCCCCAGCCGCCGCCGTGCGAACCGCCGCGCAGGATGGAATCGATGAGAATACCTCCGAGGATGGCGCCGCCCAGGCCGTTGCCTCCGCCGCCGATTCCGCCGCCGAACCCGCCGCCTCCGTAACCCCCGCCGAAACCGTCAACGTCCTGCTGCGCCATTTCCGCTGCCTGTGCCGCCAGGGCATTGGCCTGCTGGGCGTAGGCGAGGGCGCTCACCGGATCAGAGGACTGCATGGCAACGGCCTGCTGCAGATTGCGCTCAGCCTCGGCCAGACGTGTCCGCGCCTCGCTGCCGACGCCGCCGCGGCGGGCCCGGATATAGTCCGAGGTGCCGGAAATCTGCGCCTGCGCGGCCATGATGGCGTGCTGCAGGGAATCCCGTGCCCGCCTCTCCTGCTCCTGGCGGTCCCGGATGCCTTCGAGTGCGGCATCGAGTTGGCTGTTGGCCGTTTCCAGCCGGCGCAGCAGGTCCACCGGGTCAATGGGGCCGGCCTGCGTGGCCTGGTTCACGGCATCGACGGCGGCACGGACCCCGGCTGCCGGACCGGCGAGACCGGGAGCCGTTCCGCCTGCGGCAATAGCGTCGGCCTGGGCCAGGTCCTGGTTGGCATCGGCGACTGCGCGCTGGAGCTCCTGCCGCGCGGCGTCGAGTTCCTGGCTCCGCTTGTCGATCGCGTCCAGCAGGACGTCGGCCTGGTGGACGGACTCTTCGGCCGCCCGGACGGAAACCACTGCCGAAGAAGTATCCCCTTCGGCCAGCTTTTCATTCGCCGTAGCGGCGGCATTGGACACGAACGCCAGGCGTTCATGGGCCTGGTCGATGTTGTCGCTGATCTGGCTCACCGCAGAGGCGGCATAGCGGGAGCGCAGCGAATCCAGAGTTGCCGCCGAAGTGCTGAGGCGCGATGCGGCCTGCTCGGCGGCTGCCTGTGCCGCAGCCAAGGCTGCCGGGGCGTTCTTTTCCAGTTCCCGGAGGGAATCGAACTCTTCCTTGTGTGCCTGCAGCGACTCGTTCACTGCCTCGCACCGGCGGATGATTTCCTTCAGCCAGGTCCGTTGCTGCTGCTCCGTGTCCGGTATGTGGTCGTCGAGCTGCTGCTGCAGCTTGAAGGACTCGCCCATGTGTGCGCGTGCTGCGGCCAGATCCTCGGAGAAGGTCGTGACGGCACCCTCGCCGTAGGCGGCCATGGCAAATCCGAGTTCCTGCTCGCTGGACTTGATCGCATCGTCGGCTGCCACGAGCAGGCTGCCGGCGCGCTTGCGCAGGTCCGGCACGCTCATGGTGTCCAGCGGATCCACCGGGGCCGCGGGCCCCTGCTGCTGTACGGGCGCGGCGGCGACGGACTTGCGGCGGCGGCTGCGGATCAGCAGGGCGGTCCCCAGTCCACCGGCGACGACGACGCCGCCAACCAGCAGGGGCGCCACGTCGGCACCGCCGGATTCTTCCGCGGCGGCAACTTCTCCGTCTCCGCCGCGGGCAATGTCCTCCAAGGACTCCGCAGCGTTCACTGCGCTGTTGGCCCACTGGGCGGAGGAAATGTCCTGGGAGCCCAGCAGGGGATCGGTCGCGGCAGCGAGGATCGCGTTGCGCCGCGCCTGGGTCAGGACGCTCTGGTCACCGGTGGAGACCTGAATCTTGCGTTCTTCGGTGGCGATGCTCAGGAGTGCTTCCTTAGCGCCCATGCCCTTGCCCTGCACCACCCGTTCCGACCACGCGGCCGGGTCTGCGGGGCTGGTGAAGGAATCCACGTAAACCACGTACAGGGTGTACCCGGTGCTCCGCTGCACCTCCGAAATCGCTTCCTCCACCTCGGAAGCATCACTGCCCAATACATCTGCCGGGTCCACAATGTACTCGCCCGGCGGTATCCGCACAGGGGATTCCGCCGGAACCTGGACCACCGATCCGGCGGCCGCCTGGACGGGGGCCGCGGGCCCGGCAAAAGCAGCGGCGGGGACCAGAACCGTAACTGCGCTCAGGCCTAGTACGGCCGCCAACCTGTTCCGTGACCGCATACAACGTCCTTTGGTTTTCGTCTCGCTCGGTTCCAGCTGCCGGAAGGGACAGCTCATGCGGCCCCGGACCTTGGTACCGATTCTAGGGGCCGCCCTATGCCGCGTCCACCGGGACCGGAGCGGGAGAGCCGGCTGCGCAGCCGGGCAACGTCCGCCTGACCTGCACTTTTACCCTGTGTTTCAAGTAGCCTGCCAGTAAGACGGCGTCCGGGTTCTTCACAGCGGATGTCCAGCAATCGTCCCCGTACATCCCAGCCAGCGCTGCCATAGTGGAAAAAAAGAACCTTGTGGCTACACCATGGGTAAAGCGAACTTTGAAAGGACAACCCACATGACTGACCAACACGGCGGCCCCGAGGGCCCCGAACGCCCGTTGCCTCCCCGGCCGCCGGCGCCGCCGTCGTATTCGGGGACCGCTTCGAGCGAAACACAGGGGAACCCGCAGACCGAACCCCTGACGAACGCCGTCCCTCCGCAGGGACAGCCGGGCGAGGGAAACGGCCCGGCCAGCTATGGATCCTCCACTTACGGGTCCGCAGGTTCGGGCACCGCTTTCCACGCACCGGCTGGAACCACGCCGGCCCGCGAATCCCGGGCAAAGAAGTTCGGGGCGGGAACATTGGTTGCGGGCATGCTGCTTGCCGGTCTGTTCGGCGGCGGCGTGGCCGTCGGGGCGCACACGCTCCTGGAGGACAGCAACACTTCCGGTCAGGCCAGCCAGCCGCAGACAGTCGTGGTGAACGACAAAGACAGCGTCAACTCGGTCACGGCGGCGGCAGTGAAGGCCTCACCGAGTGTGGTCACCATTGAAGTTGCCGCCTCCGGCAGCACGGGCACCGGTTCCGGGATCATCCTGGACGACGACGGCCACATCCTGACCAACACCCACGTGGTAACCCTCGGAGGCACTGCCGCCGACCCCGTCGTGGAAGTCCAGACGGCGGACGGGCGGGTCCTGACCGCGACCATCGTCGGGACGGACCCGCTGTCCGACCTCGCGGTCATCAAGGTGGATGCCCCGGACCTGACACCTGCTGCCCTGGGCGATTCCGGAAACCTGAATGTCGGGGACACCGTGATTGCCATCGGCGCCCCGCTCGGCCTGTCCGGGACGGTGACTGACGGTATTGTCTCCACTCTTAACCGCACCATCAGCGTCCAGTCCTCGGCCGCGCCGGAAGAGTCGGAGAGCTCAGACGAACCCGAAGACAACGGTTTCGGATTCCGGTTCGCTCCGCCGGACGGATCGTCGCAGGACCAGAGCACCGCGGAGAGCTCAATCTTCCTCAACGTGGTGCAGACCGACGCCGCCATCAACCACGGCAACTCCGGCGGCGCGCTGGTCAACACCGACGGTGAAGTCATCGGCGTGAACGTCGCGATTGCCTCGGCTGCCTCCGGTGCCGCAGGCGAGGACAGCGGCAACATCGGTGTCGGGTTCGCCGTTCCCATCACCTACGCCGAGCGGGTAGCGGAAGAGATCATCGACAACGGGTCCGCGACCCACGGCTACCTGGGCGTCTCGGTGACGCCGGCAACCGCGTCCGATTCGTCGTCGACGTTCACTGTGGGTGCCGAGGTGGCCGAAGTGGTATCCGGGTCGCCGGGCGAAAAAGCCGGCCTGCGCAAGGGCGATGTGGTCACGTCCGTCAACGGCATCCCGGTTACGGATGCCCAGTCGCTGACTGCAGCCATCCGGATGCAGCCCGCCGGCGGCAAGGCCACCATTGACTTCACGCGCGACGGCAAAACGGACAGCGTTGACGTCACCCTCGGGGATTCGGCAAAGCAGTAACGCCGTCTGGCCGGGCCGCGTAGTTCGAGCAGGCAACGAAGGGCCGCGCCGGGAGCATCCGGACGCGGCCCTTCCGTTTGCACGGCCCTTCCGTTTGCGCCGACGCGAAAGCCCGGCCAGTGTGTGATTAGCTTTAAACGCGCCGCTTCGAGGCGGCGCGCGTCGGCGGGAGGATCTCCAGGCCGCCGGGAAACGATTTTCCTACCGGAAAGGCCGGAATGCAGGAGTCAGCCACTCATCCGCTGAACATTGTTGTCTTGGTAAAGCATGTCCCCGACGCACAGTTTGACCGGCACCTCACCGGCCCCGGGCATACGTTGAACCGTGCTGAAAGCATCCTCTCCGAGCTGGACGAGTACGCCCTTGAGGCGGCACTGCAGCTGGCCGAGGCCCGCGGCGGGGAGAGTGCCGGGAACAAGGTGACCGCCCTGGCCATGGGCCCGGCGGCAGCAGTGAACGCGGTGAAGAAGTCCCTGCAGATCGGCGCCTATGCAGGCGTGCACCTGGCCGACGACGCCCTGGCCGGTTCCGATGCAGCCGGGACCTCCCTGGCCCTTGCCGCTGCGGTACGCACTATCGCTGAATCGCAGGGGCCGGTGGATCTGGTCATCACGGGCATGGCCTCCACGGACGGTGAAACCTCACTGGTTCCCGCGCAGCTCGCCGAAAGGCTGCAACTGGCACAGGTGACCTTTGCTTCCGAACTCGACGCAGTGGACGTCGACGGCGCCCCGGTCGTGAAAGCCCGCCGCGACGGTGATTCCTTCACCGAAACCGTTGAGGCGCCGCTGCCGGCCCTGGTATCGGTCACGGACCAGGCCAACAGCCCGCGCTATCCGAACTTCAAGGGCATCATGGCTGCGAAGAAGAAACCCGTTACGGTGCTGACACTCGCCGAGATCGGAGTGGATCCGGCGCAGGTGGGGCACGACGGCGCCTGGACGGCCGTAGCCGCTTCCGCTCCGCGGCCGCCGCGCTCGCAGGGAACCATCATCACCGACGACGGCACCGCCGGCGTGCAGCTGGTGGACTACCTCGCCGCGCAGAAACTGATCTAAGACTTCTCCTGCTTGAAACCGGCGCTTCGCAGGCGCCGCCGCCTACGTCCTAAGGAGCGCACCATGGCGTCCGTCCTGGTTTTTCTCGATGTCCCAGCCCTGCCCCTGCCGCGGGCTGCCCGCGAACTGCTGACCCTTGCCGGCACGGTAGGTGAACCCGCGGTAGCTGTCGCCCACCGCGTGGATCCGGCCATGCTCGAAGCACTTGCCTCCCACGGCGCGGTGAAGGTTTACGAGCCGGCCGGGGAACTGGACACCGTCCTGGTGGCCGCGAAGGCCGCCTTCCTGGCGGACGCCGCGAAGAGCGAGCAGCCTGCCGCGATCCTGCTGGGCAACTCATTCGAGGACCGCGAAATTGCGGCCCGCGCCGGAATCAAGCTCGGCTCCGGCGTCATCACTGACGCCGTTGCGGTGGCGCCGGACCTCGCCGTCACCAAGTCGGTGCTTGCCGGGTCCTACACGTCGACCTGCCGGGTGCGTACCGGCACGCCCATCATCACCGTGAAGGCCAACAGTGTCGAGCCGGCACCCGCCGATCCGTCCGCCGCTGCTCCGCAGCGGGTCGAGGTTCCCCTCTCGGAAACAGGTCCTGCCGCGCGGGTCACGGGCCGCTCCGGCAAGCGCGTGAGCGGACGTCCCGAACTGGCCGAGGCACGGGTGATCGTTGCCGGCGGACGCGGGATGGACGGGAACTTCGGTCCCGTGGAGGAACTGGCGGACCTCCTCGGCGGAGCGGTGGGCGCTTCGCGTGCGGCCACGGACGCGGGCTGGATTGAACATTCCGCCCAGGTGGGGCAGACCGGCAAGACCGTCTCCCCGCAGCTGTACATCTCCGCCGGCATTTCCGGCGCCATCCAGCAGAAGGCCGGTATGCAGACCGCCAAGGTGATCGTCGCGGTCAACAAGGACGCCGACGCACCGGTGTTCGAGATCGCGGACTTCGGCATTGTCGGGGATGTGTTCTCCGTGCTGCCCCAGGCGGCCGAAGAGATCCGGAAGCGCAGGGCCTGAGATGTTCCCGACGTCGGCTCCCGGCCGGGTCCTGGCTTTCGCAGCCCATCCGGACGACATCGACTTCGGTGCCGCCGGCACCCTGGCCCGCTGGGCCCGCGAGGGCACGGAGATCACCTACTGCATCATGACCTCCGGTGACGCGGGCGGCTTCGACCCTGCGGACCGCTCCGGCGTCAGCGCCCTGCGGAGCGGGGAACAGCGGGAAGCCGCCCGGCAGGTGGGAGTGCAGGACATTGTGTTCCTGGGGGAGCGGGACGGCTACCTGGAAGCTAACCACTCGGTGATCGCCCGCGTGGTGGAGCAGATCCGTCGGGTGCGTCCCGACGTCGTGCTGTCCATGCACCCCGAGCGGAACTGGGACCGCATCCAGGCGAGCCACCCCGACCATCTGGCCTGCGGAGAAATAGTGACCCGGGCTGTTTACCCGGCCGCCGAGAATCCTTTTGCCTATCCGGAACTCGCGGAGCAGGGGCTGGAAGCGTACAAGGTGCCGTGGCTGTGGTTTTACGGTGCGCCGCGTGAGCGGGAGAACACTGCCGTGGATGTCAGCTCCACGGTAGACGTCAAACTGGCCGCCATCCGGGTCCACGCGAGCCAGCATCCGGACATTGAGGGCATGGACGCCTCGGTCCGCCGGTTCCTGCAGGACAACGCCCGCCGGCACGGCCTGCCGGAGGGCGTCAGTGCGGAAACGTTCCACGCGGTAGGCGTGAATACCCCGGAGACTATCGCCGGGTTCTAGCTGCCGCAGCTACTGCCGGCCCTGCCGGCGGCCGGGCCGGCGGGCAGAGCGGTTACGGACGGACAGCCGTGGCGATAAGGGTGTCGGTATTCAGTGCATAGTCGTCGCCGAGTTCGGCCAGGAATGCGGTCCGGACCCGGTCCACGGCTGCCGGATCTTCGGGCAGCAGCATCCGGTAACCGCCGCCGAGCACCAGGGACCAGGCGAGGGACGGACTGAGCTGGACCTGTCCCGGAGTGGGGGCAACCGTGATTTCGGTCAGGCCGAGCGACTCGAGCCAGGACGTGAGCTGCTCCGGTGTCTGAAGCCGCTGCGCGTTCCGGGCCCCCGACTGGGGAAGAGCCTCCAGATCGGGCCGTTCCTGCAGGCAGGCTTTCCACAGCAGTTCCCTGAAGGGTTCCCAGGATCCTTCGGCCCAGGTGCTGAGGGCGAAGCGCCCGCCGCTGCGAAGCAACGACACAAGGTGGGCGGCGCCGGCGTCCATGTCCGGAAGGAAGAACAGGGAGTAGGCGCAGACCACCGCGTCGTATGGTGCATCGGCCTGCCATGACGTGAGGTCGGCCTGGGCAAGGTGGACATTATTGAGTGCGAGGGTGTCTGCCTTGGCCTGGGTCAGCGCCAGCATCTGTGCGCTGAGGTCCACCCCGTCGACGACGCCGTCGGGACCCGCGAACTGTGCGGCCGGGATGGTGGTGGCACCGGTGCCGCAGCCTGCGTCCAGGACCCGGTCGCCGAGCGTGATGTCCGCCGCGGCCACGAGTGCATTTCCCATGGGGTTCCAGAGCGACGGTGCGAGCCGCTCGAAGTCGGCGGCGCCGTCGTCGAACGCGTTGCCGATGTGGAGTTCAGGCATGGGAAGTGTCCTTCGCTAGAGCTGGGCACCGGCGAAACCGTGCTGGCGCCAGGCTTCGTAAACGGCTATGGAGGCAGAATTTGCAAGGTTCAGGGAGCGCAGGGTGGGCAGCATGGGCAGCCGTACCCGGGCGGTGACATGCGGGTCTTTCTTCACCTCGTCCGAAAGCCCGACCGACTCGCGGCCAAACATCAGGACGTCTCCGGCACGATACTCGATATCCGTGTAGGAAGTGTCACCGTCCGAGGTGAAGGCATATACGCGTTCGGGTTTCAGGGCTTCCCAGGCGTCCTGCAGGCTTGCATGGACGTGCAGGACGGCGAGGTCGTGGTAATCCAGGCCGGCGCGACGCAGCTTGGAATCCTCGAGGCTGAAGCCGAGGGGCTCAACCAGGTGGAGTTCGGCCCCCGTGATGGCGGCAAGGCGAATGGCATTTCCGGTATTGCCGGGGATTTCAGGGGAATGGAAAAGGATACGGAACACGACTCCATCCTATGCCCGGCGCCGGAACCCAGACGCATCGCTCAACGCGTGGACGCGTCGATCAACGGCGCCAGCACCGGCAGCTGGACCGTGTTCGGTTGCGGGCCTTCGGCAAAGAACCTACGCAGTTCCCGCAGCAGGCCGCCGGGGTTGGCGACATGCAGGGTCGCAGGCGCTGAGCGGCTCAGCCTCGGCGGGTAATCGACGATGGGTTCGAAGGGATTGCCGTTAGGACTGTGGAGGACCAGCCAGCCCGTGGCGTTGAACTCCGGGAAGCGGGACTGCAGAGTGCGCACCGCATCGGCCAGCCGCAGGGTGGACACCTCCCGGCCGCGGTGCAGCAGATGCTGTCCGTCCCACCGGTAGTTGCCGGGGGAGGCCATCAGCGAACCCAGGACTGCCATGCGGTAACCGCCCAGCAGCACGTGGCTGACATCGAGGTTGCCGCCGCGCGGTCCTGTGTCCGGAATGTGGAGGCCGTTGACCAGGCGAGCGGCCGGGTAGTCCTCAAGCAACTCGCGTTCCAGCAGGTGGATGGTCCGGTTTTCGGCGTCGAAGCGTCCCACGGCGTTGGAGCCGATCCGCGCGAAGAAACCAGGACGGCGCGGTGCGCCGTGGACCTGCTGTCCGGCCAGGGCCAGGGGGATGAGGGGAGGATTCTTCGGGGAGAAGTCCGGGACAAACACCGGTGGCCGGTCCAGATCCGCTGCGGTCCGTTCCGGGGCGGACCGGGTTCCCGCGGCCCGGCTGGCCGGGCTTCCGAAGCCGGTGCCGGTGCTGGAGCTGGTGCTGCCTGTATCCGTGCCCTGGCCGAACCGGCGATCGTATGCGGCCTTTCGCCGCGGATCGGATAGCACCCGGTAAGCTTCCGTGACGCGATGGAAGCTCTCGCTCGTGCCGCCCTGGTCTGGATGGGCGTTCCGGGCTGCCTTCCGGTAGGCGGCCTTGATTTCGGCCGTCGATGCCGTGCGGGCCAGGCCTAAGACCTCATAGAGCGTCGGGTCTGACGGGCTCAAAATGGTTCCTCTCGGGCAGGCTGGTCGCTGCGTGAGGCAAGTCTACCGGTGGTTCCGGCACTGCGGCCCGGCACGGAAGGGCTCTCCGGGGAGGCATTTTCCGCGGAAGGGCAGAGGAGGACAGCGTGTGTCCTGCGCGCTACGTATCGTCGGCGTGCATCGGGAACCTGACTCCGGCATAGACCTCACGGAGGAACCCCATGAATGACCAGATCCAGCCCTTCAGCATTCCGGTCGACCCGGCATCGGTGGACCGGCTTAACGACAGGCTCCGGGCAACGCGGTTCGCGCCCGCGCTTCCCGGGGAAGAATGGGCAACGGGTGTCCCGGCCGGCTACCTCGAACGCGTGGTCGCGTACTGGGCGGACGAATACGACTGGGCGTGGCACGCAGCAACTCTGAATGGCCTGCCGCAGTTCACCACTGTCATCGACGGCCAGCAGGGCCGGTGAGGGAAAGGTTGCGGAGTGGGGTGGGGGCACTCCGTGGAAAACGTCAGGAAAGTCCCAGCCGCCCGAATCGGCAGCAGGCGCCATGGCGGCTAGAATTGGCTGGTGCCCGTGTATCTAGATCACGCGGCGACCACGCCGATTTCGGCTTCGGCCCTCGCCGCACTCACCTCAGAACTCAGCCGCAGCGGCAACCCTTCGTCCCTGCACGGCTCGGGCCGCCGTGCCCGAATGGTCGTGGAGGACTCCAGGGAAATCCTGGCCGCCGCCGCAGGCTGCCATCCCTCCGAGATCATTTTCACCTCCGGCGGCACCGAAGCGGACAACCTCGCCGTCAAGGGTCTTTTCTGGGCCCGGCGCGACGCGGACCCGGCCCGCAACCGCATCCTCGTCTCCGGCATTGAACACCATGCCGTACTGGACGCCGTCGAATGGCTGGAGAAACACGAAGGTGCGGTGCCGGTGTGGATCCCGGTGGACCACGACGGTGTCATCTCCCTCGACGCCATCCGCCGGGAACTCGAAGCGAACGCAGACAGCACGGCCCTGCTCACCGCTATGTGGGCAAACAACGAGGTGGGTACCGTCCAGGACATCCGGGCCATCGCGTCCCTGGCCCACGAGTACGGTGTCCCTGTCCATTCGGACGCCGTCCAGGCGTTCGGCGCGCTGCCGATCGGCTTCCGCTCCGCAGGCCTGGACACCATGGCACTCAGCGCCCACAAGATCGGGGGCCCGGTGGGAGTGGGTGCCCTGGTCGTAGGCCGCGCCGTTAAGCTCACGCCCGTCCAGCACGGCGGCGGACAGGAACGGGACATCCGCTCCGGCACCTTGGACACCGCGGGAATCGCAGCGTTCGCCGCTGCAGCGCAGGACGCCGCCGAGCACCTGACGGACGAGTCGGAACGCCTGCGCACGCTCCGCGACTACCTCATCACCGGCGTAGAGCGGGCCATTCCCGAGGCAGTCCTGCGCGGTGCGCGGGACGACGACGGCGGTGGACGCCGGCTGCCGGGCAACGCCCACTTCACCTTCCCCGGCTGCGAGGGCGATTCACTGCTTTTCCTCCTGGATCTGGCCGGAGTGGAGTCCTCAACCGGGTCTGCCTGCACGGCCGGCGTCCCGCGGCCTTCGCACGTACTCCTGGCGATGGGACTGACCGAAACCGAGGCACGCGGTGCCCAGCGGTTCAGCCTCGGGCATACAACCACTGCCGAAGACGTTGACACTTTGTTGCAGGCACTTCCCGAAGCGTATGAGCGCGCGAAGAAGGCCGGCATGGCCGGACACGTAAGCAGCATCCAAACAGCAGGAACAGGTTTTACTTCATGAAGGTTTTGGCAGCAATGAGTGGCGGAGTCGATTCCGCCGTGGCCGCGGCACGGGCAGTCGAGGCGGGGCACGACGTCGTCGGCGTCCACCTTGCGCTGTCCCGGATGCCGGGCACCCTGCGTACCGGCAGCCGCGGCTGCTGCACCATCGAAGATTCCCGCGACGCCTGGCGTGCCTGCGACATCCTGGGGATTCCGTACTACGTCTGGGACTTCTCCGAGCGGTTCAAGGAAGACGTGGTGGACGACTTCGTGGCGGAATACGCCGCCGGCCGCACGCCCAACCCCTGCATGCGCTGCAACGAACGGATCAAGTTCGCCGCGCTGCTGGAAAAGGCGCTGGCGCTGGGCTTCGATGCCGTGTGCACCGGCCACTACGCCAAGGTCCTCACCAACGCCGAGGGCAACCCGGAGCTGCACCGTGCCGCCGACTGGGCCAAGGACCAGTCCTACGTGCTGGGCGTGCTCACGGAGGAGCAGCTGCGCCACTGCATGTTCCCGCTGGCCGAAACCCCGTCCAAGGCCGAAGTGCGGGCCGAAGCCGAACGCCGCGGACTGTCCGTGGCGAACAAGCCCGACAGCCACGACATCTGCTTCATTCCCGACGGCGACACCCGCGGCTGGCTCGAAGAGCGCATCGACATGACCGAGGGCGACATCGTGGATGAGACGGGCGAGAAGCTCGGCACCCACCCCGGCGCCAACGCGTTCACCGTGGGCCAGCGGCGCGGCCTGAAGCTCGGCACGCCCGCCGCGGACGGCAAGCCCCGTTTCGTGCTGGAAATCCGCCCGAAGGAAAACAAGGTCGTGGTCGGACCCGAGCAGCTGCTGAACATCGACCAGATGCGCGGCATCAAGATTTCCTGGGCCGGACTGCCGATCCCCGAGATCGCTGCCCGGACCACGTTCCAGTGCATGGTCCAGGTCCGTGCCCACGGCGACCCCGTGGCAGCCACCGGCTGGATGGAAGACGTAGCCGACGAGGCCACCGGGGCAACACGTGAAGAGCTTGTGGTCCGGCTGGCCGAACCCATGCGCGGGGTCGCCCCCGGCCAGTCCATGGTGCTTTACCAGGGGACCCGGGTGCTGGGACAGGCGACCATCGACTCGGCGCGTTCCCTGGAGTGGGACCCCGCAGCCGTTTCGTAATGTGCTCCGGGCCGGGAGCAGCTCCACCTAAACTGGACCAATGAGCCAGACAGGACCAATGAGCGAATCACCGGACCACGAGTTCGATCCGCGGGCAAGTTCCCTCTCCGGGAAGGTAGCCGAGGAAGTCATGGAAGAGCTGCTTGCCGTGCGCAGCAGCATCGACAACATCGACGCGACTCTCGTGTACCTTCTTGCCGAACGCTTCAAGGCGACCCAGCGGGTGGGTCACCTGAAGGCGGAGCACCACCTGCCGCCGGCGGACCCGGGACGGGAAGTGGCCCAGATTGCACGCCTGCGCCGCCTGGCCGCGGACGCGCACCTGGACCCGGCCTTCGCGGAAAAATTCCTGAACTTCATCATCAGCGAAGTGATCCGCCACCATCAGGCCATTTCCCAGACCCGCAACGGCGGAACAGATGTCCCGGAGGCCTGAGGAGCGGCGCGGGGAAGCAGCTCTTCCGGAGCCGCCCGCCCGCCCGGAAGCACGCAACGGCATGGTTACGGCGACGGCGCCCGGCAGCTGGCCGGGAACCGATCCGGTCGAATCGAGCCGGGTAGTCCGGGGCGAGCTGGGGGACCCGCACCTGCCCTTCCTGGTCGAACTGCCGCAGCGCGGGCCAGGTGCGGACGCGCTCGGACGAAGCGCCGCCCTGCTCGTGGACCTTTTCGTGGATGTCCAGCCGCACGGTTGGCGTCTGGTGGGGCGGCCGGGCAAGGACCACCGCCGCGCGGCATCCCTGCTCACCCAGGACCTGAACGCTCTGGCCGACGTCGTCGGAGCCGAAGAACGCACAGGCGAAGCGCTGAAAATCTCCGTCCGCGGGCCGCTCTCGCTTGCCGCGAACCTTTATCTGCATAACGGTGAGCGGGCGTTGTCCGACGCCGGTGCCCGCCGGGAGATTCTCCAGTCCTTCACTGCCGGAGTGGGTGAGTATGTGGCGCGCGCGTCGTCGTCGGCACCGGGTGCACGGATCACCGTGCAGGTCGACGAGCCCGACGTCGCCGCCGTCCTGGCCGGCGGGATCCCCACCGCCAGCGGCTACCGCACACTGCGTTCCGTGCCGTCGTCGGAGATATCCAGCGCCTGGCAGCAGGTCCGTGAAGCAATCGACGCCGTCGGCGCGGACACAGTCTTCACCCTGCCCCGTGCGGAGGGATACGGACCGCTGCGGCCCGGCACACGGTCACCGTTTGAGCTCGCCGTCGGTGCCGGAGCGCAGGGCGTGGCCCTCGCCGCAGCCGGGCTGGATGCTCGCGACTGGGAAGGCATCGCCGAAGCCGTTGAAGGCGGACGCCGGATCTGGCTTGGTATCCTTCCGGTTCCCGCGGACGGAGCCGCACTGCCCCAGGTCACCGACCTGGTGGAGCGGGTGCTGCGGCCCTGGCGGAAACTGGGACTCCCGCTTCAGGACCTGCCGGCGCTTCGCCTGACACCTGCCGACGGGCTGGCCGATATTTCACCGGAGGCGGCGCGGAAAGTCCTGGCCCGCCTCACGCAGACGGCGTCTGCACTGGACCAGGTCGTAGCCGAGGGGTAAACGGGCCGGTCCGCGCGGACTTAGGTCCGGCGCTCCCAGCGTGCCGGTTCGACGTCGGCAGGCAGGCCGCCGTCGAAATCCCGGCTGGCGTAGGTGAAGGCGCCGTCGTACTCGAAAACCGTGCCGACCTGCCGCTGGATGACCCGGGTGCGGATCCGGAACAGATCCTGCTGCGTGTCCCACCACTGTTCCACCTGCGCGTCGGCACCGGCGAAGTCCGGCAGGGGCAGCCGCAGCGGACCGAGGAACAGGCGGCTTCCCGGGGAATTCATGTGCAGATGACCGTCCTCCGACACCCGCAGCAGCAGATTCGTGGCCAGGTTGCGGCGGCGGCCCAGATAATCCGTCAGGACCCCGGGGCCGGTCAGTACCGTGGTGTCCTCGAAGGTCCGCTGCCGGCCCGGAAAATCGAAGCGTCGGACCGCCGTAAGTGCCGGCCGGCCCCACGGGTCGAGGTGCGGATAGTTGCGGATGGAGAAGGGGACGGAGGTCCCGTACTCCGGGAAAAAGGCGTTGGACACCGGAACCAGCGGCAGCAGCGGACGCAGCCAGGGCCGGGGACACCCGGCGCGGAGGAAAACGCCGGTGCCTTCACCGAACCGGCCGGTGTCCGGGCCGAGGCTGAAATACGCCTGCAGCTGGGGCTGCAGGCGGAGAAACCCTGATCCGAGGACCTGCTGGTACACGGAGTCCATGGCTACAGCCTTCCGGCGGCCTTGAGGCGGAGATACATATCTGCGAGTTTCGGCGCCAGCTCGTGCGGCGGCTCATCCACAACTTCCGCGCCCATCGAGCGCAGCTGAGCGCTGACCGCAGCCCGGTCGAGCATGGCCCGCTCGGCTGCCGCGGCACGGAAGACCGCCGGCGTCGTACCTCCGCCGGAACGCAGCTCGTCCAGGCCGGGATCCCGCACGGAGGCAACCACCACCACGTGCTTCTGCAGCAGCCGGGGCAGGACCTGCACCAAGCCCTCCTCCACAGCTCCGGAATCCAGCGCGGTGATCAGGACAACCAGGGACCGGCGTGCGGACACGGCGTGCACGGCGCCGGGCAGCAGGGAGAAATCCGCTTCGATGAGTTCCGGTTCCAGCGGTGCCGCGGCAGTGACGAGCCGGCTCAGCAGGTTTTCCTTGCCGCCGGAGTCCACACGCGCCCGGATCCGCCGGTCGAAGGCCAGGAAGTCCACACGGTCGCCGCCGCTGCGGGCAAGAACGGCCAGGAGCAGGGTAGCTTCAATGCCGGTGTCCAGGCGGGGTTCGTCTTCGATCCGGGCGGCGGACGTCCGGGAAGTGTCCAGGGCAATGATCACCCTCCGGTCGCGTTCGGGCCGCCAGGTCCGCACTACGGTGTCCTGCCGCCGGGCGGTGGCACGCCAGTCAATGGAGCGGACGTCGTCGCCCCGCACATATTCGCGCAGGGAGTCGAATTCGGTTCCGGCCCCGCGCAGCTGTACCGAGGTGTTGCCGTCCAGCTCCCTGAGCCTGCGCAGCTTCGAGGGCAGGTGCCGCTTGGCATGGAACGGAGGAAGCACCCGGATTTCTGCGGGCACAGGCAGCGTCCGCTGGCGGGCCGCGAGCCCAAATGGCCCGAAACTGCGTACCGCCACATGTCGGCTTTTCAGGATCCCGCGGCGGGCGGGTTCCAGCACCACTTCCATGGTCCGGGCTTCACCGGCCGGAACGGTCAGGCGCTGCTGGGGGTTGCGGGCACCGGCGGAAGGCTGCCAGCCGTCCCGGACCACGGCCCGCAGCCGGGCCTTGGCATCGTTGCGGACCACCAGGGTGCCTGCCGTCGTTTCACTCAGCCGCACGCTGTCCGGCAGGCGCCGCTCCACGCGGAGCCGCCGCACGGGGGCAGCCAGCAGCAGGTCCAGTCCGGCAGCGGCGGCCAGGAAAGCCAGCCAGAGCAGGATCGAGACGGCGCCGGGGTACAGCACCACGGCGACGGAGCCCAGGAGCGCCAGCAGGACAAAGCGGCCCGAAACAGCCATCGGCGCTACCGGGGAACCGGAACTGTGGCGAGGATGCTTCCCAGCACATCGTCCACATTGACCCCGTCCATCTGGGCCTCGGGCCGAAGCGCCACGCGGTGCCGCAGGGCGGGAAGGGTGAGCGCCTTGACGTCGTCGGGAGTCACGAAGGCCCGCCCCGAGAGCCAGGCCCAGGCCCGCGCAGTATTCAGGAGGGCAGTCGCCCCGCGGGGGGACACCCCGAGCTGGAACGACGGCGCCGAACGCGTCGCCCGGACCAGGTCCACGATGTAGGCGAGGACCTCGGGTGCAACGGTTACCCTTGCCACTGCCTCGCGTGCCAGCTCCAGGTCCCGGGCCGAAGCCACCGGCCGGACACCGGCCGCGGCGAGGTTCCGCGGATCGAAGCCGCCGCTGTGCCGGCGGATCACCTCGATCTCGTCCTCCCGGCCGGGGAGGTCAAGCGTCATCTTCAGCAGGAACCGGTCGAGCTGGGCCTCGGGGAGCGGGTACGTTCCCTCGTATTCCACCGGGTTCTGGGTCGCCGCAACAATGAACGGCTCGGGCAGGTGACGGGTGACGCCGTCGACGGTTACCTGGCGTTCTTCCATGGCTTCCAGCAGGGACGCCTGGGTCTTGGGCGGCGTGCGGTTGATTTCGTCCGCGAGCAGGATGTTGGTGAACACCGGTCCCTCCCGGAAGGAGAACTCAGCGGAACGGTTGTCGTAGATCAGGGACCCGGTGACGTCGCCGGGCATGAGATCCGGCGTGAACTGGACGCGCTTGGTGTCCAGGTCCAACGCCGCGGAAAGGCTTCGAACCAACAGCGTCTTGGCGACGCCGGGCACGCCCTCGAGCAGCACATGCCCCCTGGCCAGCAGGGCGATGATCAAGCCCGTAACGGCCGCGTCCTGCCCCACCACTGCCTTGGCAACCTCACGCCGGACCTGCTCCAGGGCAGCACGCACGGGGTCCTCTCCCGGAGACGGAGGAGCCGCCGGCGCGGTGCCGTTGGCGGCTCCGGAGGGTGCGGGTGCGTAGGGCTCGTACTGCTGGCTCATGATGAAGTGGCTTCTTCCTCTAGGTCTTTCAGGTCCTGGGCCCAGCGCACGAGATCCGCGCCCGTTCCGGGCAGTCGCTGGTTGAGCAGATGGTCAATCTCGGAATAGCTGCGGCCGGATGCGTTCGCCGCCGCACGCGTGACCGTGGCGACGCCGGCGCCCGGGCCCACCCGCAGATGCGCCGCCAGCCGGGTCATAGCCGCGGCACGCAGGGTGGCGGCTGCATGGGCCACAGCCCGGCTGTCCTGGTACAGGCGGGCCCGGCCCTCAGCAGTCTCGGCCGCATGGACAATAACGGGCAGGGGTTCCTCCACCAGCGGCCCCAGCCTGCGGCCGCGCCAGAAAGCTGCGGCGCAGGCGACCAGCAGGAGCCAGAACAGGAGCGGATTCACCCATGGGGGCAGCAAGGCGAAGGGATCGGCGGGAGCTTCCGACGCGGGAATATCGAAGGGGCCGGCCTGATACCAGACCAGTGTTTCGTCCGGCCCGAGCGTGCGGAAAGCCAGTGCGGCGTTGCCCTCGAGGGCAACGCTTTCGTTGGCGAGCAGGTCCGCGCTGCCAAGCACCACGGCGGATCCGCCCTTGGTAGCCGCATAGGAACCCGCAGCGCCGGCGCCCTGGTTGCCCGGAGCCGGGAAACAGGTGACGGGTCCCCGGTAGGTTTTCCCGCCGGCTTCAATGGCACCTGCTGCCTCGGCATCCTCGCTGCTGCAGCCGGCGTCAAGCCGGTGGCGCTCAGGATCCGGGGGAAGAACTCCGGCGGAACGGATCTGAGGCGCAAAATCCGCCAGTTGCTCAAAGGACGGTTCCACGAGCACTACCCGGCCGGCAGCGTCGGCAAGGTCCTCGCGTTGTTCACCGGTGAGGTAGCCCGAGGGATCAAGGAACAGCAGAGTCGCCCCGGGATTGTCGTCCAGGGCGGCCAGCGCTTCCGCCAGCGTCTGGTGATGCTGCACGTCCACTCCCTGGTCCGCCAGGATTTCGGCGGCGGCCATGGCGCCGTCCGGGGCAGGGTTGGCGGGGGAGAGTGCCGTGGTGTCGTGATCAGCACGTCCCCAGACCGAAGCAATCACAACTCCGCAGAGCAGCAGCAGGAGCAGAAGCGGAACCCGGTGCCGGCGCAGCCAGGCCGCGAACCGGCTGCGTACCCGCGGCGGCGTCGGCTCTTCGCCGCCCTCGCTTTCCGGGGCACCATTGCTGCCGGTAGGCGCCGCTTCAGCGGCAACCCGACTCATTGCGGCACCGCCAGCGACGGTTCGGCCGATGCCGAAGAGGCAGGACGGGCTGCCTCCAAAGCCGTATCAAGGGCAGATGCGCGTCTGTAGTCCGCTTCCGCGGCAACCCCCTTCCCATAGAGCACCTCGTCGAACCGCTGCTGGATCCACGTGATCTCCGGACGGAAGTCCGGGAAGGCGGCGGCCAGCCGGGTACCGGCTTCGGCGGCCGTCCGGGCCGGCCGGGCATCGAAAATGACCCGTTCCTCCGCCGAACGGACCATCGCGCGGAAGTACTCGGCAAGGGCATCATTCCAGCGGTTCTCTGCAGCGGCCTGCTCCGCGCGGGTACGGTGGTCGGTTGCCCGTTCCACGACGTCGTGCGTGAACACCTCGGTCCGCTTTTTAGCGGACGCATTCAAGCGGGGGCGAATCACGACAATGGCAACGGCCACCAGCACAACGGCGGCCAGGACCAGTACCAGGACTCCCGGACCCGCGCCGAGACCGTCCGCATCCTCGAACAACTCGTTCAGCCAGTCGCCGACCCGTGCCCAGAACCGGTCGAGCAGGCCGGGTTCGGCTTCTTCGTACACGCGCCTGGACAACTCGTCGCGTGCCCAGTCCCGTGCCTGGTCCGCATCGGGCTCGATCGGGGCCTCCAGGGCGGCTCCGGGCCGGAGGAGTGCTGAGGACGGCATGTCTACTTCATGCCCACAGGGGGACCGTGCAGCGTGTTCCGGGCCATGGGCACGGCGTTGCGGCCGGGCAGGAAGTCAGGATCCTGTGCCTGCGGATTCTCCTGATCCTTCATCAAGGCAAGGTCAAAGCCTTCCCGGCGGATTCGGAGGTCAACGTACAGCAGAGCCGTGACGGCACTTTGGAAGGCACAGGCCAACGCGCCCAGAAGCAGGGAGAAGGCCAGGATCAGGACAACGCTGACTCCGATGAGGACGGCGCTCTCCGTCAGGGTGAGCATGCTCCCGGCGAAGGAGAGCGGCACCGTAAGGACCTGGGTAACGATATTGACGATCAGGCTCGTCAGGGCCATGATCCCGAAGGTTCGCCACCAGTTGCCTCCGGTGAGGCGCCAGGACCGCCGAATCGCAGGGAAGACACCGATACCTTCGAATACCAGTGCTGCCGGTGCCAGGGAGAGTTTCACCGAGATCCACGCAGCCGCGGCAATCACCGCGAACAGGGCCGGGATCACCACGATAAGCCCCGCTGCATCGAAAGTATCGATGATCAGGTAAGCCAGCATGGTGAGGACCGTGACGCCCACGGCGGCACCGGCCAGCATGAGTAATGCGAGGCCGGCAAGCGGACCGAGGGTGCCGCGGGCCAGCCGCCAGACCTGGCCGAAGCCGGTCCGCAGGTTCAGGGTAGACCGCACTACCGGAAGGACCAGGAGGCCCTGGACAATCAATATCCCGGCCATTGACAGGCCGCCGAGGGTCGAAACCGACCCGACGACCGCCCCTACCACCGGACCCGTGACTTCTCCGCTCCCTGATGGGCTCTGCAGCCACGCGGCAATGGAGACGAACATGCCCGCGCCGAGTCCGATCAGCAGTACGGTCAGGACGGCCTGGACCACAAACGCGTTGCCGAAGGCGGCCAACGCGTTGCGGCGGCACGCCTGGAACGCTCCGTCCAGGATTTCCCCCAGTCCCAGTGGACGCAGGGGAATGATGCCCGGTTTGGGCGGCGGCGTGTAGCCGGGCTGGGGGAGGGGGCCTCCCCGGTAGGGGTTGGAGTGGTCCCAGGCGGATGCCTGCGGCGGGTAGCCCTGTGCTGCGGGCTGCTGCGCCCACGGATTAGCCTGCTGCTGCGCCCACGGGTTCACGGGAGGCTGCGGCATGCCGGGCGGCGGCATTACGGGCGGCGGAGGAGGAGCCTGCTGCTGTGACCACGGGTCCACGGGCGGCTGCGGTATTCCGGGCACAGGCTTCCGGGCGGCGTCGTTCGCAGCCCGGTACTCCGGGCTGCCGTTTTCCGGGTCACTGTTGTGCCGGTCGTTGTGTTCTTGCTCGCTCATCCTTACCCGTTCCCCCGCAGGCAGTACCTTTTATTTACCTCGACTATAGTGACGCTCCGCCCAAACGGCACCCGGCGAGCCGTGGCGGCATATGTGTCCCTTAGGATGATAGGGATTAACTTAGTCGGCTTAACGCCGTGGGGAGCGGCAGCCGATGCTGCTCCGGACGCGCAGCGGCGCGGAAGTCAAGCAGCGGAAACAGGGAGCTATGAAGGCACGCATACTGGTCGTAGACGACGACGAAGCACTCGCCGAAATGATCGGTATTGTGCTGCGCAACGACGGGTTTGAACCGGTGTTCTGTGCCGACGGTTCCTCCGCACTCGAAGTGTTCCGTAACAGCAAGCCGGATCTGGTGCTGCTGGACCTGATGCTTCCCGGCATCGACGGCATCGAAGTGTGCCGGCAGATCCGCAGCGAGTCCGACACCCCCATCGTTATGCTCACCGCCAAGTCCGACACGTCCGACGTCGTGCGCGGCCTGGAATCCGGCGCCGACGATTATGTGCCCAAGCCCTTCAAGCCCGCGGAGCTGGTGGCGCGCGTGCGTGCCCGGCTGCGCCCGGGCGACCAGAAATCGCCGGAGACCCTGCGGATCGGCGAGGTCTCCATTGACGTTGCGGGCCACTCCGTGGCCCGAGGCAGCGACAGCGTTTCGCTGACGCCGCTGGAATTCGACCTGCTCGTGGCACTGGCACGCAAGCCCTGGCAGGTTTTCACCCGCGAGATGCTGCTTGAACAGGTCTGGGGGTACCGCCACGCCGCCGACACGCGGCTGGTGAATGTACATGTGCAGAGGCTCCGCTCAAAGATCGAACGCGACCCCGAAGCACCCGAGATTGTATTGACGGTGCGCGGTGTCGGATACAAAGCGGGTCAGAGCTAAGTTGCCGGGTTTCCTGGCCGGGATGGCCGGGAAATCCCCTAAATTCGATCTGGCCCTGCAGGGCCTGGTGCGCCTCCGGGACTCCTTCCGGCGGGCCACCTTTTATCGGATCGCCCGTCTGTGGCGGAGGTCCCTGCAGTTCAAGACGGTCGTTTCCACGCTCCTCCTGGTGGCGCTTGCAGGCGCCGGGATCGGCGCCTTTCTCTCCCACCAGATTGCCGATTCACTCTACGAAGAGCGGCTGACACAGTTCCGGACCGAAGCGACGTCGGGCCTGTCCAAAGTGAAGGACAACTTCCGGGACACTGCCGCGAGCGACCGGGAGGGCACCGACCGGCTGGTTATGGACACGCTGCCGTTGCTGGAAGGCCAGGGTGCAGACGCCCAGCGGACCTATCTGCTCACCCCGTTGCCGACCGAAGAGCCCCTGTACGTCACGTCCTCGGTGAACAGCGGAACCATTACCGCCAGCGGCATTCCGGTGGCCCTCAGCGATGCCGTTATTGCCAGCGATGCCACAGCGTCCGAGACAGATTACGTGTTCTGGTCTCCGCTTGAGCTCGCCAACGGCGAGCCCGGCATTGCGTTCGGCACCAAAGTCACGCTGCCCCCGGACAGCTCCGAATATGCCCTCTACCTGATCTATGACCTGCATTCGATGCAGGAAACACTCGACGACATCCACCGGATTCTTTGGATTGCGGGATTCCTGCTGCTTGCCATCAGCGGCACGATCGCGTGGATCGTAGCCAAGGCCGGCCTGGGCGCGGTCAGCGACGCAGCAGCGGTGTCGGAGAAGCTGGCGGCAGGCGAACTGCAGGAGCGCATGGAGGTCAAGGGCGAGGACGAAGTTGCACGCCTGGCGGCGTCCTTCAACCGCATGGCCGGCACGCTGCAGGACCAGATCACCCAGCTGGCTACACTGTCGCGTATGCAGCAGGTGTTCGTCTCCGACGTCTCACACGAGCTGCGGACGCCGCTCACCACGGTCCGCATGGCTGCGGAGGTGCTCTACGAAGCGCGCGACAGCTTTGATCCGATGTACCGCCGTTCCACGGAACTGCTCTATCACCAAGTGGAACGGTTCCAGGCGCTGTTGGCGGACCTGCTGGAAATTTCCCGGTTCGACGCCGGTGCGGCTGCGCTCGATTTGGAACCCACCGACGTCTTCCATATTGTCCGTGACGTCATCGACGCCACGGAGCCGCTGGCGAACAACTGCGGCTCCGAGGTCGTTGTGGTGTCGAAGGAGTCCAGCTGCGTCGTGGACGCCGATCCGCGCCGGATCGAGCGCATCCTGCGCAACCTGCTGGTGAACGCATTGGAGCATGGTGAAGGAGAACCCATCGAAATTGCGATAGCAGCTTCCGAGGATGCCGTGGGCATAGCGGTCCGCGACCACGGCATCGGGATGACCGAAGAAGACGCCGACCATGTCTTTGACCGTTTCTGGAGGGCGGATCCAGCGCGTGCACGCACCACGGGCGGCAGCGGGCTGGGCCTGTCCATCGCCACCGAAGACTCACGGCTTCACGGCGGCTGGCTTGAGGCCTGGGGTGAACCGGGCAACGGATCCTGCTTCCGGCTCACGCTTCCCCGTCGTCATGGTGCAGGCTTTGACTCATCCCCGGTGCCGCTGTCTCCCCGCGAGGCCGCTGCCGGACCCCGGGAGCTCACTGCTGCGGCTCCGGCCCGGGAAGAGGAAATTGATGCCTACTAAGCGGAAGGTGCTGCCCAAGGCACACCGGGGACGGACCGGAAGGATGCTGGTTCTGTGGCTCAGTATCGTCCTGGTCCTGGTCGGCTGCTCCTCAATACCCACCGTTGGGCCGGTAGGCACGGCATCGGCGGAGAACAACGGGGAAACGGGCGAGGATGCGGTTTTCTCACCCGAGGGTCCGGCCGAGGACGCCTCTCCGCAGGACATCGTCCGCGGCTTTATGGAGGCAGGCAGGGGAGCCGCAGACGATTACAGCGTGGCCCGGCAATTCCTGGCCCCGGAGCTGGCGACTACCTGGTCCCCCTCGGAACGGGTGACCATTTACCGGTCCTCACGCATCGTGGCCATGCCGGAACCGGACCTGTTCCAGATTCAGCTGGAAGTGCAGGGGCGCGTGGATGCCCGGGGCATCCGGACGGACGCCCCGGTGGGCAGCACCGAAGCATTCCCCGTCCAGCTCGAAAAGGTGAAGGGACAATGGAGGCTCAGCGCCGTCCCCGACGGGATCATCGTGTCGCTGGCGAGTTTGCCTGCGATTTTCATCGCCCACAACCTCTACTTCTATTCAAGTGATTACCAGTACTGGGTCCCGGATACGCGGTGGTTTATCCAGCGCGCCGGCATCGCCGCCAACATTGTCAAGGAACTTCTCGTAGGGCCCGCTCCGTACCTCCAGGGTGCAGTCCTCAGCGCCTTCCCTGCCGGAACCGCCTTGGCACGCGATGCGGTCCCGGTTGCCTCGGGAAAGGCTGTCGTGGATTTCGCGGACGAATCGCTGCGGGACTCCAGCGACCGGAACCGCCAACAGATGGTGAAGCAGCTTGAGCAGAACCTGCGCAGCCTCAACAACGTCACCGCTGTGAGGATGACAGTGGACCAGCGGGATGTAGACCTCGGCAAGGGGAGCGGCGAGCTGCAGTCCGCCGTGGCAGACCCGTCCGCCGGGGCCACCCAGATCGTGGTCCATCAGGACGAACTGGCCTACTACGCGGACGGTCCCGAGCCGATCGGTGATATTCCTTCAGTGGCGGAATACGGTCCCCGGCATCCGGCCATGTCCATGGACGGGTCGGTCATCGCCTTCCTGAACAGCCGGGAGGACACGCTGCTGGTGACGGGAACCGGACAGGACGTTTCAGTGGTGGCCGAGGCCGAAAGGTTTACGGCACCCAGCGTGGATCCCCGTCGGTGGGTCTGGACTTCCCAACCCACCGGCACCGGATCCCAGGTTCTCGCGGTACCGCCCGGGGGAGACCGGAGTTCCGCGGCCGTTCTTTCTGCGCCCTGGCTGGAGGGGCAAACCGTGACAGAACTGCGGATTTCCCGCGACGGTACCCGGGCACTGGTGGCGGCGGACCGGGACGGACGCAGCGAGGTGATGATTGCCGGCGTCGTCAGGTCAGCCGAAGGCGTTCCCGTCTCCCTCACGGCTCCGATGGTCCTTCAGGTGCCGCCGGAAGCGGGGGCCGTGAACCGGGTCAAGTGGGCTTCGGAAGACACATTGGTTGCCGTGCAGTCCGGTGCGGAGGAAGCCGTGCCGGTAATCCTCAGCACCAGGGGTGTTCCGGAACCGCTTTCCGCGAAGGAAGGGATCACGGGCCTCAGTGCGGGAAACGGCGCCGAGGACACTTTCATCCAGACCTCGGAAGGCATTTTCAACAAGGTTGGGAGCAGTTGGACGCTCCGGACGGAAGGAATCCGGGACCCGGCTTTCCCCGGGTGATGAAGCACCGTTGTTTTCCTCCACAGCTGCCTGATTGCGCTATCCGTCCGGTTTGATGTTCCCTGCCAGCCGGTTGTGCTGCGCCCCGGTTCCGGTAGGGCCCCATCATGGACGGATGGATATGCCGAATCGCCGGCTGGACCGGATGCTTTACTCTCCGGCGGGACAGGCGATCGCCGCTGCGCTGTCCGGGTTGGCTGCCGGGCTGGCACCGGTCTCATGCGTGGCCTGCGGGGCGCCGGACCATTCTCTGTGCAGGGTATGCGCGGCGAGGATCCGGCGCGGCACGTTGCATCCGTATCCTGCACAGGAAGGTGCCGGGGCGCTGCCCGCCGCAGAACCGGTCCCCGGCGCGTATCCGACAGGGCCGGACCCGACCGGCGCGTATCCGACAGGGCCGGACCCGACCGGCGCGCACCCTGACCTCTTTGTCCCGTTGCCGGTCCTGGCTGCCGGAGTGTACTCAGGCGGGCTCGCGCGGACAGTCCTTGCTTTTAAGAACCGGGGGCACACCGACCTGGCCGGGTTCCTGGCGCCGGTCCTGGCAGACGTCCTGCAGGCAGCGGTAACGGATGCACGCCGAAGGGCGGGGAACGTTCCACTGGTGCTGGTCCCGGTTCCCGGCACGGGCGGCTCGCTTCAGAAACGCGGCTACTTTCCACTGGCGCTGCTGCTGAGGCGGCTCCGGCGCCGGCGGTTGCTGCCTGCCGGCTGCGCCGTGGTTTCCCTTGTGTCCTTACCAACGGGGTGCGGCACGGCGGGCGCACTGCTGCGGCGGTGGAACCGCGGGGGAGGATCTGCCGGCGCGTCCGGTCCGCAAAAGGGGCTCGGCCGCAACGCGCGGAGACGCAACGTCCGGAACACCATGACCGCCGGTCCGCCGGGAGGACTGAAAGGCGTCGACTGCCTGGTGATCGATGACGTATTGACCACGGGAGCCACTATTGCAGAGACGGTGCGGGCACTGCGCCGGGCGGGTGCCCGGGTCTTTGGAGCGGCGGTTATCGCAGCCACACCAGCCCCGGAACGTAACACAACCCCCACAGACCCTGCCGTTCCGGGGGCCCGTTCCACGGGCGCCGGAAACGGAATCGCGAGACGTGAATAAAGCTCGACGGTGATCTAACGTGTTGAGTATGGATAGCTTCAAGTAGCGGGGTTATCCTGCGGCAACGGTCGCGAAGGCAACTGACAGCGGCCGTTGTTGTGTCACCGAAATCTATTGGAGGGCACCATGGAATTCATGATCAGCGGACGTAACGTTGCAGTATCAGACCGGTTCCGCGAGTACGCCGAAGAGAAAATCGGCAAAGTGGAGGCGCTCGGCGACAAAGTCCAGCGGGTGGAGGCCAGGGTCACGAAGCAGGGCAACGTCCGGGACGCAGACAGCGCCCTCACCGTGGAAATCACGGTCACCGGCCGCGGTCCCGTCGTTCGTGCCGAGGCAACATCCGGAGACAAGTTCGCGGCGTTTGACCTCGCGTACGGGAAGCTGCTGGAACGGCTGCGTCGGGCAAGTGACAGGCGCAAGGTGCACCACGGGCGCCACGCACCGATCCCGGTCCGGGTTGCCACCGCTGATCTTGGTCCCGTGAGCACCTCCGAGCCGCTCTACGCACAGGTCGCGGCCGCCGCAGAGGAACAGGCCAACGAAGAGAACGCCCAGGATGCGGCAGAGGAAGACGCCACCGGCGACTGCCCCGTATTGATCCGGCGCAAGGTTTTCCCGGGTGCCCCCATGAGCCTTGACGACGCCGTGGACAATATGGAGCTGGTCGGCCACGACTTCTACCTGTTTGTGGATTCCGCAACCGGCGCACCGTCGGTGGTGTACCGCCGCCGCGGCTGGACCTACGGTGTCATCACCCTGGACTCCAAGTGCGCGGAAGGCACGGAAGAGCCACGGGAGGAAACCCGCGGATACCGCGCCACCGCCTGACCCTCCGGACGGCTCCCCTAGGATGAGGGGATGAAATCCCAGCTCTCGCTCCGGCAGGCCCGTCGAACGGCACTGGCGGCGCAGGGACTGGCTCGGGTACGGCCCGCCGGCCTTGTTAGCGCAAGGCAGGTGGGCCGTACCTTTGAGCGGCTTGCCTTGCTGCAGATCGACTCCGTGAATGTGCTTGCCCGCAGCCATTACCTGCCGTTGTTTTCCCGGCTCGGCCCCTACGACCAGGCAATCCTGGACCGCATGGGGACCCGGCGGCCGCGGCGCATGGTCGAATACTGGGCCCACGAGGCAAGCTTTGTCCGGCCCGAGCTCTTTGCGGATCTTCGCGCCGTTCAACGGCGGACCTGGATGACCGCCCATTCCCTGCCTCCCGCAGTCGCCGAGGATCTTCGTCAACGTATCCTCGGGCTTCTGCAGGCCGCGGGCAGGCCGTTGACCTCCCGCCAGGTAATGGACCTCCTCGGTCACAGCGCTGTGCGGGACACTTCCCACTGGGGATGGAACTGGAATGCCGCCAAGCGCGTGCTGGAGGATCTGTTCGCCTCCGGACAGATCGGTTCCGCCGGGCGGACCCCGCAGTTCGAGCGGTTGTATGCCCCGACTGCGCTGGTCCATCCTGCAGGCGCAGCGGCGCTGGAACAATCCGATCCCGAGCAGGCAGTGCTGCGCCTGACCGAGGTTGCAGCCCGGGCACACGGCGTCGCGACGGTCCGGGGGCTTGCCGATTATTTCCGTCTGCCGCAGCGTGAGACGGCCATTGCTGCGGAGGCCCTTGCCAGGAAAGGGATCCTCGAGCGCGTGGACGTGGCGGGCTGGCAGCAGCCCGCCTACCTGCACGCGGAAGCGGCGGTACCGAAGTCGGTATCCGGCCAGGCGCTGCTGAGTCCGTTCGATTCGCTCATCTTCGAGCGGCGGCGGATCGAGGAGCTGTTCGGTTTCCACTACCGGATCGAAATCTATACGCCGCCTCAGGCCCGCAGGTTCGGCTACTATGTGCTGCCGTTCCTGCTGGGAGAGGAACTGGTGGCCAGAGTGGACCTCAAAGCGGACCGTGCCGCGGGTATGCTGCTTGTTCAGGCAGCCTTTTCGGAACCGGGAGCACCGCCGCAGACGGCGCGTCAACTCGCTGCAGAGCTGCGGCTCATGGCACAGTGGCTGGGGCTCGGGCAGATAATGGTGAAACCCGTGGGAGACCTGGCTCCCGCCCTGAAGCTGGCAGTATGCAGGGAATAAAGGTCATTAGGGAACCACGGACCTTCACGGTACGTCTCTCACGTAGACTGAGGACGCCAGATTTCGGCAACTAGATTGGGAGCAAATCAGTGGCATCACTACTCGAACGAGTTCTTCGTACCGGCGACAAGAAGACGCTGAAGACACTGCGTAACTACGCCGACGCGATCAACGTGCTCGAGGATGAGTTCAAGGGCATGACCGATGCCGAGCTCAGGGGTGAAACGGATCGCCTCAAGGAGCGCTACAACGGCGGTGAGTCCCTCGACGACCTCCTTCCCGAAGCGTTTGCCGCTGTCCGTGAGGCCGCCGGCCGTACGCTCGGCATGCGCCACTTCGACGTCCAGCTGATGGGCGGCGCCGCCCTGCACCTGGGCAACATTGCCGAAATGAAAACCGGTGAAGGCAAGACCCTGGTGGCAACGGCCCCGGCCTACCTGAATGCGCTGACCGGACGCGGCGTTCACATCGTTACGGTGAATGACTACCTGGCGGAGTACCAGTCGGACCTGATGGGGCGTGTTTTCCGCTTCCTCGGCATGACCAGCGGCTGCATCCTCTCCAACCAGGACCCCGCGACCCGGCGCGAACAGTATGCCGCCGACATCACTTACGGAACCAACAACGAGTTCGGTTTCGACTACCTGCGCGACAACATGGCCTGGAGTGCTGCCGAGCTGGTCCAGCGCGGCCACCACTTTGCCATTGTCGACGAAGTTGACTCCATCCTGATCGACGAAGCCCGTACTCCGCTGATCATTTCCGGTGCGGCCAGCGGCGACGTGAACCGGTGGTACACGGAGTTCTCCAAGGTCGTCCAGCGCCTGAAGCTGGACACCGACTATGAAGTGGACGAGAAGAAGCGCACTGTCGGCATCCTCGAGCCGGGCATCGAGAAGGTCGAGGACTACCTCGGTATCTCCAACCTGTACGAAGCAGCCAACACGCCGCTGATCGGCTTCCTGAACAACGCCATCAAGGCCAAGGAACTCTTCAAGCGGGATAAGGACTACGTGGTCCTCAACGGCGAAGTCATGATCGTCGATGAGCACACCGGCCGCATCCTGGCCGGACGCCGGTACAACGAGGGCATGCACCAGGCAATCGAGGCGAAGGAAGGGGTGGTCATCAAGGCCGAGAACCAGACCCTCGCCACGGTCACCCTGCAGAACTACTTCCGCCTTTACGAAAAGCTCGCCGGCATGACCGGTACGGCCGAAACCGAAGCCGCCGAGTTCATGAGCACGTACAAGCTTGGCGTGGTGCCCATTCCCACCAACAAGCCCATGGCCCGCATCGACCAGGCGGACCTGATCTACAAGAACGAAGTGGCAAAGTTCGACGCCGTGGTGAAGGACATTGCCGAGCGCCACGCGTCCGGCCAGCCCGTGCTGGTCGGCACCACCAGCGTGGAGAAGAGCGAGTACCTTTCCAAGCAGCTGGCCAAGGCAGGCATCCGGCACGAAGTGCTGAACGCGAAGAACCATGCACGTGAAGCCGCCATCGTCGCCCAGGCCGGCCGCAAGGGAGCCGTCACGGTGGCCACGAACATGGCCGGCCGCGGCACCGACATCATGCTGGGCGGCAACGCCGAGTTCAACGCAATTGCAGAACTGGAACGCCGCGGACTGGACCCGAACGAAAACCCCGAGGACTACGAGGCCGCCTGGCCGGACGCGCTGGAGAAGGCACGGACCGCCGTTGCCGCCGAGCAGCAGGAAGTAGTCGAACTCGGCGGGCTTTACGTCCTCGGTACCGAACGCCACGAGTCCCGGCGCATCGACAACCAGCTCCGCGGACGGTCCGGACGCCAGGGCGATCCGGGCGAATCCCGGTTCTACCTCTCGCTCACCGACGACCTGATGCGGTTGTTCAACTCCGGTGCTGCCGAACGGATCATGAACAGCTCGTCCATGCCCGACGACGTGGCGCTGGAGTCCAAGCTGGTCTCCAAGGCGATCCAGAACGCGCAGGGACAGGTCGAGGGCCGCAACGCCGAACAGCGCAAGAACGTCCTGAAGTACGACGACGTCCTGAACCGCCAGCGTGAAGCGATCTACGGCGACCGCCGTCGGATCCTGGAAGGCGACGACCTGCAGGAGAAGATCAGCTTCTTCCTGGAGGACGTTGTGACGGCGATGGTCAACGAGGCAACTGCGGAGGGCCATGGAGATGACTGGGACCTCGAGCAGCTGTGGACCAACCTCAAGACGCTCTACCCGATCAGCCTGACCATCGACGAAGTGGTTGAAGAAGCCGGCGGCCGGTCCCGGCTGTCCCGCGACTTCCTGCACAGCGAGATCCTTTCCGACGCGAAACTTGCCTACCAGGCACGCGAGGAATCCCTGGGCTCGGCCACCATGCGTGAACTCGAGCGCCGCGTGGTGCTCTCCGTCATCGGCCGTAAGTGGCAGGAGCACCTCTACGAGATGGATTACCTCAAGGAGGGCATCGGGCTGCGGGCCATGGCCCAGCGCGATCCGCTGGTGGAATACCAGCGTGAAGGATTCGTGATGTTCCAGACCATGATGGAGGCCATCCGCGAGGAAAGCGTTGGCTACCTCTTCAACGCCGACGTGCAGGTCAGCGAACCCGCCCCGGCAGCGAACGCCTTGCAGGGAATCAAGGACGCCCGCGGCGTCGTCGGTACCCCTGTCATCAAGGCGGCGGGACTTGAAGCTCCGCAGCAGCCGGCAAGCCTGCAGTTCACCGCTCCGAACAGCCAAGGCGGGGTGGAGACCAGGGTGGAACGGACGTCCCGCGACGAGCAGGACACCAAGACGGCTCCGGCGGCCGGCAGCAAGTCCGCCGCGAAGAAGGCCAAACGCCGCAAGTAAACCCGCTTTACCGGGGCCGGTTATCCGATCTCCAGGGCAGTAACCTTCCAGAGCCCGCGCCGCAGCTGAACCCTCAGCGCGACGGCGCGGGCTCTTTCGTGTTCCAGTGCCACGACCGTGGCCTCGTAGATTCCTTCCGACACCGGGCAGAGGCGGCAGGAACGGATGCGTATGCTGCGGTGCAGCAGCTGCGGATCGGGTGCCGTCCTGGACCGCCCCTGGGGGCTGCGTTGCAGCCCGCGGACGAGGTTGGTGCGCAGCTGCAGCCGTTCATAGTTTTCGGGATCGAGCCAGCGGGCCATCTGCTGCAGCGGACGGACACCGCCCAGGACCTCCAGCGCGGCAAGCGCCACGGATTGGCAGATGGCTTTCACCCGCGCGTCGTCGGCGGGGTTCGATGCCCAGTTGGCTGCTCCGGCGGCGGCGGCGGGACGGGCCAGCGGGTCCGCTTCCCCGCGGACACCGTAACGTTCGCGCGGCTGTGCCGGAACCGGAGCCGGAAGCTGCTCCTGTGAAGGGGCCAGATAAACGGCGATGGGACCGGCATCGCCGTCAGGGCCCGGTTGGCCCCGTTGCGCCGGTCCGGCCGGGGCATCGGGAGCGGGAAGGAATATCACGCTGGTCATGGTGCGTCCTTTCCTAGCGCGGGAGCGGTGCGGTTGGTGGGTTCCGGCGGCCGGCAGACAGCGGGGGAGAGCGGAGGAGAGGCTCAAGGAGGCGGGACTGCCAGAACCTGGCCAGGATGGATCAGGCCGGGATCCGGACCAATAACCTCCCGATTCAGTTCGTACCAGCGGGGCCAGAGCGCGGCAGTTTCTGCGTCCGTGGCCTGGGGTCCCAGCTGCGAAGCGGCGAGGGACCAGAGGGTGTCTCCCGCTGCAACCACTACTTCGCGCCCATCCGAACGGGGAACACCCGTGAGCAGGCCGCCGTCCGCAGGCTGCGGGGGAGAAGGACGCCAAAGCGGAGAAACGGCCGGATCAGCGGATCCCGGCGCCGGAGGAGTGGTCTGCGCGGGCCCGGCTCCAACCGGGATGCCCGCGAGGGTGAACGCAGGTGCGGGTGCCCCGGGTGCCGCTGCCGCGGTTGCGACTGCCCCGGGCGCCGCCCCCAGCGTCCCGCCGGCGGCCAGCGAGATCCCCAGCGCGGCTGATGCCAGCCGGCGCGCAGGTCCCGGGGCCAGGGAGAGGGTCCGCATGCCGGCCGTCCGGAAGCCGAAGCGGTGCAGGAGGCACCCGGCCAGGGCACAGGTAAACCCCAGCACCCACCAGAGCGTGAGCAGCAGGCCTGCGGCGGCGGCGCAGAACCCGGCCAGCTGCGTCAGCGCGGTCCGGGAAAGCGGAGCTTCGGAGAGCGGATCCGGGGAGAACAAGACCGAACCTGCTGCGGCAGCGTCCGGCAGCATTCGGGTTCCGCACCACAAGAGCACCAGGCCAAGGGCTGCTACGGCTGCGGTTGCAAGGGCATCCGCAGCCGGCGCGGGGCGGGAGGTGGATCCGGTCATTGCATTCTCCGATCTGGAGAGGAGAGCTGAGGTGCTTGGGCAATCCAGCCGTTTAGGCTTATTTGGTTCGTTTCGCTTTGGTCAGAGGACTTTGATAGCGCTAAAGGTTTTTTGGTGCCGTCTGGCCTGTGTGATGCCCGTGTCTACACTTCGGTTCGACCGGTGTCCAGAGTGGTTGAACAGGCTTCGTGGACGCTAGCCTTGGGCGATGCGATGGGACGCCCTGTTCAGGGACATGGAGGCACAGCTTGCCGCTGCTGCCGGGCTGGCGGCCGAAACCGAGATTTCGGACCGTGTGCGGATGGAACTGCGCGAAATCAGTTTGCAGGACAGACTGCGCAGCCAAAGCGGGAAACAACTGGTCTTCGATCTCGGAACAGCAGGGATGCTGCGGGGGACCCTGAGGCATGTGGGGGAAGGATGGGTGTCGCTGGAGCAGGAACGCGGTGCAGCTTTGGCGGTGTTGTCCCAGGTGGTTGCCATCAGGGGCATGGACCGGTTCGCGAGTCCGACGGCGGGGAAGGTGCGGCTGGGGGTGACATCCGCGCTGCGCAGCATTGCCCGGGACCGCAGCGCCGTCTTCGTCCGTTCGGCCGGGGCACCGGCTGACAGCGCCCTGCACGGGACGATCGACAGGGTGGGCAGCGACTTCCTGGAACTGGCGGTCGTACCGTCGGACCAGCCGCGGCGCAGCGCAAACGTCACGGGCGTCTATGTCCTGCCTACGGCCACGGTCGCAGCGGTGCTGTCACAACAGCACAACGGATGGGAGTGACCGGGCCTCGGAACCGGCCGCGCAACCCGATGCAGCTGAACCGGAGACGGGGAAACCAGCCTGCGGCTATTCAGCTCCCCGCGTTCTCCTCCACCGGGATGCCCTGCCGGACTGCCGCAGCGGACTTCCGGTAAGCCCGGGAAATATAGTCTTCGAGCTGCTGCGATTCGACCCGCCACTGGCCCCTGCCGCCGATCTGAATGGCGGGAAGTTCTCCACTGCGGACCAGGGCGTAAGTCTGCGAGGAGGATATGTTCAGCACCTCGGCGACATCTGCCAGCGTCAGGAATCTCTTATCGCCCACGGCACTCACCTTTCGCACCGCACCACTGCGGCTTGCACCCGTTGTATACCAGCAGCACCAGTGTGGCACCAGCAGGATGCCGCAGATGGGTTATCCACAGATTCGACTTTCCGGAAAACCACCGTTTCTTTCCCGCTGCACTTCCTCCACAATGGCCCGAATGAGGCCCCGGCAGGGGGCAAGGGGGAATGCAGCGGGAAACGGGGGAGCATGAGTCTGACTGACCAGCGCACACCGGGGGCGGAGCCGGCGGCGGCACGGCTGCGCAAGCCGTCATGGCGGGACCCGAGGCTCCTGCTGGGAATCCTGCTGGTGCTCGGATCCATCGCCGGCGTCGTGACGCTGGTGGACAGCGCCGACCGGACCACGGAGGTCTATGCCGTGAAGCACGATATTGCTCCGGGGGCGCCTATCGGCGCCGAAGACCTGGTTGCGGTGCCGGTCCGGCTGGGTAACGCCGAAGCGCTTTACCTTCCCATTGCCGCGGGCCTGCCGGAGAACGCCGTAGCAGGTGCAGCGCTTCGCGAGGGGGAACTGGTGGCCCGGTCCGCGCTGGTCGAACGGGACGCCCTGGACCGCAAGCCCGTCGGCCTGCGGGTCGAGGACCCGCTTCCTGCCAGCACCGAGGCAGGATCACGCGTGGACATCTGGGCCGCCATGCCCAATGCCCGCAACGGGTACGACGAGCCGAAACAGCTCATCGAAGCCGCCGAAATATCGGAGCTGGCCGTCACCGAGTCCGCCCTGGGCGCCAACCGCAGTACGGAGCTCCTGGTCCTGGTTGACGATTCGGACCTCCCGCTGCTGCTGAGTGCGTTGTCGAATCAGGCCAAGATCACCGTGGTCCACAACCCCGCATCAGGCTCGTGAATATCCCGGTCGCTACCGTGGGGGCGGCTACCGCCGGTGTCCTCGACGGGTTGGAACGCCTCCAGGGACCTGTCACGGTGGTCCGGCGGTGCACGGAACTGACGGAACTCGTGGCTGTGTCGCAGAGCGGGATCGTGCGTGCCGGCGTCGTCGCCGACGCGGCCGGGGAGCTTACCGCGGCACTGGCGGAACGGCTGGCGGCTGCCGGCGTGGCCCTCGTAGCGCTCACCGACGATCCTGTTCTTCAACCTCGGCTGGACGCCATGCGGATAGTCAATGCCCCCAGCGGAGTTGACCCGGGTGCGCTCGCCGAACTGATTGCCACTGCCGTTCGGGCCTTGGACCAGGAAACGGAAGGTGCGGCTGCGGTAGGCAGCAACACGCTTGCCGACCCTGCCGCAGCGTTTGGTGCCGGGAGCACGGGGCCGGTGCCAGCAGACGCCGCGGAACCGGACGGTTGCCAAGGAACTGTCACCGCTGTCTGGGGCCCGGCGGGTGCCCCGGGCAGGACCACGGTGGCCGTCAACCTGGCGGCCGAAGCGGCTGCCGCCGGCACAAAGGTGCTCCTTATCGACGCAGACACCTACGGCTCCAGCGTGGCGGTCAGCCTCGGCCTCCTCGACGAATCCGCCGGAGTGGCGCAGGCCTGCCGTCTTGCCGACCAGGGGCTGCTCGACGCCGCCGCCCTGCGCAGGATTTCGGCCAGCGTTTCCCTGCGGGGGCAGCGGCTGGCAGTGCTTACCGGCATCACCCGCTCTGACCGCTGGGTGGAACTGCGCCCCGCAGCGCTCGCGGGCGTCCTCGCTGCGGCACGCCGGGTTGCCGACCTGACCGTCGTAGACTGCGGATTCTCCCTGGAGACAGACGAGGAACTGAGCTTCGACACCATAGCCCCGCGCCGCAACGCCTCCACCCTGCTGGTACTCGATGCTGCGGACACCGTCTATGCCGTGGGTGCCGCCGACTCCGTGGGAGTTCCCCGCCTGGTCCGGGCCCTGTCGGATCTCGCCACGGCGGTTCCTGCCGCCGAGCCGCGGGTTGTGTTGAACAAGGTCCGGGCCTCATCAGTGGGACGGCAGCCCGAAAGCCAGCTGCGCGGAGCGTGGGAGAGGTTTGGGCCGGGAGGGGAAATCGCCGCATTCCTTCCGGCCGACTACGACGCCGCCGATGCTTCCCTGCTCTCCGGGACCGCACTGCTGGAGACCGCGCCGGCGTCGGTCCTCCGCGCGGCCATAGCGGAGCTGGCAGGCGTGCAGGTTCCCCGACGCCGCCGCGGCGCAGGCAGGACGGGGCAAAGTGACCTTTGGCGCATTCGCGGCTAGGCTCGATAAGAGGAGGCTGCAACGGGGCAGCCGGATGTAAGTACTATCGGAGGCGTATTACATGTCGTCAGGATCCCGCATCGCGGATCTTTTCAGTTCGGACACTTCCCTGGATGAATTCATCGGGAACTACTACGAGCATCTGGCGCGTGAAGATGCGCAGGCCTACGCGCCGTCGGTTCTGAGGGAACGGGCGCAAAAGCACATGGAACTGGCGCTGACCCGCGCCGAAGGCACCGCCGCCGTCGACGTGGTGGACCAAGGCGGCACCAGCGTCATCCTCATCGTCACGGATGACATGCCCTTCCTCGTCGACTCCGTCACGGCAGAGGTGGTGCGCCGCAACGCCGCCATCCGGCTCGTGGTGCACCCCATTTTCCTGGCTACCCGGGATCCGCGCACCGGGGAACTGCAGCAGGTGCAGCGTGTTCCCGCCGCTGCCGGCGTCTCGAGCGGAGACACTGCCGCCCTGCCGAACCTGGCCGACCTGCTGGGCGGGAACGGCGGAACCACCAAGGTGGAATCCTGGATAGCCATCGATGTTGCCCGCATTACCGACGAGGCCAAGCGCTCCGAACTGGTCGAAGGCCTGCAGAAGGTGCTGGGCGACGTGCGGATTGCGGTATCGGACTGGCCGGCCATGCGTTCGAAGGTGCACGAGATTGCCCGTTCCCTCGAAGCGGTGCCCGGTGCCCGGGACATCCCGGACCTGCAGCAGGCACGTGAACTGCTGACCTGGCTGGACAACGGTAACTTCACCTTCCTGGGCTACCGGGAATACGACCTCATCACCGAAGACGGCGAAGATGCCCTCCGTCCCACTGAAGACAGCGGACTCGGGTTGCTGCGCCTGCACTCCACCCGGCGGGTCCAGCGCCTGACCGGCGCAGGCCGCGCAAAGGCACGTGAAAAGCGCGCCCTGGTCATTACCAAAGCCAACTCACGGTCCACGGTGCACCGGCCTGCCTATCTCGATTACCTCGGCGTCAAGCGATTCGACGAGCAGGGCAACGTGAACGGTGAACGCCGTTTCATCGGTCTCTTCGCCACCGGCGCCTACACCGGCTCCGTGCGCAGCATCCCGATTGTCCGGGACAAGGTCCGCGATGTGATGCGCACCTGCGGTTTCCCCGCTGATTCGCATTCAGGCAAGGATCTCCTCTCCATCCTGGAAACCTACCCGCGCGACGAACTCTTCCAGATCGATCCCTCGACGCTGCTCGATACATCCCTGGCCATCCTTCGCCTGCAGGAGCGGCGGCGCACCCGCCTGTTCCTCCGGCCGGACATCTACGGCCGGTTCATGTCCGCCATCGTCTTCCTGCCCCGTGACCGCTACACAACGCCGGTCCGGCTGCGCATCCAGGACGAACTGCGCTCCACCTTCAATGCCGAGTCCATCGATTTCGAAGCACGGATGACGGAATCCGCCCTCGCCCGCCTCTTCTTCCGGATCCGCCTTCCCCGCGGCCAGGAAATCACCGACGTTGATGCCGCTGAACTTGAGGCACGGCTCGTGCAGGCGACCCGCTCGTGGAGCGAGGGCATCGAAGAGGTAGTCCGCACCCAGTTCTCCCGCCAGGAGGCAGAAAAGCTCTCCGCACTCTGGGCTAACGCCTTCCCGGCGGCCTACCGGGTGGCCTACGAAGTCGAGGATGCCCTGGAGGACATTGCCCGCTTCGAAGCTCGGCTCGCCCACCCGGAAACAGCTCCTGAGCTGTTCGTCTACATTCCGTCCGGCACCGACGGCGAGGGTCCCGAGGACGCCCGGTTGAAGCTCTACCTGACCGAGCCGAAATCGCTGACCCAGATCCTGCCTTTCCTGCACAACCTCGGGTTGGAAGTGCTCGACGAACGGCCCTTCGAGATCCAGCGCGGCGACGGCACGACCTTCTATCTTTACGATCTGGGCCTGGTATACCCCGCCGGCATCGATCCGATGGACACCGGTTCCCTGCTGGCCGAAGCCTTCCGTGCCGGTTTGTCCGGCACTGCGGAATCCGACGCTTTCGACCGGCTGATCCTGCGGCAGGGACTGCGCTGGCGCCAGGTAGTCGTCCTTCGGGCGTACGCAAAGTACATGCGCCAGGTCGGCACGGCGAACTCCTACGGTTTCGTGGCAGGAACGCTGCTGGCCAACCCGGACGTCGCCCGTGCACTGATCGCGCTTTTCGAAGGACGCTTTGATCCTGACCTGACGGAGGACGAGCGGCGGGCCGCCGTCGAGCACGCCGGGGCCGCACTGGAGGCCGGCCTCGATCAGGTGCCGACGCTCGACGCCGACCGCGTACTGCGTACCTTTGCCACCCTGATCAACGCCACGCTGCGCACCAATTTCTACCAGGACAAGCCGTACGTCAGTTTCAAGCTGAACACCGGTGCCATTGACGGCGCTCCGTTCCCCCGCCCGAAGTACGAAATCTGGGTCTACTCGCCGCGGGTGGAAGGCGTGCACCTGCGCTTCGGCGAGGTAGCCCGCGGCGGGCTGCGCTGGTCTGACCGGCGCGAGGACTTCCGCACCGAAGTCCTGGGTCTGGTCAAGGCCCAGACGGTCAAGAACGCAGTGATCGTTCCCACCGGAGCCAAGGGCGGTTTTTACGCCAAGAAGCTTCCCGATCCCGCCGTGGACCGCGGTGCCTGGATGGAAGAGGGAAAGAACAGCTACCGCACCTTCATCCGGGGCATGCTGGACCTGACCGACAACCTCGTGGTCAAGGAGTCCGGCGAGGAAGTAGTCCCGCCGGAGCGCGTGGTCCGCCACGACGGTGACGACAGCTACCTCGTGGTGGCTGCGGACAAGGGTACGGCGTCGTTCTCCGACATCGCGAACTCCATCTCCGCCGACTACGGCTTCTGGCTTGGCGATGCCTTCGCCTCGGGCGGATCCGTGGGCTACGACCACAAGGCCATGGGCATCACCGCCCGCGGCGCGTGGGAATCGGTCAAGCGGCACTTCAGCGAACTCGGCATCGATACCCAGAGCCAGGACTTCACCGTGGTCGGCGTCGGCGACATGAGCGGCGACGTGTTCGGCAACGGCATGCTTTTGTCCGAACACATCAAGCTCGTGGCGGCCTTCGACCACCGGCACATCTTCCTGGATCCGAACCCCGACGCCGCCCGGTCCCATGCCGAACGGCGGCGCCTTTTCGAGCTTCCGCGCTCGTCCTGGGCGGACTATGACGAGGCCTTGATCAGCGCCGGCGGCGGCATTTTCCCGCGACAGTCCAAGAGCATTCCGCTCTCCTCGGAGGTTCGCAGCGTTCTGGGCCTGCCCGACTCGGCAACCAAGATGAGCCCGCCCGAGCTGTTGAAAGCCATCCTCACGGCACCGGTGGACCTGCTCTACAACGGCGGTATCGGCACCTACGTGAAGTCCTCGGCCGAGACCTCCGCCGACGTCGGAGACAAAGCCAATGACGCAATCCGCGTGGACGGCCGTGACCTTCGGGTAAAGGTTGTCGGCGAAGGCGGAAACCTGGGCATGACGCAGCGCGGACGGATCGAAGCAGCCCGCGCCGGAGTCATCCTCAATACCGACGCAATCGACAACTCAGCAGGCGTGGACTGCTCCGACCACGAAGTGAACATCAAGATCTTCGTGGACCGGATGGTCGCAGCCGGTCGGCTGGATCCGCAGGAACGTGCGGAGTTCCTTCACTCGATGACGGACGAAGTCGGACACCTGGTCCTGCAGGACAACATCGACCAGAACATGCTGCTGCTCAACGACCGGCAGCGGGTCGTGGAAGCCAGCCCGAGTTTCGAGCGCCTGATGGACTGGCTCGAGGAACACGCGGACCTTGACCGTGAGCTGGAGGCGCTGCCCGGCAACGAGGAACTGCACGCACGCATTGCCGCGGGTGAGGGCGGCCTGACGTCGCCCGAACTGGCCGTGCTCGCGGCGTACGCAAAGATCGAGCTCACGAAGGCGCTGACGCGTTCGAACCTGGCTGATGACCCCTACTTTGCCGGTACCCTGCGCCGGTATTTCCCGAAGCAGATTGTCGAGCGTTTCGGGGACCAGCTGGACACCCATCCGCTGCGCCGCGAAATCATCTCCACCGTGGTTGCCAACGACATGATCAACATCGGCGGCATCACTTTCGCCTTCCGGGTGATCGAGGAAACCTCAGCGACCGAAGCGGAGGCGGCCCGTGCCTTCACCGCGCTGCGGGAGATCTACGGCATTGACAAGGTCCTGGCCGAACTCGGCGCCCTTCCCGCCGGCTTCCCGACGGAGACCTGGTCCATGATGCATCTGGACCTGCGGCGGCTGCTGGACCGTGCGGTGCGCTGGTTCCTCAACCACGTGGGCCGGGGAACAACGATCGCAGAGGACATCGAGGCATTCCGGCCCGTCGTCCAGCCGTTGCTCTCGGACCTGACGCGTTTCCTGCGCGGCTCCGATGCGGAGCGGGTGGAAGCCATGCTGCAGAAGGCCCGTGAGCTGGATATCCCGAAGGAACTGGGGACGTACTGGGCTGAGCAGTTCGAGTCGTTCGGCCTGCTCGACGTTGCCCGGTCCAGCAAGGCAACCGGAATCCCGGCTGACGAAGTCGCAGCCGTGTATTACGCCGTTTACGACCAGTACGGGATTGACGACCTGCTGAACCGGATCACGAAGCTGCCCCGTGAAGACAGGTGGCAGTCGCTTGCCCGCGCAGCCCTGCGCGATGACCTGTACTCCACTGTGGCGGACATGACGATGGCCGTGCTGGAAGCTACCCCCGACCGGTCCGGTGCGGATCCGTCGGAACGCCTGCAGGCATGGGAGCAGGAGAACGCCGACCACCTGCAGCGCGCGTCCAAGATGTTCAGCGAAGTAAACCGCCTGGAGGAGGACGACATGGCATCGCTTTCAGTCGCCCTTCGCCTGCTTCGTTCCATCGTCCGCCGCTAGTCCGGGGTAGCAGTGGCAATCTTTACCGATCCGATCAAGGACCATGCGGACTTCGGCCCCGGCGACGCCGAATGGCTGCATCTGCTGGTGGGGGACTGGCAGCTTGTTGCCGATCTCGCGTTCGCCGACCTCGCCCTGTGGTTCCCCGTGCCCGACGGCGGCTACGTGGCGCTGGCTCATGCCCGCCCGTCGACGTCGCATACGGTGTTCCACAGCGACTTTGTCGGCGAACGCATCCGTGCGGACCTGCACCCGCTGGTAGACGCTGCCTGGCGAAGCCAGCACATTGAGCGGTCCAGCGAAACCAGCTGGACCGCTGAAACGGCCATGCGGGTCGAGGCGATTCCGTTCGTCCGCAACGGCCGGACCCTGGCCGTGGTGACCTCGCACATGGACCTGTCCAGCTCGCGGATGCCCTCACGCCTGGAACTGACTTACCGGCAATGTGCCTACGACCTGCTGCGGATGGGAACGCTGGGCCTCTGGCCCGACTTCGCCACGCCCACCGGGTCGCGCCGCGGTGCTCCCCGTGTTGGCGACGGGTTGATCCGGCTCGATGCCGAAGGGATTGTGCAGTACGCCAGTCCTAACGGAGTCTCCGCTTTCCGTCGGCTTGGCGACATGGAGACGCTCGAGGGCCGTTCCCTTGCGGAGATCACCACGGCGCTGCTCAAGGACCGTCGAATGGTTGATGAAACGTTGCCGCTGGTGGTCACCGGGCGGATGCCGTGGCGGACCGAAATCGAGTCCCGCGGCGTCAGCCTTTCCCTGCGCGCCATCCCGCTGCGGGACGAAAAGGAACGCTTCGGTGCCCTGGTTCTGTGCCGCGATGTCTCCGAACTGCGCCGCCGGGAGATGGAACTGGTGTCAAAGGACGCCACCATCCGCGAAATCCACCACCGGGTGAAGAACAACCTCCAGACCGTCGCGGCATTGCTGCGGATGCAGTCACGGAGGATGGAGAGCGACGAAGGCAAGCTGGGCCTTGCCCAGGCCATGCGCCGGGTGTCCACCATCGCCCTGGTGCATGAGACGCTGTCCCAGGGACTGACGCAGAACGTGGACTTTGACGAGCTGATCGACCGCCAGTTCCGGCTGTCCGCCGAAGTCGCCTCGCCGACGCAGGAGGTCCGGACCCGCCGTGAAGGATCCTTCGGCGAGCTCCCGAGCGACCTGGCCACTCCGCTGGCCTTGGTCATCAACGAACTCGTGACCAACGCTGTCGAACACGGGCTGGCAGGCCGTCGCGGCACGGTCGGACTGGCTGCGCAGCGGCACGGCGAAGCCGGCCGTGAGGAACGGCTCACGGTGACGGTGACCGACGACGGCGTGGGCCTGCCGCCCGGACCGCGGCGGGAGGGCCTGGGCCTGCAGATTGTCCGGACCCTGGTCCAAAGCGAACTGGACGGCACCATCGAGTGGTCCGCAGGCGAAAGCGGGGGCACGGAAGTCCGGATCGAGATGGGCCTGGATACCGAGTACCGGCGTACCTGATCTGAGCAGGAATACTCCCGGTACAACAAAGGGCCGCTGCCAATGGCAGCGGCCCTTTGTTGCACCGGCATCATTTCCGCCGGGGAAGTCCTGCTTAGGAGGCGCGGCGGGCGCGGGCTGCGCGGCGCTTCAACGCGCGGCGTTCGTCTTCACTCATGCCGCCCCATACGCCGGCGTCCTGGCCGGTCTCGATTGCCCACTGCAGGCAGGTGTCAATCACCGGGCAGCGGCGACAGACACTCTTGGCTTCTTCAATCTGAAGAAGAGCCGGGCCGGTATTGCCCACGGGAAAGAAAAGCTCCGGATCTTTATCCAGGCAAGCTGCGCGGCTCCGCCAATCCATGTTGATCACTATCTCCTCTGAAAAGTTGACTCCTACGTGTTTGTGAAAACATTCACGAGCAACTACAAACTAAAGGGGCCGGTTTCGGCCCCTGATTTCCCTTGTTCTAGCGTGGCACGTCAGGCCTAAGCAAACAAGGGGTAACAAGCGGAAAATATGGCCGCAGGCCTGAGGGATGCATCACATTACCTGCGTGCAGTGAACCGTGAATTGCTATCGGTTCCAGTTCCGGAAGCAACACAACCGGACATTGTTGCGCCTTACCCCGGGTGTCTGACCGGCGGTCACCGGGACCAAAGAACCGGGCCGAACCGGCCCCTTCGGCGGACGCGGTGAAGAGCTGTCGGCTAGGCCGCCGAGCTCCTTTGTGGCTCCGAGGGAGACTATGTCCGGTATTCTGCCAGTGTGTCAACACCCCAGAAACCCCCCTCGGTGCACCGTGCCCCCGCTGTGCTTGCCATCGCCGCCGTACTCGTACTCGAAGCCCTTTGCCTGCTCGGCTTCGCGGCATGGTACGGCTACCAATTGGTGACCTCGACGCCGCTGTCCATGGGCGGCGCGGTCTTCACGCTGGTCTTCGCCGTCGCCCTCGCCGTGTGGCTGCTGGCAGTGGGGCACTTCTTTTTCCGCGGTTACCGCTGGACCCGCTCGGCAGCCCTGGTCTGGCAGCTCTTCGTAGTGATCCTGGCCGTTCCGACCTTGCAGGCAGGCCTGGTTCTGGCGGGCCTCGGATTGCTGCTGCCCGCTGCAGCGGTCCTCCTGCTCCTGTTCACGAAGCCCGTCCTGGCTCACACCAGCAGGCTCACGGACAGCAGCAAAACCTTTTAGGCACCGTCGCCCGGACCCGGTCAGCAGCATGCTGCCAGGAGTAAGAAGGCACACCGCACTGCCTGCCTGACAAGCCTCAGCCGGCCGGTGCGTACGCGGCCTGTGCCTCTAATACCTCCGTTCCCGCAACCAGATAGCATCTCCCGGGCGGACGGCGGGTGCCCGGCTCAATCCGAATTCCAAAGATGTCTCCATCTGACGGGGATTCGGGTCGAAGCAGTGCTCCGCGCGGCGCTGAACGGATCTGCAGGGCCAGCGGGACTCGCATTGTCAGCTGATGCCCGGGCGCAGCGACCAGGACAAGCCGGGCGCCACGGCTCTGCAACTCCGCCAGTTTTTGATGAAAGGACGCCGGGAGGGAATCTGCGTCGTCAACGAGGACCAGGAAGCGGCTCAGCTCGTTTCCCGGCTGATCCAGTATAGAGGCGGCCCGATCCATCTCCTCGGGCCCCGACACGAGCCGGCATTGCAGTGCGGGGTCCGCAGACCGTTGAAGCTGGCGCAGGAAAGAACTCCGACCCGAGCCGCGCGGACCCGCGACGAGGTACACCGAGCCGGACGGTATCCGAACTGCGGCGGTCTCCAACTCGTCTCCGGATACCCCCACGGGCACCCAGTCAGCCGACGCAGGCGGGCCCAGAGCCTCAGGCAGAACAAACGCGGGCAGGCTTTCGATGCGATGGGGCCGCTCAGTGCCGGGCGGCAGCGGGAGCCACTGCTCCGGATGAAGCGGTACCTCCGGAACGAGCAACTGCGCTGACAGGCCTTCGGTGGTTCCGCATCTTCCCTGTACCAGCGCCCGCTGTTTCACCCGATCCATGGGTGGAAGCCGGGGCCAGGCCAGCAGTGTCTCGGCACTCGCGTCCGCCGGGAAGAACATACGGTTGGGGACAAGCGGAAAGAAACGGGCATTGAGGACTTCCCGGTCGCCTGCGAGGACTACACATATGTCGGCGCGTTCCCCGTCCCGGATGAGGTCGGCCAGGTCATCTTCGCCGGACAGCCCACGGCCGTTGCGGAAGGCAGCGCACCAACGGGCCCAACCGGTGATGATGAGCGTCATTCCCGGGGCGGTCCCGCAGGTCCCGCCGGTCACCCCGGGAGCCCGCGGTGCTGTCGGCGCTGTGGGCGTCAGGCGCTGCAGGACTTCGGCTGCGAGGTAGGCAAGAACCCGTTCAGCACGCCGGATGTCCTGGGGGACGACATAGGCACCGGTTTGATCTGCTGCGGCGAGCCAGGCAAGACTGCCGTCCGCGTCCAAAACGTAAATATGCCTTCCGGGCAGTTCGGTGAGGTGCCTCGCAGCGACGAGGCCGAGGGAATCCGGCGCCCCCGACCTGGCGGTACCGAGCAGCGCCAAATGTGAGTCCCTGCCGGGATGCCAGTCCAGGACCCGACGGCGTTGTTTTTCAGGTTCGTCCAGCAGGCCGAGCAGGAGCCCCTGAGACAGGGGCTCCTGCCTGTCCGCAATGCTGCGGTTGAGGAGGTCCGTGGTCAGGGTGGAGGGGAGTGGCGGCTGCACGGGCCTGAAAGGAGCCGGATATCTCCCGATGTCCGCGGCCGCCCGGATAGCCGAAACCGTCCGCTTCAGGGCGTCCGGATCCCCGGTGGCTTTCGTTACGGACCCGGTTCCGGCGGATACGAGGTATTCATGCAGCTCCATCAGGAGGCTTTCGCCGGTGCCGCTGCACAGGGAGGTCGAAAGGCTTTGGAATGCGTTGGGCGGGCGGCCGCCCCGGCTCAGGAATGCCCGCCCCGGATTGTCCGGAGGGATGGCTGCAGCGGAATCGGTATTGATGACGTCGCGGGACTCGGCAGCAGACTGGACACGCAGGGCAATGCTCGTGGCCAGGTTCGCCCTGATGTCGGTGGTGATGGCTCCCTGCGGGCGTTGGGTTGCCAAAAGGAGATGCAGTCCGAGGGAGCGCCCGATGGCCGCAATCCGAAGCAGCTCGGGCAGCGCAGTGGGCACCTCATCGGCGAGCATTCGGAACTCGTCGACCACTACCAGCAACCGGGGGAGTTCCTCCTTCCGGGAACGCCCCGAATTGTAGGCGGACAAGTTGTCCGCTTCCGCGCCGGCCAGGAGTGCCTCCCGGCGTCGGACCTCCGCCCGCAGGGAGACAAGTGCACGGGCCACGTTTGCGGCCGAAAAATCGGTCAGGAGCCCCACTGAATGCGGCAGAGCCGCAAGGGGGCCGAGTCCGGACCCACCCTTGAAGTCGATGAGCAGGACGGCGAAGGAAGTGGGAGGAAGCGAAGCAGCCAGGGAGCCCACGAAGGTGCGCAGGAATTCGGATTTACCCGACCCGGTAGTGCCTGCCACCAGGAAGTGCGGACCGTCCTTTTCCAGATCCAGGGTTACCGGACCTGACGACGCCACCCCGACGACGGCGCCTCGGGACCCGTGTAGCCATCGGTCCAGAAGCAGTTCCGCCGACGGTGCGTGGAACTCTTCGAAAGCCGCTGCAGGCGGAAGCATTCCGGGTCCGCCGGTCTGGACGGCGTGCGGCACCGGACGCGGGTGCGCCGCGAGCGCCCGACTGAGCCGCTCGAAGGTTCGACGCTGGACCAGGTCCGGGACAAAATTCAAGGTGCTGGTGCCGGACACGAGGGTTCCGCGGCCGGCCAGGAGCGATACGGTCACGGGCGCCGGCGGTCCTCCGCTTCTGACGATGGTCGTATGTGCCCGTTGGGAATCGGGCAGGCCTTGAAGCAACTGCCCGGCGTACTCCGCCCAGGAGCGGTGGATAAACAGCATCAAGGCGGCGGGTCCGTCTGCGGTCCCCGCCGGAAGATCGGCAACTAGGGTGCGCAGCCGGGCAGTGGCGGCGGGCACGGTCATCGGGGAAGCAGCGGGCAATGCTGCCAGCCCGACGCCGGGCAGGAACCTGGCGCCCAGCTCAAGCTCCGACGCTGTTCCGAGGCACAGGATGTGCAGCCCGGTCCCCGCGGCCGCCTGCAGGAGGATTGTTCTGCCCGCGGCAGCAGTGTCCCGCAGGGAGCCTTCCAGACAGATGTCCCGGTCCTTCCCCAGGGCAAGGACGACCGGTGCCTCCGGGATCTGCGGCGGGGAGAAGCGCGGTGGTGCGGGTACCACGGCAAGGTTTGCGGGCTGGTCCCCGGCACCGATCCGGACCGGGTACAGGCCGGGGGAACCCGTGACGCCGCCGGAAGGATGGCCCAGTTCAGCAGCCAAGGCAGTTGCTCCGGGGTCCGGTGCAGCCAGCCGGCGACGCCTGCCGTCCTCCCGGGCTGCCTCGGCAACGTCGGCGGCGTGCTCCCGGCGTCGGCGCCGGGATCCGCTGGCCGCGATCAAGGCCGTGACCGCGGAAACTGCGCTGAAGGCCAGGAACATCCACATTCCCGTGGCCAGCGCCAGGACTATTCCGAGGAGCAGAGGAAGCAGGGCCCCGGCCAGGAGAAGTCCGGTCCTTTGCCCCTGTTCCGCGAACCGGACACTCAGCGGTTCGAAGGGGTTATCCGCCGGGGCCTCGACTTCCCGGCGGGCTCCGGGAATATACAGACGGCAGCTGCTGTAGCCGAGCCGGATGATTGATCCGGTGTCCACAGCGGCCGTGCGGATGCGGCGTCCATCGACCCAGGTGCCATTGGCCGATCCGGAATCCCGGATGGACACGGACTCCGCTCCCACCACAAGCTGCGCGTGGTTCCGGGAGAGGGCCGGGTCTGCGATGCCGACCCGGGGTCCCATTCCTGCCGCCACTGCAGCCATGCGGCCGATGGTGTAGGTTCCCCGCTGCAGGCAGATGATGTTTCCGGCGTCCGGCCCGGCGCAGACCGCCAGAAGCAGCGGGGCCGCAACGACGCCGGACGTACCGGCGGGTGGTCCTTTCGTCGATGCGGGGGAAGACAGAATCGCCGCCCCGTTGACCAGCGGGGACGTGCCCGGGGTCAGATCCTGCACCCTGGTTCCGCGGACCGTATAGAGGGCCTGCCCATAGCGCTCCTCGAGCAGGGCGGCGACGCTGCTTCCGGTAGAGGCCTGAGTGATGTTCATCACCAGCGCACGGGGGCTGCTGCGCTCCGGCGTACCTGGCAGGTGCCCGCCGGGTGCCGCGGTAAGGGTCACGTGAAGCAGCACTATCCCTCCCAAATTTCCTTCAAGTACGTTCGGTTCCTCGCCGAAGCGATCAGCCTATACAGGCTGCGCCAGGTCCTGCCGCTGCGGCCGGGGCCCGGGTGTTGCCGTCCCTGTGCATGCGCCTGTGGAGGGAAGGTCGAGGCGCTGCCAGTAGAATGCAAGAGAATTTTTGTCCAGAAAGGCATGTGTGACTCAGCTCGATACGGCTTATCAGCCCGGCGCGGAACAGCGCACCGCGACGGTGAGTGCAACCAAACCCGGCTATCGGCCCGAGGTCCAGGGACTCCGGGCACTGGCAGTGCTCATGGTAGCCAGCTACCACATTTGGCTCGGCAAGGTCTCAGGCGGAGTAGATGTCTTTCTACTGATTTCCGCCTTCCTGCTCTCCCTGTCCTTCATTCGGAAGATCGAGGGTGGACGGGCGCTGAATCTTGGGCGCTATTGGACACACGTATTCAAAAGGCTGCTGCCCACCGTGGCTGTTGTTTTGGTGGGCACACTCGCCGCTACGGCACTGTTCGTCCCCAGGAGCAGATGGAGCGAGATCCTCTCACAGGCCTGGTCCTCGCTCTTTTACTTCCAAAACTGGGCACTGGCGGAAAACTCGGTTGATTATTATGCGACTGACCAGAGCGTAGCCAGTCCGCTGCAGCATTTCTGGTCGCTGTCCGTCCAGGGGCAGGTTTTCATTCTGTGGCCGTTGCTTTTTGCCCTCTCAGCAGTCATCTCCCGGACCGCGAAGCTGCGCCTCCGGCGCGTTGTGTTCGGAGTGTTCGGGACCGTCTTCGCGGCGTCCTTCGCCTTTTCGGTTTACGAGACGTACACCAACCAGACGTACGCCTACTTTGATACGCGTGCCCGACTGTGGGAATTCGCCTTCGGGACTCTGCTCGTGCTGGCGCTGCCGTACATACGGCTTCCCCGACCCGTCCGGATTGCTGCCGGCTGGATAGGATTGGCCGCAATGCTCTCCGGTGGATTCGTCCTCGACGTGCAGGGACAATTCCCGGGGTATGTCGCGCTGTGGCCGGTGCTGGCGGCTACCCTCGTGATCGTGGCGGGACAGACCGGGAGCGCCTTCAGCGCCGACCGTTTCCTGTCCTGGAAGCCGCTGATCCGGCTGGGGGACATGTCGTACGCGCTCTACCTGTGGCATTGGCCGGTCCTGATCATCTACTTGATCTGGCGTGGCCGGGACGAAGTGGGACCGGTAGGCGGAACGGCCATCGTTGCAGTCTCCATTCTGCTCGCATACCTCACAACAAGGTTCGTGGAGAGGCCCCTGCGCTCCATAGCATGGGCCGAGCGGAAGAAGCGCCGTGCGGGAGTCATTATTGCAATCTGCATCACGCTGGTAGCGGTTCCGGTTGCCGCATGGCAGGGCGCTTTGAAGCATGAAGCCGCCGTGCTGGCGGCTGACGCGGAGCGCAACAATCCGGGCGCGGCGGCACTGCTGCCGGGTTACGTGGACCAGTCGGATGAGGGGGCGCAGGTCCTGCCGCTTCCCGAGCAGGCCTCAACTCAGTGGCCCGATGTGCCTGCGGCGTGCGATTCAAACGATGCAATGGAAGTTGTCTGCGATGTGCTTCCCCGGACAGAGGGAGCCGCCGAAGCGGTCATTGTGGGAAGTTCCCATGCCCAGATGTGGGTGTCCGCACTCGGTGACATCGCCGCCGAACGGGACTGGAATCTCGGAATGCGGGTAAAGGGCGGTTGTCCCCTCACCTTTGAAGGAGGCACGGACGACTGCCTCGATTTCAACGCACGGACCATGGAGTTGCTGCTGGAATCACCCCCTGACCTGGTAATCACGAACGGGAGCCGCACCGTTCTCGACGGTGAGGAGTACGTCGAAGACAGTTGGGTGCAGGCGGTGTCGGAACTTCTTGATGCAGGCACCGCTGTGGTGGCGGTTCGTGACTCGCCGCGGTTCGCGTACGACGTACCGACGTGCGTGGCGGACAGCCCGGACGCCGGTTCCTGCGGGCTGGAAGCGGCAAGGATCCTCGGCCCCGGCAATCCTGCAGAAACGGCGCTGACACACGACCGCCTGGTCCATCTGGACTTCAGCGACTATCTCTGTCCTGATGGGTTCTGCCCCGCGGTTATCGGCAACGTGGTGGTCTATATGGACCACGATCACCTCACGCGCACGTTCGTCGAAACCCTTGCACCGATTGTGGATCAACGCCTCAGCTCCGCACTTAGCGAAGCAGCCATCAACATGCCCGCCGGGCAATAGTCGGATAGCCTTACACTCGCGGGCATTGTGGCCGCAGGCCCCAAGGAAACAAACAGGAGTAAATGTGAACGTTGACCTCGTCGTCGTCGGGTCAGGCTTTTTCGGCCTGACCGTAGCCGAGCGCGCTGCCAAGGAGTTGGGCCTCAAGGTCGCTGTCCTGGATCGCCGCCACCACATTGGCGGCAATGCCTACAGCGAAAAGGAAGCCCAGACCGGAATCGAAGTGCACCGCTACGGTGCCCATCTCTTTCATACCTCCAATGAGCGGGTGTGGGAATACGTCAACCGCTTTACCGAGTTCACGGACTACGTTCACAAGGTCTACACCAGCCATAAGGGCGAGGTGTACTCCATGCCTATCAACCTGGGCACAATCAACCAGTTCTTCCGTTCTTCGATGGGCCCGGCGGAAGCAAAGGCGCTCATCCAGGAGCAGGCCGGCGAACTGGCCGGAACGGACCCGGCCAACCTGAACGATAAGGGAATCCAGCTCATCGGCCGTCCGCTGTATGAAGCCTTCATCAAGTACTACACCGGCAAGCAGTGGCAGACGGACCCCAAGGACCTGCCTGCGGAGATCATCAGCCGCCTGCCCGTCCGCTACAACTATGACAACCGGTACTTCAATGACAAGTACGAAGGCCTGCCCGTGGACGGCTACACGGCCTGGATCGAGCGGATGGCCGACCATCCCAACATCCAGGTGCACCTCAAGACCGACTTCTTCGACGACGGCCATGAGTTCTCCCGCAACAACGCCGTGGGCCAGGTTCCGGTCATCTACACCGGTCCGGTGGACCGCTACTTCGATTACGCCGAGGGCGACCTGTCCTGGCGCACGATCGACCTCGAAGAAGAAGTGCTTCCGGTCGAAGATTTCCAGGGCACCTCGGTAATGAACTACCCCGACGAGGACGTTCCCTACACCCGGATCCATGAGTTCCGGCACTTCCACCCCGAGCGTGACTACACCAAGGACGCCACCGTAATCATGCGGGAGTTCTCCCGCTTTGCGGAAAAGGGCGACGAGCCGTACTATCCCGTGAACACCGCGGAGGACCGGAAAAAGCTGCTTGCGTACCGGGACCTCGCAAAGGGCGAAACGGACGTCCTCTTCGGCGGACGGCTCGGCACCTACAAGTATTTGGACATGCACATGGCGATCGGCTCGGCATTGTCGATGTACGACAATAAGATCAAGCCCCACTTCACCGGTGGAGCGAAACTTGAAAGCGGAGGAGTTGACGCGTGAGCACAGCAACGCAGATCAAAACTGAGGTGGCCGAGACGGCTGCCGACACCCAGTGGCAGACGGTTCACCGGATCGTCCTGCCGGTTGACGGCGACATGGACACCCTGCCCCTCTACGTGGACTTCAACTCCGCCCAGCGCGTTGTAGAAGAAGGCTCACGCAACTCACGCAGCGGCGCGGCTGTAAGCGCCGTCACCGGCAACGCGTCCAGCCGGTCCGACTTCATCACGGGCCGCCGCGAGGTCCAGCTTTCGGAGTACAGCCGCGTATCCTTCGGCACCTACTTCAACGCATTTCCGGCGAGCTATTGGCGTGCGCACACCGATGTCGAGCAGGTGCGGCTGACGGTCGAGACGGATGCCGAAGCGACGGTCGTTGTGTACCGTTCCTCGGCGCGGGGCACGTCCAACCGCGTGGAGAGCCTCACCACGGAAACCGGCGGCGTCCTGTCCATCGATTTGCCGCTCAAGCAGTTCGGCGACGGCGGCTGGTACTGGTTTGACCTGGTCTCGCACGCTTCCAGCGTCAATCTCGTGAACGCCCAGTGGTCGGTACCGAAGCCGGAAGGCTTTGTACCGGGAACGGTTTCGATTGCCGTCACGACATTCAACAGGCCGGACTTCTGTGTACGCCACCTCGGCACCTTCGCCGAGTCCGAAGAACTCCTGGCGGTCATGGACCGCTTGATCATCACGGACCAGGGCACCAAGAAGGTCCGCGATGAGGAAGGCTACGAGGAAGCCGCGGCAGTACTGGGAGATAAATTCCGGTTGGTGGAGCAGGGCAACCTGGGCGGATCCGGCGGATTTGCGCGCGGAATGTACGAAACCGTCAACGACGGCACGAGCACCTACTGCCTGTTGCTGGACGACGACGTGATGGTCGAGACGGAGGGCGTCCTGAGGGCCGTCCAGTTCGCCGACTTCACCCGCACCCCGACCATCGTCGGCGGGCACATGTTCAACCTCTACGAGCGCTCGGTGCTGCATACCTTCGGCGAGAGCATCAACGAGTGGCGCTTCTACTGGGGTCCGAACCAGGAGACCAAGGAAGGCCACGACTTCAGCGCAAGCAACCTGCGCACCACGCCGTGGATGCACCGCCGCGCGGACGTTGACTTCAACGGATGGTGGATGTGCCTGATTCCCACCCAGATCATCCGGGACATCGGCCTTCCCCTTCCCGTTTTCATCAAGTGGGACGACGCAGAGTTCGGCATCCGTGCCAAGGCATGCGGCTACAAGACGGTCTCCCTCCCGGGTGCCGCTGTGTGGCACATGCCCTGGACCGAGAAGGACGACACCATCGACTGGCAGGCGTACTTCCACCAGCGCAACCGGTGGGTCGCGGCGATGATCTACTCGCCGTACAAAAAGGGCGGAAACCTCATGAAGGAGAGCTTCGCCGTCGACGTGCGGCATCTCCTTTCCATGCAGTACTCAGCGGTGGAGCTCCGGCTTGAAGCGCTGGAAGATGTGCTGAAGGGTCCCGGACACCTGCACGACACCATTAAGACCAAGCTGCCGGAGATCCGGAAGCGCCGAAGCGAATTCTCCGACGCACAGGTCTCCTCCGATGTGGGAGCATTCCCGACCACGCAGCGGGTCCGGCCCCCCAAGCGGGGCATCATGCCTTCGGCGCCGCGCAGCATGCCGGCAGCCTTTACCAAGGCGGTAACCGGTGCGGCGCGGCAGATCATGCCCGTGCGGGACAAGGCCCTGGAACATCCGGAAGCAGTTGTGCCGGCAATGGATGCCCGGTGGTGGAGGCTGTCGCAGCTGGACTCCGCCCTGGTGTCTTCGGCCGACGGAACCGGAGCATCGTGGTACAAGCGGGACAATGAGAAGTTCCGGGCAATGATTGCCCGCAGCCTGAAGCTGCACAAGGAGCTTCTGCAGAAGTGGGACCGGTTGTCCGTTGAATACCGCAACGAGCTGCCCGAATACACTTCCCCCGCGGCATGGAGCGAGACATTCGCTGCCATGACTGTGGACCCGGGAAAGGATAAGAATGCTTAGGCGGGGGACCAATGAGTGACTCCGGGGCCGGGTCATCGTCGACGGCGATGACCCGGCCGGGGATGGGCAGAGGCCTTCTTGACGTAGTGCGGTCGCGATTCCTGCTCAGGCTCCTGGTCGAAAAAGAGCTCCAGGTCCGGTACCGGGGATCAGTCCTCGGCATCCTGTGGTCCTACGTCAAGCCCGGGGTGCAGTTTGTCGTCTTCTACATCGCGCTTGGGGTGTTCCTGGGTCTTGAACAGAGCCCTGGCAACCCCAAGGGGCTGCCCAACTATGCCATTTACCTGTTTTCCGGCATTGTGCTGATCAACTTCTTTACCGAGGCGCTGGGAAATGCATCCCGTTCCATTGTCGGTAACGGAGGCCTGATCAAGAAGATCTATCTTCCGCGGCAATTGTTCCCGGTGGCTTCCGTCTGGGTCTCAGCCGTGCATTTTGTGCCGCAGATTGTGATCCTCATAGTCGCCTGCTTCTTCAACGGCTGGCGGCCGTCCCTGCTGCAGCTCGCTGCAGCCGTGGTTGGGTTCGTCGTCGTCGCTCTCCTCGCAACAGGGCTGGGCCTTCTGTTCGGTGCGGTCAACGTGTACTTCCGGGACGCGGAAAACCTCGTGGACATGCTGCTGATGATCGCGACCTGGGCTTCTCCGGTTCTGTATTCCTGGATGATGGTTCGGGACAAGCTCGGCGATGTCGCCTTCACGATCTATCAGTTCAACCCGCTGACCGTCGCCGTGGAATCCTTCCACTTTGCTTTCTGGCTTCCCACCACCGATGGAGCCGAGCCGATACCGCCCCATCTGTTGTCCCAATGGCTGCCGATCGGGCTGGCAATATCGTTGCTGGTGCTGATAATCGGCCAGTTTGTCTTCCGCCGCCTTGAAGGCCGTTTTGCCCAGGAGCTCTAAAAATGGCTAATGCCATCGAAATCCGCAACGTCAACAAACAGTTTGTGCTGCGGCATACCCGTTCCATGAAAGAAGCCTTTGTATGGCTGATCAAGGGCCGGAAAGGCGATCTGTCGGAGAAATTCCATGCGCTCAAGGATGTTTCCCTTGAAATTGAGCAGGGCGAGACCGTTGCATTGCTGGGGTTGAACGGCTCCGGCAAGTCGACCCTGCTCAAGCACATCTCGGGCGTTATGCACCCGGACAGCGGGACTGTAGGGACGCGCGGACGCGTAGCGGGGCTGATCGAAGTGGGCGCCGGTTTCCATCATGACCTGAGCGGACGCGACAACGTCTACCTGAACGGCGCCATCCTGGGTATGACCGAGCAGGAGATCGACGAGAAGTTCGACTCCATCGTCGCGTTCTCCGAGATCGGCCAGTTCATCGACACCGAGGTGAAGTTCTACTCCTCCGGTATGTACCTTCGCCTGGCGTTCTCCGTGGCGGTCCACACCGACCCTGAAGTCTTCCTCGTGGACGAAATTCTGGCCGTGGGCGACGAGCCTTTCCAGAAGAAGTGCATCGACAAGATCAAGGAACTGGCCGGGGAGGGCAAGACCCTCGTTGTGGTCAGTCACGACCTGGACCTGGTTTCCCGGATCTGCAAGCGGGGTGTCCTGCTGGAGCACGGCAGGGTCATCATGGACGGACCTGTGGACGACGTCGTCGCCCGCCTCCGGTCCTAACGGCCGCCGGGGGAGGCCCCCGTTAAAACAAGCCGGCCCGTTCCCTCAAGGGGGAACGGGCCGCTTTGTTTAACCTCTGGTCACTCGCAGCCGGTCACCCTGTAGAGCCGGGCGTCGCCTTCCTCATCCACGAGTTCAAACCCGGACTCGCTACTGACGTTGTCGAGTCCGCTGAAGGGATGGTCACCGCCGTGGACTTCCTTACTGCCGAAATCAAGGACATAGTCGGCATTGAGTTCCTGCACAGCGGCGCAGACGGTGGAATCCGTCAGCATCTCGTCCAGGCGGTCAACCACGATCTGCCCCTCAGGGGAGAGCGAATAGAAGATGTGCGGCATCAACGTATCGCGGTCGGACAAGGCATATACCAGTGACGCCCCGGTCCAGGGGCTGCCCACCACCAGGCTGTCTTCCGGGACTTCGTCCGGAACCCGCTCCAGCAGTTCAGCCTCGTCGGTCGAAAGCAACGGGGCGTCGTCGGAGAGGGCAAAGTTCGCTGCACCGGACTCCTGTGCCACATCAACACTCTTACCTTGCGTGGCGAGCGCCAACAGGACCAGGACCACGACGGCGGAGGCGGGCATACCGTAGCGGGTTGCCCGCGTTGCCGTCACGGCACCGGGTTCCTGCTGCCCCTCCCGGCGGGTGGCTACCCGCCCCAGGAGCGCCTCAACGACGCTCCACGCGCCCACGGCGGCCAGGGGCAGCCCGAGGACGGGCAGCAGCGCAGCCAGCCGGTACGGGTCGTTGTACCAGACACCTGTGAAAGCGGTGCGCGTCTCGCCCCAGGGGAAGCCGGCGACGATGACGAACAGCATGCAGCTGACCCCGAACGACGCCAGCAGCCACCACAGGCGCTGGAAGTTCCGGCAGCAGTAGACGACGCCGGCGATGGTAAGGACTGCGACCAGCAGGGGAACCGGACGGCCGAGCGGGGCGCTGAGGAACGCTTCACCGGCGGCCTGGGCGGCGGTTTCCACCGGCGACCAGGTTGCGGCAGTGGGATCCGGACGGACCTTGGTCCACAGCGCCACGGTCACGACGGCATAGAGCGCAGCCCCCAGGAGCGGCAGCGCCCGGAGGAAGCCGCGGCCCCTCAGGCTGTTCCACCAGCCGGCCGTGGCCACAGCCGCCAGGGGCAGGGTCAGGGCGATGAATGAAATCAGCGTGCTCGGATGCGCCAGGAGCATACCGGGCAGGGCAAGGACCAGGGCCGCAAGGGCCGTCCAGCGCCCGACGTCCTTGCGTACCGATGCGCCGGCGGCAACTACTGCCAGCCCGATGCAGGCAGGCATGAGGGCGATGGCCAGCAGATTCGGGTACAGGACGCCGAAATCGATCATCAGGTAGGGGAAGGCGGCGAAGGCGGCGGAAAGGACGCCCGTGAGCAGCAGCGGCATCCCCCGCGCGCCCAGGATGCGGCTGACCAGGAAAACGCAGCCGCTGGTCCACAGGAGGCCCGCGATCAGTATGTTCCCTACATTGATCGCTTCCGGTACGGAGATGCCGCCGGTGAAGGCGAGCAGGGAGATGTAGTCGTGCCAAGCGGCAGGGTAGAACGAGATGTCCGCTCCGGCATTGACCATCCGGCCTATCGTCAGCGATGAGGCGGTGCCGGTTTCGGAAATGTACTCGGTTGCATTGAGGTGGAAGATGCCGTCAAACGTCTGGGACACGTTCTCCGGGCGGTGGATCATGTGGATGAAGCGCCAGGCGATGATCAGCGCTCCGATGGCAACGGCGGCCACTGCCGCCCCCGTGCCGCGCCAGGCGGAGCCGTCCACCGCCGTGACCGCGGCAGCCCGGCGGCCGGAGGGCCCGCGCCCCGCCGTGAGCCGGCCCGCCAGGAACCGCACAAGCAGGATCACTAGGGCCGCAGCGGCAGTCGCAGCCGCGACGGCGGCCCAGCCCCAGGGCAGTCCGACGATCCCGCCGACCACTGCCGTGCAGGCAATGATCGAAATGGACAGCGGCGCAGCGAGTCCCAGCAACGGGATGCCCCTCAGGCCAAGGGCAAGGCCCGAGACGAGGCCCGGTAGGAAGAGAATTGCAAAGCCGACAAAAAAGTAGGGAATAACGGATACCCAGATCACTGACGGCGGCCCTGTTCCTCCCCGGAATGCACAAGCTTCTGCAAGTACCCGCCGTATCCGCTCTTAACCAGCGGCGCCGCCAGCCGGAGCAGTTCCTCGTCGTTCAGGTAGCCGAGCCGCCACGCGATTTCTTCGGGGCAGCCGATGGACAGGCCCTGGCGTTTCTGGACCGTCTTGATGAAGTCGGTCGCCTCACTCAGGGAATCGAACGTTCCGGTGTCCAGCCACGCAGTGCCGCGCGGCAGGATGTCGACCCTGAGCCGCCCTTCGTTGAGGTAGGTGGAGTTCACGTCCGTGATCTCCAGTTCTCCGCGGGGGGAGGGACGCAGGTTGCGGGCAATTTCGATGACGTCGTTGTCATAGAAATACAGCCCGGGAACCGCAAAGTTGCTCTTGGGTTCGGCTGGTTTTTCCTCGAGCGAGAGGACCTTGCCGTCTTCGGCGAACTCTACGACGCCGTAGGCAGTAGGGTCGGCCACCTGGTAACCGAAGATCACGGCGCCGTCCGGGGACGTGAAACGGCGGAGCTGCGAACCCATGCCGGGACCGTAGAAGATGTTGTCGCCCAGCACCAGGCCCACCGGGCCGTTGCCGATGTGGTCGGCACCGAGGATGAATGCCTGGGCCAGACCATCAGGGGACTTCTGCTCCACGTAGGACAAGGAGACGCCGAAACGGGAGCCGTCGCCGAGGAGGCGTTGGAACTGTCCCGCGTCCGCAGGAGTGGTGACGATCAGGATGTCGCGGATTCCCGCCAGCATCAGGGTCGACAACGGGTAGTAAATCATCGGCTTGTCGTAAACCGGAACCAGTTGCTTGCTGATGCCCATGGTGATCGGATGAAGCCGGGATCCTGTGCCGCCGGCGAGAATTATTCCACGCATGCGTCCATCATGGCGTGCCGGAGGGAGCCTCACCAAACTAGTAGGCTGGATCCATGCGAAATATTCTTGTGACCGGCGGAGCCGGCTTCATCGGTTCCAACTTCGTCCACCACCTGGTTCGGCATACCGACTACCAAGTGACGGTCCTGGATAAACTCACCTACGCTGCCAATCCCCGCTCGCTGGAAGCCCTGCCGCAGGACCGCGTCCGCCTGGTCGTCGCAGACATCTGCGACAGCGCCGCTGTTGACCCGCTGGTAGCTGCAGCCGACGTCGTCGTGCACTTTGCCGCCGAGTCCCACAACGATAATTCGCTCCACGATCCGCGGCCGTTCCTGGATACCAACATCATCGGCACCTACACGCTGATCGAGTCCGCGCGGCGCCACGGGGTCCGGTTCCACCACGTCTCCACGGACGAGGTCTACGGCGACCTGGAACTCGACGACCCCGAGCGGTTCACCGAGGAGACACCGTACAACCCTTCGAGCCCCTACTCATCCACCAAGGCGGGCTCGGATCTGCTGGTGAAGGCCTGGATGCGTTCCTTCGGGCTGCAGGCCACCATCAGCAACTGCTCCAACAACTACGGGCCTTACCAGCACGTGGAGAAGTTCATTCCGCGGCAGATCACCAACGTGCTGGACGGGGTACGGCCAAAGCTGTACGGCTCCGGTGCCAACGTCCGCGACTGGATCCACGCGGATGACCATTCCTCCGCGGTCCTCCGCATCATCGAGCAGGGCAGGATCGGTGAGACGTACCTGATCGGAGCCGACGGCGAGATGTCCAACCGGGACGTGGTGTCGCTGATCCTCAAGGCACTGGACCAGCCGCAGGACGCCTTCGACCTGGTGGCCGACCGCCCCGGACACGACCTGCGCTACGCCATTGACTCATCCAAGCTCCGCGCCGAGCTCGGCTGGACCCCGGCGTACGGCCGGTTCGAGGACGGACTCGAAGCCACTGTGGACTGGTACCGCCGCAACGAGGATTGGTGGCGCCCGCAGAAGCAGGCCACGGAAGCAAAATACCTGGAGCAGGGCCAGTGAGCGGATCAGTCCCGGACCCCAAGCCGCTGAGCATCAGCGAAACGCCGATCCCCGGCCTCCTGGTCTGCGAACTGCCGGTCATGGGTGACAACCGCGGCTGGTTCAAAGAAAACTGGCAGCGCGAGAAGATGGTTGCGCTGGGGCTGCCGGACTTCAACCCGGTGCAGAACAATGTTTCGTTTAACACCAAGAAGGGCGCCACCCGCGGTATCCATGCCGAACCCTGGGATAAGTACGTCTCCGTAGCCTCGGGGCGGATTTTCGGCGCCTGGGTGGACCTGAGGGAAGGCAGCACCTTCGGGCGTACCTACTTCACGGAACTGGACCCGTCGCGGGCGGTCTTTGTGCCGCGCGGCGTTGGCAACGCGTTCCAGACGCTTGAAGACTCCACGGCGTACACCTACCTGGTCAACGACCACTGGTCCGCCGATGCCCAGTCGCGGTACGTGTTCCTGAACCTTGCAGACGAAACCGTCAGTGTTCCGTGGCCGGTGGACCTTGCCGACGCGGAGATTTCGGCGAAGGACCGTGAGCACCCCCGGCTGGCCGATGTTCCGCCCATGCCCCCTCGCAGGACGCTGGTGCTGGGGGCAAACGGCCAGGTGGGCACCGCGCTGCGCGAGGCGCTGGCATCCCGCGCGGATGTTGACTTCGCCGGGCGGAAAGAGCTGGACCTCGCAGATCCCGCCTCCCTGGGGCGGGTGGACTGGAAGAACTACTCCGTGGTCATCAACGCGGCGGCGTACACTGCCGTTGACGCGGCAGAGGAAAGCGGGCGCAGCGATGCGTGGCGCATCAACGCAGCCTCGGTGGCCGAGTTGGCACGCCTTGCCCGGGAGAACGACCTAACGGTGGTGCACATTTCCACTGACTACGTCTTTGACGGATCCCGCGAAGTCCACACTGAGGACGAACCGTTCTCACCGCTGGGCGTATACGGGCAGACGAAGGCGGCAGGCGACCTTGCCGTGGCAACCGCACCACGGCATTACATCCTGCGGACCAGCTGGGTGATCGGGAACGGACAGAACTTCGTCAGGACGATGGCCAACCTTGCCGGTCGGGACATTACCCCGAACGTAGTGGATGACCAGATCGGCCGGCTGACGTTCGCCGAGGATATCGCTGCCGCGATAGTCCACCTGCTGGACTCAGGGGCGCCCTACGGGACCTATAACGTGAGCAACGAGGGCCCCGCACAGTCCTGGGCAGACATCGCACGGGACGTGTTTACGCTGATGGGCAAGCACGCGGCCAGCGTCACGGGTGTGAGCACCGCCGAGTACTTTGCCGGCCGGGAGGCCGCGCCCCGGCCGCTGAATAGCCAACTGGACCTGTCCCGGCTCCGCGCCACCGGGTTCACACCCGCGCCGGCGCAGGAGCGGCTGGCCCGATATGTCGCAACCCTGGAGACCGCCAAATGAACCGTCCCGGCGCCCTGACCACCGTGGCCAGTTACGGACGCAAGGGGAGCAGCGCCCGTGTCCGGATCTACGAGTGGCTGGATTTCCTAGGGCTGGACGCACGGAAGTACACCTATACGGACCAGGGCGACAACAGCATATCCACCCTCGCCCGGAACCTGGACAAGGCGTTGGGCTCGGAAGCAACCCTTCGCCGGCTGGCGGCGCGGCGGATACCCGGCGTGCTCCTCATGAGCCGTGAAGCCTCCCCGCTGAGCAACGGACGCCTGGAGGCCCGGCTGCTCCGCAATGCCGACACATCGGTCTACGACTTCGATGACGCCATTTTCCACTCTGCTGCGCCGTTTCCTTACAGCCTGTGGCCCAAGGACAAGGTGTGGCGGCGCTCTGTCGAAGCGGCGGATCGGGTGATCGCCGGGAACGATTATCTGGCCGAAGAAGCCTCGAAGTTTTCCCGCGCCGTGACCATGATTCCCAGTTGCGTCAACCCTGCGCTGTATCCGAAAAAGACAGAGTACAGCCTGAATGAAACGCCTACACTGGTCTGGCTCGGTTCCCCGGCAACCGAACAGTTCCTGCCCCCTATCGCCGAGGCTCTTCTTCGCGTGCACCGTGTCCGGCCGATCCGCCTGCGGGTCATCAGCGCGGGGGCGCGCTCTCTCGGGCCGCTGGACGAGATCGTAGAGCGGGTCCAGTGGACCGAGCAGGGTTTTGCACATGAACTCCGCGGGGCTGACCTCGGCATCATGCCGCTTGCTGACGACCCGTTCGCGCGCGGAAAGTGCGCTTACAAGCTCCTCCAGTACGGCGCGGCGGCCCTGCCCGTGGTTGGCAGCCCGGTCGGCACGAATAGGGCCGTGCTGGCGGCCATGGGCGGCGCCGCCCCGGAGACGGCCGACGAGTGGGAAACGTCAATCCATGACTTGCTGAACGCCGGGGACGCGGAACGGGCAGCCCTTGGCGCCCAGGCCTTCACGACCGTGAACCAGCAGTTCAGCTTTCAGGCATGGCGCAGTGAGTGGCTGAAAGCAGTCGAAGCCTAGCGCGAGGCCGTCGGTGCCTCCGGCACCGTCGCGGCCTGCCGCTTGAGCAGCACGAACCAGAACAGCGAGGACGCAACGCTCGCCAGCGTGAAGCCCCAGATGGCCCCGGAAAGCCCGGAGGCAACCAGGCCAGCGGTGGGGGCCAGGACGCTCAGTACGGTTTGGAATATGCGTCCGGTGTAGAGCCGCCGGGCCTCGAGCTGTCCCCGCGAGCAGACATAGTAGAAGTGCCCGAACAGGTTCGAAGCCACGAAGATCGAGGCAGGCAGCGCATAGGCTGCCACACTGCCCAGAACGGTGCCGTCAAGGAACGTGCGTGGCACGAGGAAGACCAGGACGGCGTAGCAGGCGGCGGACAGGAAAGCGGCCGCGCCTGCCACTGAGGCGAGGATCTTGGGGCTGCTGGAGGTCTTCGGGTCAACGTGGGAGAGAACTGGGCGCAGCGGGTCGAGAATGAGCTGCACGGGCGTAGCGACACTGGCTATGCCGCGGTAAATGCCGAAATTCGCCGCCCCCAGCGACGGGGCGAAGAAGGTGGGTACGGCAATGGCCCCCACGTCCATAAGCACTGAGTCAGTGAGCAGAGGCTTGATGGTTTTTCGGTGGGATCTGATCCAGCTGCCGATGCCGTAGGGGCGTCCGCCCCAGGCCGGCATGAACACCAGCGCGCCAACCAGGTTGGAAAGACCCCACACCACCGCGAATGACAACAGTCCGGTCTGTCCCAGCAGCAGGCCCAGCGCCCATCCCGCCACGAACACGACAACGGTGAGCGCATCGGAGACCGCGGCCCGTTCCGGGTTTGCGGAGGCCGCGGTGAAGAAACGCGCGCCGAGGCGGTACAGGTTGAAGAGCACAGCGAGCCCCATGGCTACCGCATTCGCACCGTCGCCGAAGAACAGGAATACCAGGACACCGCCGAGCAGGCCCGCCAACAGACACAGTTGGATGAGGGCCTGGCTTACCTCCCGCCAACCGTTCGGCAAAGTCTTATTCCGTACAGACCTCGCCCAGGTATCGCAGATGATGGACAGCTCCAGTGACCACCCGAAGGAGAACATAAGGTACGCGAGCGAAAACGTCCCGTACTCGGCGGCATCGAGCGTAAGCAGGGCCAGTACCGGAACCAATGCGGAGGCCGAGGCCCCGAAGGCGGTATGCAGGACGAGCCTGAAGCGGGAAGCCTTCACCGGTTCCACAGCGTTCGCGCCATGGTCAGTGCTGTTCCAGGACTGCGAGGTACTCCTTGCCGCGCACGGACCAGTCGAAGGATGCGACAAAGTCCGCCGGTGCAGGCGTCCAGCCTTCGGCCAGGAGCCGTTCAGTTGCCGCTATCCAGGGGGCGTCGCTGTCTTCGTTAACGACGACGACGGACGGCACCTGGGCGGCGAGGTAGTTTGCCGCCGTTACCGAGGTGCTCACAACTGCTGCTCCCGCGGACACGGCTTCGAGCAGGGTGGTCTGGAAACCCTCGGCGAGCTGTGTGGGATTCAGCAGTACGGCACCGCTGAGGATCTCTCGGATTTCGGGGGCACGGAGGTAGCCGTGCACGTGAATCCGGTCCTTGAAGGGGAGCGGCGCCACGGCTGCCTCGAGTGCTGCCCGTTCCGCGCCGTCGCCGATGAAGTGCATGGAGGCACCGGGACGTGCTGCGAGGACGTGCTTCGCCACGGCCAAGGAGCGTTCCCAGCCCTTACCGGGAACGATCCGGCCCAGGAAAACCAGTTTGTCGCTGGTCCGGGCGGAGCCGGAAAACGCTGCTACGTCTATTGCGTTGTGGAAGACCTGGGCGCGGCGTCCGGAGAGTTGCTGCACGAATGCCTGTGCCGATTCCGAGATGGCCAAAACCGTGGTCGCCGTTCTGAGCACATACCGGCCGAAGGTACGGTCCACAAGCTTGCTGGCCGCGCCTACGAGCGGAGAAACGCCCCGCACGTAATCCGAGCCGTGCTCAGTGTGGATCGACGGCAGCCGAAGGCGCCGGGCCACACGGATACCCACCACGGACATGGGGAAGAACCGGGTGTGTGTGGAAATATGCGTGACGCCGATGGCGCGCAGGTAGCGGCTGAGCCGCAGGGCCGTTCCCGGCAGGGGCCAGGAAATAACACCGGCCACCAGGGGAGTGGCACGAAGCCGCAGCACGTTGACGCCCTTGTCATCCCAGTCGCCGCTGTTGCGGCCCAGGGCTACTACCGTGACCTCGACGCCCGCCTTGGCGAGGCTCTTCGCCAAGGCGAAGACGTGCTGCTCGAGGCCGCCGACTTTTGGCGGATAGTTATTAACGATGAAAGCAACATGGTAACGGCGGGGGTCAGACACTTAGTTCCTTTGATCCGTGCAGTCGGCTTCATCCGCGGATTGTTCGCGCGGGCCGCCGACGGCAGGGCTGTTGAGCGTATTTTCAATCCGCGACACCGTAGTGCGCAGGATGCCGACTTCCTCAGCGAGGGTCCGCGCCTCGTCTTCGACGGTGGAGAGTTCCCAGGAGAGATGAAGGCTGACCCCCACCAACAGCGTCAGGGCGACGGCGAAGATGAGGTTGGCCGGAACCTGGACGCCCAGCAGCTGGCTGGTCCACAGGAGGATCTGGGGGAAGGCGGTGAGTACCAGCGTGACCAGGCCCAGGGACAGCCACAGGATGGCGTATTTTTCCTTCAGCTGGCCCCGCCGGAGCATGCGGAACACCAACGCGACCGTTATGAAACCGATGACGAAAGTGATTATGCTGCCGGGCGACATTAGGCCTTGCTTTCTGAGATCGGAAGCGACGTGCGCTTTCGCGTCAGTGCCAGCAGCAGCGCCAGCCCTGAACGCGCGAGGTAGATAGTCGATTTGAAAGGATTATGGCTGGGCACTCCGGCTTGCCGCGGGCGCATTTCCACCGGAACCTGTGTAACGGAGCATCCGCTGCGGATGGCGACGACAAGGGAGTCGATGGTGTCGCCCAGATATTCGGCCGGGTAGTGGTCCAGATACTGCCGGATGGCCTTCCGGTTGCCGGCGCGGAAGCCGGAGGTGACATCGGTGAGCTTGGTCCCGGCGAGCCTGGAAATCACTCCGGCCAGGAACTGCATGGCCCACTTCCGTGGGCCTCGCACCTCATAGCTGCCCCGGTCAGCGAACCGTGCACCGATGGAGATATCCGAATGCTCCAGTCCGGCCAATACCCGCCGGATGTCCTTGGGATCATGCTGCCCGTCGGCATCCACCTGGATGACGGCGTCGTAGTCCCCCCAGTAGGCGTACTTGAATCCGGCACGCATGGCACCACCCACGCCCAGATTAAACGGAAGGGTTAGTACGTCCACCTGCGCCGCCAGCGCGCTTTGCCTGGTGCCGTCGGTGGAGCCGTCGTCGACGACGAGCACGTCGCAGTCCGGGACGGAAACCATGATCTCGCGGATGGTCTCCGGAAGCGCGGCTTCTTCATTCCAGGCAGGAATAATTACTAGGGTTCGGGTTGTGGCAGGCATTGACGCCATCATACCAATGACTTCGTCATGGTCCGGGTCCAGCCTGCCGATGCCGGACGAACGGAGGGTGCTCATTTCCTGATGGTTCCCTTTTCAAAGTCCTGCCGGCAGACCCCGTCGCGGCCGCAGACCTGGTCGGATACCGGGTAGCCGTAGGTGCTGTTCTGTCCGCCGGCCGCCCACCAGGCTGAACGGATCGCGCCGGTCACTCCGCGGGTTCCATTCTTAGGTGTGGAATAGAAAGTACCGTTCTGGAAGTCCTGGAGGCAGCCGCCGCCCTTCAGGCCGCAGACCTGGTCTGACACGGGGTAGCCGTAGGTGCTGTTCTGTCCGCCGGCGGCCCACCAGGCGGTGCGGATGGTTCCGCTGACGGCGCGGGTGCCGTTGGAGGGAGTGGTGTAGTAGGTGCCGTTCTGGAAGTCCTGGAGGCAGCCGCCGCCCAACAGGCCGCAGACCTGGTCTGACACGGGGTAGCCGTAGGTGCTGTTCTGTCCGCCGGCGGCCCACCAGGCGGTGCGGATGGGACCGGTGACCGCGCGGGCGGTATTGCCGGGAGTGGTGTAGTAGGTGCCGTTTTGGAAGTCCTGGAGGCAGCCGCCGCCCTTCAGGCCGCAGACCTGGTCGGAGACCGGGTAGCCGTAGGTGCTGTTCTGTCCGCCGGCGGCCCACCAAGCTGTGCGGATGGGACCGGTGACCGCGCGGGCGGTATTGCCGGGAGTGGCGTAATACGTGCCGTTTTGGAAGTCCTGGAGGCAGCCGCCGCCCAACAGGCCGCAGACCTGGTTCGACGCTGGATAGCCGTAGGAACTATCCGCTGCTCCCGCTGACCACCAGGCGGTCCGGATGGACCCGGTTACAGAGCGTGCCTCCTTGTTGTCTGCGGGGACGTAGATGCTTCCGTTTTGGAAGTCCTGGAGGCAGCCGCCGCCCTTCAGGCCGCAGACCTGGTCTGACACGGGGTAGCCGTAGGTGCTGTTCTGTCCGCCGGCGGCCCACCAGGCGGTGCGGATGGGACCGGTGACCGCGCGGGCGGTATTGCCGGGAGTGGCGTAATACGTGCCGTTTTGGAAGTCCTGCAGGCAGCCGCCGCCCTTCAGGCCGCAGACCTGGTCTGACACCGGGTAGCCGTAGGTGCTGTTCTGTCCGCCGGCGGCCCACCAGGCGGTGCGGATGGCTCCGCTGACGGCGCGGGTGCCGCTGGAGGGAGTGGTGTAGTAGGTGCCGTTTTGGAAGTCCTGGAGGCAGCCGCCGCCCTTCAGGCCGCAGACCTGGTCGGAGACCGGGTAGCCGTAGGTGCTGTTCTGTCCGCCGGCCGCCCACCAGGCCGTGCGGATGGAGCCGCTGACCGCGCGCGCAGCGGTGGCGGCGCTGGCGTAGAAAGTTCCGTTTTCGAAATCCTGCAGGCAGCCGCCGCCCACCAATCCGCAGACGAGGTCCGAGACGGGATACCCCTGCGGGCCGTCCTGGCCGCCGCCGGCCCACCAGACCGTGCGGATCGAGCCGCTGACTGCACGGGCAGCTTTGCCGGGAGTGGCATAGAACGTGCCGTTCTGGAAGTCCTGGAGGCAGCCGCCGCCCTTTAGGCCGCACACCAGGTCCGAGACGGGATAGCCGTAGGGGCCGTCCTGGCCCCTGGTGGCCCACCAAGCGGAACGTATGGAACCGCTGACCGCCCGGACTCCGCTGAAAGGGGTCGAGTAGACGGTGCCGTATTGGAAGTCCTGGAGGCAGCCGCCGCCCTTCAGGCCGCACACCATCCGTGAGACGGGGTTGCCCACTCCGCTTGCCTTTCGGACATGCTCGAAGGCAGGGGAAACCTCGAAACGGGTGGCAGCGTCAAGGCTGGCCTCGTTGCCGTTCCATACGTTGGAGTCGCCGGCGAACGGGCCGGAACTGCTGTACTGCCAGATGGCGTATGTAGACCAGCCGTTGGGCAGGGTGCCTGCGCCGACCGTGTTGTAGTTGGCGATGTGCAGCTGGTGATCAGAGAACTGTGCCGAGTTCCCCGTGCACCTCTTCCACCAGTCCGTGGTGGTGTAGATCATCGGAGATATGCCCGTGCGTGCCCGGACAGTGTCGGAAAATGACTTTATCCAGGACACCATTTGGGAGGGGGACATGTCGTAGCAGGTATCACCCAGCGAGGGGTAAGGGTTGTACTCGATGTCCAGCAACGGCGGAAGAGTCTTAGTGTTGGAACTCCAGCCGCCGCCGTTGTTCATGAAGTAGTTGGCCTGGGTGCCGCCGCTTTCCGACAGGCTGGGAATGGCGAAGTGGTAGGCCCCGCGGTACATTCCTACGTTGGCCGAACCGTTGTACTGCTGGCCATAGAATTCGTTCTTGTAATACGTTCCCTCGGTTGCCTTGACGTAGGCGAAGCGGGCCCCTTGGTTCCATGCCGTGGTCCAGTTGACATTCTTCTGATGGCTGCTTACATCCATGCCCTGGATCCCGGCAGGGCGCCAGTCAGCTGCAGGGGAAATCTTTGCCATCGCGGAGCCGCTGTCAAAGGCCTGCTTGACGTATGCCGTCCCGGATGCGGCGGATGCGGCGGACACTGGGCCGGATGCCGCGGAGCCGTCGTGCACCGGTGTTTGGGGGGCGATGGTCTCTGGCTGCGGTAGGTCCCCGGCGTCGGCGGCCTCGCGCAGTTCGACTTCCTCCGGCGTAGCCACTTGGGGGTCGCCGGTGGTCAGGAGCCGGTCCAGGCCCTGCCCCATATGGGCGCCTAGGGAGCCCACCTCGTCCAGCAATTCTTCCTCTTGGGGAAGCTCATCCGCGGGCGAGGCGCTCGGGGACGGCTGGTCCTGTTCCGTGGGCTCTGTTGCCGGCTGCAGCTCCGTGCCGGGCGAAGGCACGGCGGCGGGATTCGTAGCTTCTGCTTCCGCCGGTTCCGTCACGGACGGTTCGGTTGGGTCCGTCGCGGGAAGCGTTCCGGGGACGGCCGGTGCGGAGCGCACCGGCTCGGGGTCAGCTTGGTCCTGGGCCCACCCCGCGGCGGGTTCCACCACACCAAAGGCGAGCGCAAGTGCTAATGCGGCAGCGCCTATCCGGAAAACGTGTGGATTCTTCATGGTTTCTCCAGACAGTGCGCAGAACCTAGAACTATCGAATTCGATCTAAGACGTGCTAAAGCGTACCTGATGCCATGCGGGGACCACACGCCGGGCATGTCATGTTGGAATTAATAGATCATCCCGGCCCCTCTCCGGAAAGCGTGAAGGGCATTATGGGATTCGGGGAAACCAACTATGTGCGGTTCAGCTCAACATTGCACATAGTGGGCATAGTGGGCATAGTGGGCATAGTGTCACGGAGCTGAAGGAATATGCGGCGGTGGAACAAAGAAACGCTGGCAAATGATGCTCATGGAAGGCAAACAGGCAGGGCCGGCGCCTAGGTCAGTACATGCCGGCCGAGTACAACGGTGCCCCGCAGAGTCGGGTGGTTTATGGTCCGGAGCAGGACCAGCAGTGCGTGCAGTCGTGATGTCCAGTGCAGATCGGCGGCAAACGCTGCTTTCCTCCACCCCAGCTGCCGGAACCGGGCGGCTTCTTCCCGGAAAAACCGTTTCTCTTCCACGAATCTTCGCCCGTCCACTGCCCGCACGGAGGAGTCCGACCCGATGTGCCGCCGGTACTGAAACACCGTTTCCTCCAGCAGAACCATGGATCCGCCGACGGCGGCGATGTCGAGCAGCAGCGCAAGGTCCTGGACGACGTCGTACCCCGGGCGGAAGCCGAATCTCTGCATTTCCTCGGTCCGCCAGGCGAGGGAAGGGAAGTAATGCCAGCCGGCATGAAGGAGGCTGGCGGCCATGTCCTCACCGCCGATGGTCCGCACCCCGCGGGGGCTGGGGGACGCAAGCCGCTTGACCAGGTCCGTAACGGTGAACGCCCTGGCGCCGTGTTCATTGATTACCTCGACCCCTGGCTGCACCACAGCCGTTTCCGGGTAGGCGGACAACGCCTCCGCCACTGCCCCGAGGTAGGAGGGCAGCATAACGTCGTCGGCGCCCATCATTACCGCTATGGGCGCTTCTGCCATGGACAGTGCCTTCCGGTAGTTGGCAGCCGCACCTAGATTGACTCTGTTGTGTAGGTAAGTGACCCGCGGGTCTGTCAGTGATGCGAACCAGCGCGCAGGTTCGTCATCAGGGTACGCATCGTCCAGCACCACGAGCCGCCACGCCGGATAGTCCTGCACCAGGACGCTGTTGGTTGCCCTTTTCAGAAACTCCACGTCCCCGTAATAGGGGAGCAGCACGTCAATTGTTTCCATTTGCAGTTACTTCCGTCCGCCGGGACTGGAGGGGGGGAAACGAACGGGGAAAGCGCTGCCGAGCGGTAGCGCCTAAACCGGGTCTGCGCGTAGTGTTTGGCGGGTTCCCGATCCTGCAGGGTGCGACGATGCAGGGCCTACGCTAGACGACACGTATGACGGAAGTGAAGCGGACCCAGGAGAAACTGCGTGCAGGGCATCGATTCCAGACAGGCCGCAAGCGTGGCAACGGTGTCGTTATTCGCGGCGCTGTCCGGTTTCCTGATTTTGATCGTGGCCGCCCGCACGCTGTCGGCCCCGGACAATGCCGATTTCCTCGCCTTCTGGGGCGCCCTTTTCGCCGTATACGGAGTGCTCAACGGGGTGGCAGCTGAGTCGACGCGTGCCGTGGGCCAGCGGCTGATGGGTCCCGTCGAGACCGGCTCGTCGGGATCTACGGCGGCGAACGCGCTCGTAGCGGGGGCAGTCATGGCCTGCCTGATCGCTGGGGTCTCCGTACCGTTCAGCATCGGCGGCTCCGCTCAGCAGTGGTTGATCATCATCATCCTGCTGGTTGCCAGCTTGTTTGTTGCCGTGCATGCAGGGCTGTCCGGAGCGCTGCAGGCCATGGATCAGTGGCATGCCTATTCCAAACTCCTGTTGCTGGAGTCAGGGCTGCGCCTGGCTGCCGTAGCGGCGGCAGCAGTGCTGGGGCTGGGCCTGGCCGGGCTGGAGACCGCCTGCCTGGCGGCACTGCTGGCCTGGCCGGTACTGGTGCTCTTTTCACCGGCCGCCCGTGCCGGGCTGGGGGCACGGGCAGACGTGCGCCCGGGCGCCCTGCTAAAGCGCACTGGCCAGGCCTGTGCCTCCGCTGCGGCCTCCGCTGCCCTGGTGGTCTCCTATCCTTTGCTGGTCAAGATCACGACGTCGGCCGAAGAATTCTCCACGGCAGCTCCGGTCCTGCTGGCAATTTCCCTGACCCGCGCACCTATCATGCTGCCGCTTGTGGCGTTTCAGGGTCTGGCCATCACCGCGGTAATGAGAGCCGAAGAAGGCCGGGGGTTCAGGGCGTTGCGCCGTCCCCTCCTGGCGGTACTTCTCATGGGCTCGGCCGGGGCTGTGCTGGCTTGGTGGATCGGCCCGCGGCTGATGCTGTTCTTTGGCAGCGACTACCGGATCGAGGGCTGGGTCCTCGCAGCGCTTACCGTCGCTACGGCGGGCGTGGCCGTCCTGACCCTCACGGGTACGGCACTGCTGGCCACCGGCCGTCACCGGGCGTACACCGCAGGCTGGGTCACTGCCTCAGTGCTGGCCTTTCTGATACTCCTGCTGCCGTATTCCACGGAGGTGCGCTGTGTCATGAGCCTCCTGACGGGGCCGATGGCGGGAATCGCCATCCACTTCCGGGCCCTGAAAAGCGGCCGGCGCGGGGCGGCATCGTGACCTCGGCGCGCCAGCATTCCCGGGGCGCGGGTTATCCACAGTCTTGCGAAACTACGCTCGCGCCCTTGTATCCGTGCCCTTACTGTGTGGCCCGTGGCCCCGAGGAGGGCCGCAACCAGTCTCGTACCGGGCCTTGGCCCGGTGATCGCGGGGGTAGCGATGGATGCAGCGCGGATAGTCGAAGACGAGGTACGCGAGCTCATCCGTGTGCGCGGGCTGGACCCGCAGGAACAGGCCGCGGAGGTTCGGCGGCTTGTGGATGCTGCCGTCTCCGATTACGACGAGCGCTCCCTGCTGGGGACCCTGCCGCCGCTGGGCCGGCCGGAATCTGTTCGCCGGCAGGTGTTCGACGCCGTTGCCGGCTTCGGTGCGCTCCAGCCGCTGCTGGATGACCCCACGGTCGAAGAAGTGTGGATCAACTCACCCTCCGAGGTCTATCTCGCGCGGGACGGCCGGTCCGAGCTGACTTCCCTGACGCTGACTTCCGAGCAGGTGCGGCTTCTGGTGGAGCGGATGCTGAAGTCCTCAGGCCGGCGCCTTGATCTTTCCTCCCCGTTCGTAGACGCGGCGTTACCGGACGGGTCCCGTCTGCACGTTGCCATCCCCGACGTGACCAGGCGGCACTGGGCCGTGAATATCCGCAAGTTCGTAGTCCGGGCCCGCCGCCTCGATCACCTTGTGGAGCTGGGCACGCTTACCCCGGCAGCCGCCCGCTTTCTCGGAGCCGCCGTGTCTGCCGGGTTGAACATCCTCGTCTCCGGCGCCACGCAGGCGGGGAAAACCACCATGCTCAACTGTCTCGCGGCGTCTATCGGACCGAGGGAACGGGTGGTTACGGTCGAGGAAATTTTTGAACTCCAGCTTCCCCTGCGGGATGTGGTGGGACTGCAGTGCCGTCAGCCGAATCTGGAGGGACAGGGGGAAATCCCGCTGCGCAGGCTCGTGAAGGAAGCATTGCGCATGCGCCCGGATCGGCTGATCGTGGGGGAGGTCCGTGAAGCGGAGAGCCTGGACATGCTGATTGCGCTTAACGCGGGTTTGCCCGGCATGTGCACCATCCACGCGAACAGTGCCAGGGACGCGGTAACCAAGCTGTGCACGCTGCCCCTGCTGGCGGGAAACAATATTTCCAGTGCCTTCGTGGTTCCCACCGTGGCGTCCTGCATCGACCTGGTGGTTCACTGCTCCAGGACCGGCACAGGACGACGCGAGGTCACCGAAATCCTGGCCTTGGGACGGCGGGTGGAAGGCGGGATCATCGAGTCGTCCCCGGTATTCGGCCCGGTGGACGGCAAGCTGGCCGTGACGGCTTCCTCCATGCCGTCGGCTGACAAATTCGCCTCCGCCGGCGTGAACATCGCCACCCTGCTCGCGGCGGCAGCATGAGCGCCGCAGCGGGGTTGACCTTGGGCATGGGGTTGTTGCTGGTGTGGCAGTCCTGTTGGATCCCGACAGCACATACCCCGTCCCGGCGCCGTCGAACCGGATACCTGGACGATCTGCTGCGGCAGGCCGGAATCGAACGGGTCAGGGCCGCCGGACTCCTCGCCGTTTGTGCCGTCACGGGCATTTTTGTCCTTCTCCTGTTTTTCATCCTGACGCTGTCGTTACCCATCGCAGCCTGTTTCGCGCTTTTCGGGGCGGGGCTGCCTTACGCGTTGGTGCGAATGCAGGCCCGCCGCAGGAGGGCTTCGCTGGCGGAACTATGGCCCGACGTCGTCGACCACCTGCGCTCGGCAATCCGGGCAGGCCTGTCGCTTCCGGAGGCGCTCATCCAATTGGCCGGGAACGGCCCGGAGGAGCTGCGGGGATACTTCCGGACATTTGCCGCCGACTATCGGTCCGGCGGCAACTTCGAGGATTCGCTGACCCGGCTCAAGGACAATCTGGCGGATCCGGTGGCGGACCGCATCATTGAAGCCCTGCGGATAACCCGCCAGGTAGGCGGCACCGATTTGGGTCGGCTCCTCGGCACACTGGCCGGTTTCCTCCGGGAGAATGCGCGGACCCGGAGCGAACTGCTGGCCCGGCAGTCCTGGACCGTCAACGCGGCGAGGCTGGCCGTGGCGGCTCCCTGGGCGGTGTTGCTGCTGCTGGCGGCGCGCCCGGAGACAGCTGCAGCCTACAACTCCGCTGCCGGCGCGACGGTCCTGGTCGCCGGGATCGGCATCTCCGTCCTTTGCTACCGCCTGATGCTGCGGATCGGCGCCCTGCCCGAAGATGTGCGGGTGCTGCGGTGACGCCCGGGGTAGCCGCAGCTGTACTGGCCGGAGCCCTGATGGGCACCGGACTGTTGCTGGTCCTGCACCGGCTGCCGCTGCTGCGGCAGAGGACATTCGCTGCCCGGGTGGAACCACAGCTGCGTTCGGTGCGCCCCGCGTCGGGGCTCCTGCTATCCGCCCCGGACATCACGCCTTTCGGCCCGCTGGAGCGGATCCTGCGTCCGTTGCTCCACGACGCCGTACGCCGGTTGGCCCGGTTCTCTCCGGCCAACCGGGCCCTCGGGCTGCGGCTGCAGCAGGCCGGCGGGAACAAGTCCGTTTCGGACTACCGCGCGGAGCAGGTCTTGTTTGCCGGTTCGGGGTTCCTGGCCGGGGGAGCTGCGGGTGCCCTTCTCGTCGGGAGCGGTCGCCTGGGTCTTGTATCGGTGGCCCTTGGTACGTGTGCCTGTGCCGTTATCGGATTCCTGCTGCGGGATTACCTGCTTACCCGGCAGATTGAGCGGCGCAACAGCCGCATTCTGGCCGAATTCCCCAGCCTTGCCGAAATGATGGCGCTCGCCGTCAGCGCCGGGGAAAGCGCCGTCGGAGCGCTGGAACGAGTCTCCGCCGCTGCGCAGGGCGAATTGGCTGACGAGTTCAACCGTGTCCTTGCCCGGACCCGCTCAGGACACCCGCTCACCACAGCCCTGCAGGAGTTCTCCGACCGGCTCCGCCTGGCGCCGTTGACCCGTTTCGTCGACGGAGTCACCGTTGCCGTCGACCGCGGAACACCGTTGGCGGATGTTATGCGTGCACAGGCCCAGGACGTACGGGACAGCGCGAAGCGGGACCTGATGGAGACCGCAGGAAAAAAGGAAATAGCCATGATGGTGCCCGTCGTTTTTGGAATCCTGCCGTTGACCGTGCTGTTTGCGGTGTTCCCGGGCCTGGCACTGCTGCGGTTGGGGCTGTGAGGCAGGAGAAGAAACCAGGAGGAGAAACGGCGGCACCGCGGGAGCAAAGGCAAAGGGGAAGCATGTCGAGGGGATGGAGATGAGATGACCAGCAGTAATGCGAGCAGGCACGGGGACGGCACACGGACCCCGGGATGGAAAGCAGCCGTCGCCGTTGTGGCGGAATGGTGGTTCAGGCTGGTGCGGCAGTTCCAGGCGGCAGCGCACCCAAGGGATCCGGAGCGTGGAGATGTACCCGGGTGGGTGATGATTACCCTCATGTCCGCGATCCTCGTGGCCGGACTGCTGCTCCTGGTGCAGCCCGCCCTGGAGCGGCTGTTCGAATCCGCAATAGAACAGGTGCAGCCATAAACCGCCGGCAGGGGCGCCGGGGCGGCCGGACGCGCCGGTCCGGTGTTGCCGGCTGCGGCCGGGAGCGGGAACGGGGGTCCGCCGTCGTCGACTTCGTGATGGTCGGCGCGCTGGTGAGCCTGGTGTTTATGGCTGTGGTGCAGTTGGCGCTGGTGCTGCACGTTCGCAACACCCTGATCGACGCCGCAGCCACGGGCGCACGCTACGGCACCCTGGCAGACCGCACCCCGGCGGACGGCGTGGCACGCACCGCCGCCGTGATCGGCAGTTCGCTCGGCGAGGAGTACGCCGGGGACGTGAGCTACGCAGAGCAGACAGTGGACGGCGCACGCCTGCTGGAGATCACGGTGCGGGCACCGCTGCCGGTTATCGGTTTCATCGGGCCCGGTGACGGAATCGAGGTCAAGGGGCATGCGGCGCGGCGGTGAGGGAGGAACCCGGCAGGCGGGGCAGGCCCGGCAGGCACCGGACGAAGACGGCAGCGCCGTCGTCGAGTTCATTTTCCTGGGTCTGATCCTGCTGGTGCCTGTGGTGTATCTGGTGGTTACCGTCGGCCAGATCCAGGGGGCGTCCTTCGCGGTGGTCGGTGCGGCCGACGCCGCTGCCAAGGTCTATGCCTCAGCACCAGACGCCGTGGTTGGTGAACAGCAGGCGGCGGATGCGGCCGAACTCGCGCTGAGCGACTTCGGGCTGCAGACCGACGGCCTGCTGATGGACATCAGCTGCTCCGAGGTATGTCTGGCGCCCGGCTCCACCGTTACTGTCAGCGTCCGTTTTGCCGTGCCGCTTCCCGGGCTTCCGTGGACCGACGGGTCCCCGGTAGTGGTGGATTCCGAGTCCACGCAGGTTGTGGAGCGCTTCGGATGAGTCGGGCATTTGGGAAAGAACCGCCGGCCGGGCAGCGGGAGGACGGGGAGCGGGGTCAGGTGGGGGTGCTGATCATCGGGTACTGCGTGCTGGCGCTGCTGACCGTCACCGTGGTGATGGCGGCGTCGTCCGTCTATCTAGGGCAGAAGAAGCTGCTCTCAGCCGCCGACGGTGCGGCGATGGCCGCGGCCGACACGTTCTCCCTCGGCGAGGCCGCCGCAGGAGCGGGGCCGGCAGCGGTGCTGGAGGCCGACGCCGTCCGCAGCGCCGCCCGCAGCTATCTTGCCGATACGGGTGCGGAGGAACGGTTCACGGAGCTTGCGGTAACCGAAGAGACCGGCACGGCGGACGGCCGGACGGCACGCGTGGTGCTGGCGGCGCGGGTCCATCCGCCCATCGTCAATTTCCTGGTGCCGGACGGTATCCCCATCACTGCGGTTAGTGAGGCGCGGGCCCGGCTGCTGCAGTGAGACCCTAGGAGGCCTTCCGCTGCTCCTGTGCCTCGCGCACCGGACCGTGGCCCCAGCCGCCGTGGTCCACGTCCAGGATCCGGCCGTCCTCGCCGTAGCAAATGGTCACCGGCTCCCCGAACTGTTCGCACTCGGTGTCGGGGCACCTGTCCTTCATATTGCCCACGTACTCGTTGGAGAAGTGCTGCTCCCACTCGTCCACTTTCCCCATGGCCCAGGGATCGCCCTGCTCGGCAAGGTCGTTGAGTTCGTCCAGGGTGTACATGCGTCCGCGCTCGGGATGGGTCAAGAGAGGCTCCTTCGAAAGGGCGTACATTCCATATCCGTCCCCTTAATCTAACGCCGCCCACGGACGCCGCCGCGCGCATCCGCCCCGGCGCGTCCCGGGGCCGGCGCGGCCCGGCATGACGGCGGCGGGCAGCGGCGCAGGGACATGGCGTAGTCTGTAAGCACCATGGCAGAAATAGATTTTCCCGCAGAAATCCGCGCCCTCCGCTCCACTTTCGCCTCCATTGAAGAGGTCTCGGACGTGGCAAAGATCAAAGAGGACATCGAAGAGCTGAGCGAGATGGCCGGCGTCCCCGATCTTTGGGACGACCCCTCCGAGGCGCAGAAGATCACCTCCAAGCTCTCGCACCGCCAGTCGGAGCTGGAACGCCTTCAGACCATCGAATCCCGTATCGATGACCTTGAGGTCCTGGTGGAACTGGCGCAGGACGAGGCCGACGCCGATTCCAAGGCCGAGGCCGTGACGGAGCTGGAGTCCCTGCGCAGGTCCCTGTCCCAGCTGGAAGTCGTCACCCTGCTTTCGGGTGAATACGATGAACGCGAAGCCGTGGTGACCATCCGTTCCGGCGCCGGGGGAGTGGACGCCGCCGACTTCGCCGAGATGCTGCTGCGCATGTACCTGCGCTGGGCCGAACGGCACGGATACCCCACCACCGTCCTGGATACCTCCTACGCCGAAGAGGCCGGCCTGAAATCCGCCACCTTCGAGGTCAAGGCGCCCTACGCCTACGGCACCCTGGTGGTGGAGGCCGGCACGCACCGCCTGGTCCGCATCAGCCCGTTCGACAACCAGGGCCGCCGCCAGACCTCCTTTGCCGCCGTCGAGGTCATTCCGCTGATCGCGCCCACGGACCACATCGACATCCCGGACAACGAAATCCGCGTTGACGTTTTCCGCTCCTCCGGTCCGGGCGGCCAGTCCGTGAACACCACCGACTCCGCCGTCCGGCTCACGCACCTTCCCACCGGCACGGTCGTCTCCATGCAGAACGAAAAGTCGCAGCTGCAGAACCGCGCCGCGGCCATGCGCGTGCTTCAGTCCCGCCTGCTGCTGCTGAAGAAGGAGCAGGAGGACGCCGAGAAGAAGGCCTTTGCCGGCGACGTCAAGGCTTCCTGGGGTGACCAGATGCGCTCCTACGTGCTCAACCCCTACCAGATGGTCAAGGACCTGCGCACCGAACACGAGGTGGGCAACACCTCCGCGGTGTTCGACGGCGAGATTGACGACTTCATCGACGCAGGCATCCGCTGGCGCGCGCACGGCAGCGTTTCCGCCCGCAAATAGGCCGCTCCTTTTCCGCAGCCGCCGGGCCGGGGCCGGTTCCCCGCCCCATGACCGGGGTGTGCAGTCCGACACGCGCTGCTGGGTTGTGGCTCACTGCGCGGGAAGCTGGCTATAGTCGAGAGGCCGGTGCCCATACCCCGAACCAAGGCCCGTGTCTCCGGCCGCTTCATGGGCACTAAGTAGTGATGATCACTTTCGACAATGTCACCAAGCTGTATGACCGGAACTCCCGGCCTGCGCTCAACTCGGTCAGCCTCGACGTGGACCGCGGCGAGTTCGTGTTTCTCGTGGGCGCTTCCGGCTCCGGTAAATCCACGTTTATCCGGCTGATCATGAAAGAGGAGCACGCCACCAAGGGCACGGTCTACGTGGCCGGTGCCAACGTGGCGAAGATCCCGAGCTGGCGGGTGCCGCGGCTGCGCCGGGGGATAGGCGTGGTCTTCCAGGATTTCCGCCTGCTGCCCAACAAGACGGTTTTTGCGAACGTTGCCTTTGCCATGCAGGTGATCGGCCGCAGCCGTGCCGTTATCCGTGACTCGGTGCCCGAAGTCCTCAAGACCGTCGGGCTGGAGGGCAAGGACAACCGCATGCCCCACGAACTCTCCGGCGGCGAGCAGCAGCGCGTTGCTATCGCAAGGGCCATCGTCAACAAGCCGGGCATCCTGCTCGCCGACGAACCCACCGGAAACCTGGACCCCACCACGTCGCTGGGCATCATGAAGGTGCTGGACCGGGTGAACCAGAACGGCACCACGGTGGTGATGGCTACGCACGACGACGACATCGTCAACGCGATGCGCAAGCGCGTGGTGGAACTGCGCAACGGCAAAATCATCCGTGACGAGCATGAGGGCATCTACCTGGGTGAACCTGAGGCGGAACGCGAGCCGGACGGCGGATCAGCAGTGCCGGATGTGCCGGGCCGCAGCGGGAGCGGGGTGGCTGAATGAGGCTCGCATTTGTCCTGGGCGAGATCGGTTCAGGGCTCCGCCGGAACCTGTCCATGGTTGTCTCCGTAATCCTCGTGACCTTCGTGTCGCTGACGTTTGTGGGGGCGGCAGGGCTGCTGCAGCTGCAGATCGGCCAGATGAAGGGCTACTGGTACGACCGCGTGCAGGTTGCCGTCTACCTGTGCACCGAGAATGACACGTCCGCATCCTGCGCCTCCGGCGCCGTCACCGACGAACAGCGGGAGGCCATCGAGGCGGACCTGCAGGCGGACCGCTACGTGGAGACGATCGAGTATGAAGACCAGGAAACCGCGCTGACCCACTTCCGTGAGCAGTTCGCGAACTCTCCGATCGTGGACAGCATCACCGCCGACATGCTGCCCGAGTCATTCCGCGTGAGCCTGGTGGATCCGGAAAAGTACGAGGTCATCAACGAGGCGTTCTCCTCCAAGCCGGGAGTCGAGTCGGTCAGCGACCAGCGTGAACTGTTCGAAAAGATGTTTACGTACCTGAACCTTGCCTCCGTTGCCGCACTGTCCATCGCCGGCGTTATGCTGGTCTGCGCCATCCTGCTGATCGCCACCACCATCCGGCTTTCGGCGTTCAGCCGACGACGGGAAACGGGCATCATGCGCCTGGTCGGCGCGTCCAAGGCCGTCATCCAGCTCCCGTTCGTGCTGGAAGGCGTGATCGCCGCCGTCGTCGGCGCGGTTCTCGCATCAGCGGCACTCTGGGCCACCGCGCACTTCTTCATCGGAAACCTGGCCCGGCAGTACCCGACCACCGCCTTTATTTCCTCGGAACAGGTCCTGTACCTGACACCCGTCCTACTTGTTCTCGGGGCGCTGTTGGCGGGCGTATCCTCGCTGTTGACACTACGCCGGTACCTGAAGGTCTAGAGTCATGAGCACTGGGAATGGAATCTGCAAGATCATGGAGAGTCTCATCAATGGATAATGCTGTGCCTAAACGGATCGGACGTGCGCCGGCGTCCCGGGCCCTGGCGGCGGTTGTCGCCCTCCTGACGCTGACGCTCTCCGTTGCGTTCAGCAGCGCAGCAAGTGCAGACGACCTCGAGGACCGCAAGGCTGCCATCGAAGCCGAGAAGCAGAAGGTCCAGGAAGACTACGAGTACCTCGGAGAAGATATTGCCGAGACGGTAGCCAAGCTCAACATCTACAAGGGCCAGCTCCCGGCCGCGCAGCAGCAGCTCGCGGATGCCGAGGGACGCGTCGACAGTGCCGCCGGCAAGGTGAGCGCCCTGAACGAACGGGTTGCCCTCGCCCAGAACACCCACGAAACCATCACGGCGCAGATCGAGAAGGACCGTGAGAACATTGCGGCCACTGAAAAGGCGATCGGACAGATTGCGTCCCAGGCCTACAAAAACGGCGGTGTTCCCTCCACCCTCTCGCTGATGTTCGGCGCCAAGGGCGCGGACAGCCTCACCGATTCGCTCGGCATGGCGGAACAGGCACTCAAGGGCCAGAACGCCGCCGTGGAAAAGCTGTCCCAGCAGAACGCCAACAATGTGAACTCCGAGGCGAGGCTGTCAGCCGTGGCCGACGAGATCAGCAAGCTCAAGGCCCAGGCGGAAGAGGCGCTCAAGGCTGAGCAGTCCGCGCGTGACGCGGCAGCCGCGGAGAAGCAGAAGGTGGACGACCTGGTTGCCCAGACCACGGCGATGAACCAGGAGCTTGAGGCGCAGAAACCCAAGCTCCAGTCCCAGATGGCCAGCCTGGAAGAGGAAAGCGCCCAGGTCACCGCGGATATCGCGGAGCGGCAGCGGGTCCTGCTTGAAGAACACCGCCAACGCGAACAGGCCCGCATCGACGAAATCAACCGTGTGGCAGCTGAAGAAGCGGCCCGGAACAACCGCCCCGCCCCGCCGGCCCAGAACGTTCCGCAGCCGGGCAGTCCGTCCTCCTTCGGGCTTCGCCCTCCGGTAGTCGGCGCTCCTATTTCCTCCGGCTTCGGCTGGCGCGCAACCCCGGCCGGATCCATCGACTTCTTCGGCAACGGCGGTTACCTGCACTCCGGCATCGACTATGCGCCGTCCTGCAACACACCCGTCTATGCGCCTGCCTCAGGCCATGTCTGGCGGGCAGACCAGGGCGGAGGGGAAATGATCGGAACAGGCAACCGGATTGTCCTCAACCACGGTGTGGTGAACGGCAACGCCCTGGCCACCAACTACTACCACCTCAACGGCTTCACGGTGTCCGTCAATCAGTGGGTGGAGCAGGGCCAGCTGATCGGATATGTGGGGAACACCGGAAACTCCACCGGCTGCCACCTGCATTTCGAGACGGTGCTCAATGGTGCCCTGGTGGACCCGAGGACGTTGCTCTAGGCCTACAATAGAGCTTTCGCTAAAACCTACTAAGGAGTTGCCCCGTGCCTAAGGAAAGTGGCCGTAAGGTAGTGGCCACCAATCGCAAGGCCCGGCACGACTACGAAATCCTCGATACCTACGAGGCCGGAATGGTTTTGATGGGGACCGAGGTGAAGTCGCTGCGTGAGGGCAGGGCCTCATTGGTGGACGGGTTCGCCACGTTCTACAACAACGAGCTCTGGCTCGAAGCCGCCTACATTCCCGAGTACCTCAACGGCAGCTGGACCAACCACTCCGCCCGCCGCCGCCGCAAGCTGCTGCTGCACCGCGAGCAGCTTGAAAAGATTATGCGTAAGACCAGCGAATCGGGTTTTACCATCGTGCCGCTGCAGCTGTATTTCCTGGACGGACGGGCCAAGGTGGAGATCGCCGTCGCCCGCGGTAAGCGGGAGTACGACAAGCGCCAAACCCTGCGGGAGAAGCAGGACAACCGTGAAGCACTCCGCGCGATGCGCGACAAGAACCGCGGCGCATGAGCGGAACGTTTTGGGAACCGCAGGCAGAAGCGGACGAGGAAGCCGCCGCCCGCAAGCCGGTCTGGACGTGGATCGTTACAGCCGTCGACCTGCTGATTGTCCTGGCGGTGCTGCCGGTGGTCATTCTGGTAGTGGTTCCGTTCTTTGCGGCGTACTACCTCTACCTTGCGCAGGTGCTGGTATGGCTCGCACCGGTGCTGGTTCTGGCGAACATCGCCTTGTTTGCCTGGGCCTTCCGAAGCAAGGCACCGGGCATGACCGCGCTGAGCATCCTGTCAGTTCTCTTCGTGCTTGTCTCGTGGATACTGCTGGTGGTCTGGGGTTCCCCCGTAGTGGTCTTCGGCATCCGGCTCTGAACCGCCCATGAATCATGCGGTACAATGGGTGTTCCGGCTTCGGCCGGATTGGTAACTCAATAAGGGGATGACCGGTTTCGACGATGTTTTGTTGAGACAGGGGAAGCGGGCCGAGGATACAGGGTTATCTCGTTAACGATCTCTGTAAACCAATAAGTGCCGAATCAAAGCGCACTGACTTCGCTCTTGCTGCCTAAGCAGTAAGGCATAGTCCGTCAGCCCGGGGATGCTCTCGCCCCGGTGCCTGGCGTCATTTAGAGGGCCACTGCTGAACACCTTCGCCGTTGGGGTGTTCGGGACTTTTAGACGGCTGGGTCCGGATCAGCCACTTGTCTGCGTGATGGCTGGGACCGAGAAAATCCGCTGCAGACTGCGCCCGGAGAAGCCCTGACAAAGCGACATCGGACGGGGGTTCGATTCCCCCCATCTCCACTGAGAAATCTCTACCCAAAGCGGGGAGCGCCCTGGTGCGTTCCCCGCTTTGCTGGTTTAACCCAGGCCGCACACCGGAGAGTTGTTTCTCACACCCGTGCGGTTTACGCCGTTGCGGGGCCTCTTCCCGTCCGGCGGGGCAAGGTGCGTTGGTAAACTTTGTCATAGGCAGTACCCGCGCCGGCAGGACCCGGAGCGGGCGATATAACCGGTCGGAAGACCTTGTAGGAGACGCACCACTTTATGCAAAGCCCGGCACTCGAATCCCAGCATGATGACCTTTGGAACCGACGCTATGAGCCCAATGTCGCCGAGGTGAACCAGCTTTGCGACTCCCTGGCTGAAATGAAGCCGGGAAGCCAGGTGCCCTACATCGATCCCATGCACGATATCGGGGAATGCCGGATCGTCAGCCTGTTCTCCAACATCGGCACTGCACATGAGTCGGGATTCATCACGGCCGGTGACAATGAGGCGGTGGCACGGCTGCTCGGCGTGCACTGGCAGGCCGGACTGCGCCCGGAGTTCGTTATGCCGTGGAACGCCTATCCCTGGCATGTACCGGGCGAACCCAACGGCAAGCTGAGCAAGGAACAGGTCCAGGAAGGCCTGCGGCCGCTGCTGCGCTTCCTTGCCCTGGTGCCCCGCGCCTCCGTCATCGTGGCCCACGGCACCGAAGCCCAGCGCCTGGCCGCGCTGTTCCTCAAGACCGAGAACCGGATGATCTACCGCCGCAGCATCAAGGTCTACAAGGCCCGCTCGCTTTCCGGGCGTTCCTTCGGCGCCACCGCGGAACGTCAGCAGGAGGCGCTGGACGATATGCGCGCAGCCTACACCGACGCTATGGCCCGCACCGGGCTGACCGCGGCACGCTAGCGGCGGCTGCGCCCGCCGGGACTTCCGGCGGGCAGCCCCGGCGGGCAACGGCGGCTGTCAGGCGCCGGCAGTGTCCTCCGCGGCGTCCACAACCCCGATGAAGCGGGAGCCCACTCCCGGGTACTCAGTGCGGACTGCTCCGGGAGGCAGCTCGGGGAGCTCCCGTACCCGGTGGTCTTCGCACGCTATGAACGTGAACTCCGGCCACCACTTCTTGGGGCGGGCAGCTTCCGTGTATCCGCAGACGGTGCAGGTCAACTGCACCCATACCGGCCGCTTTCCGGTCCGGTTGGCCCTGGACTGGACCAGCCATCCGGGAGGGTCGGCCTGCATCCGTGCAAGCTCGGCGTCATCCATGTGCGCGGGAATACCGTGGCGGATGGCCATTTCAAGCGGAATATCAAGGATCTGGGCGGCCTGGCGTCGAGTAGTCATCAGTTAAACGATACGCGTTTGAAGCATCGCCGCATGCACCGGGGCGGCGGCCGCCTGGCCGCCGCCCCGCCGCCGTGCAGGGTAAATAGGCTTAGGCGGGTGTGGACTCAAAGAAGGCTTCCCGCAGGTTGGCTTCCTCGTCCTTCGAGAGGTTCGTGTAGATCAGCTTCGCCCCCGAATAGTCCTTGAACGCCTCGGCTACCCGGTCCTCGACCGCATTTGAGGACAGGACGAACAACGCCGAGGAACCGGGGGTGACCTCCTGGCGCACCCGCGCAATGAAATCGTCGTTGATTCCGACGTCCACCATGGAACCCGACATTGCGCCGATGGCGGCGCCCACCGCAGCTCCGATGAGCGGGACAAAGAAAATGAGCCCAAAGAGAAGCCCCCAGAAGCCGCCGCCCAGGGCACCGGCCCCAACCATGTTGTGTTCCTGAATGGTCTTGGGCTTCTTGCGCCCTTCGGGCCAGGTCACGATGGCTTCGTCCTGGACGGTGATGAGGCCCTGGGACTGGAGGCTGGCGAGGGTTTGCGTAGCGCGTTCCGCAGCGTCCGCATCCGAGAATTTCCAAACGGTCAGTGTTGCCATGGCAGTTACTCCAAACGTTAGAGTTCAGGACAAGTCCGTACACGGAACCTGTCGGCAGCGCCAACGCTAGTGCCGCGCTTGGACGCGTACAAGGAAAACTGCCGTCCCGGGCAGAGCCTGCACCGTAACTCCCGGCAGCCCTGTGCGGGCTGACGGCTCGGACGTATTATGCACAGGACACGGTGAAAGGACGGGTGTCCATGGTGCCTCCCGATGATCCCGCCTGGTGGACGAACGCCGTCGTCTACCAGATCTATCCCCGCAGCTTTGCCGACTCGACCGGTGACGGGGTTGGCGATATCGGCGGCATCATCGAGCACCTGGACCATCTGGCCGAGCTGGGCGTGGACGTGGTGTGGTTGTCGCCGATCCAGCAGTCGCCCCAGTTCGATAACGGCTATGACATCAGTGATTACCGCCGGATCGATGAAATGTTCGGCACGGAGGAACAGTTCGACCTCCTGCTGGAGGGCCTGCATGAACGCGGCATCCGCCTGATCATGGACCTGGTGGTCAACCACACCTCCAGCGAATACCCGGGATTCCAGTCCTCCAAGTCCTCCAGGACGTCACCGGAGCGAGACGGCTACTGGTGGCGGGACGCCCGCCCGGGCTTCGAACCAGGGGAACCGGGGGCGGAGCCGAACAACTGGCGCTCCTTTTTCGGCGGCTCGGCATGGACCTTCGAACCGCTTACCAGCCAGTACTACCTGCACCTTTTCACCCCGCAGCAGCCGGACCTGAACTGGGAAAACCCGCGGGTCCGGGCGAAGGTCTACGCGATGATGAACTGGTGGCTGGACCGCGGCGTGGACGGGTTCCGGATGGACGTCATCAACTTCATTTCGAAGGACCCGGCGTTGCCGGACGGAGTGGTGGACTCGTCAGGGATCTGGGGTGACGGATCGCCGTACTTCGTCTCGGGGCCGCGTATCCATGAATTCCTGCAGGAAATGCACCGGGAGGTCTTCGGCGTGCGCAGCGGCCAGTACCTGACGGTGGGGGAGACCCCCGGAGCCACGGTCGAACAGGCGCTGCTGTTCACCGATGCGCAGCGGCGGGAACTGGACATGGTGTTCCAGTTCGAACACGTCAGCCTCGACCAGGGCGCCGGCAAATTCGATCACCGGCCGCTGTCCCTGCCGGACCTGAAAACGAGCTGGAACCGCTGGCAGCGCGGACTCGCCGAAAAGGGCTGGAACAGCCTGTACCTGAACAACCATGACCAGCCGCGCGTCGTGTCCCGCTTCGGTGATGACCAGCAGTACCGGTACGAATCGGCCACCCTGTGGGCCACCCTGCTGCACCTGCAGCGGGGGACCCCCTACATCTACCAGGGCGAGGAGATCGGCATGACGAACGCCGGTTTCACCTCGATAGACCAATACCGGGACGTGGAATCGCTGAACTACTTTGCGGAGGCGCGCGAACAGGGGATGGACAGGGAACGGGTCCTGGAAGCGCTGCGCCGGATGAGCAGGGATAACGCACGCACCCCCATGCAGTGGACAGCCGGTGGGCATGCCGGTTTTTCCGAGGTGGAACCGTGGATTCCGGTGGCTGCGAACTACCCCGCCGTCAACGTGGAGACGGACCGGGCCGCGGAGCAGTCCGTCTTCGGCTACTACCGGGAGCTGGTTCGGCTCCGGCACGAATCGGAACTGGTGTCGCTCGGGGATTTCCACCTGCTGGACCCGGGGCATCCAACACTGTTTGCCTATAAGCGAACCCTCGGGGACCAGGCGCTGCTGGTCCTGGGCAACGTGTCCGGCGCTGAGCTGGGGGTGCCGTCCGACCTGGAGGCCGGAATCCTCGTCCTGGGCAACTACCCCGACGCCGGCGACCGTCACCTCTTGCGCCCTTGGGAGGCCCGGATCCTGGACATCTCCACCTATGCAGGGGGCTAAGCCGGCTATTCGGCGCTGAGGCTGCGGGTGTACAGGTCCGTGAGTTCTGCGTAACCGCCGGACCGGAAGGCCGTGCGCTGCCGTTCCGCGCCGGTACCGCCGGCAAGGACCCGGGCGACGCCGGCAGCCGCGTATTCCCGGTCTCCGGCTTCCTCCAGTGCGGGTGCAACAAACTCCAGCAGCGCAGTGAGATGATCTGCCGCGGGCACGCTGCCGCCCGGATGGGAAACCAGGTTCCCGTTCATGCCGAAGCGCGCAGCCTGCCAGAGACCGACGTCGAGCAGTTCCGGATCCGGGACGGCTGCCGGAAGCGCGGGGACGGCGGATGCCAGCGTGCTGACCAGGGCCCGGACCAGGATTGCCAGCAGCAGGGAGTCGCGGGCCTGGAGCTGGGCATCCGCAATTCGAACCTCCACCGTGGGAAAGCTCTCGGAGAGCCGTGCCGCCCAGCCCACGTGGCCGGCGTCGAGCACCACGTCGGTGGCGAGCAGGCTTTCCAGCCTGCGGGCGTAGTCCCGCGCATCGGCGAAGAGCGGAGGGCAGCCCTGCACGGACCAGCGCCGGTAATGGACCATGCGCCAGCTGGCAAAGCTGCTGTCCTGTCCCCGCCAATAGGGGGAATTCGCGGCAACGGCACCGAACAGCGCGAGCCAGGGGCGGATCCCGTTCAACACGCGTACTCCTGTGTCGCGGGAGGGGATGCCCACGTGGATATGGGTGCCGTTGACGTACTGTTCGTGTGCAACGGCTCCGGTCAGGAGTCCCATCCGCCGGTACCGGTCCGAGGAATTGAGCACCGGCGGACCCTCCCCGATCCGCGGTGCCGCCCCGGTGGCGGCAACCCGTACGCCCACTGCCGCTGCCGCCTCGGCAAGCCGGGAGCGGAACCCCAACAGGGCGTCCAGGGCCTCCTCCCGGGTGGTGCAGACCCGGGTGGAGCTCTCCACCTGTGCGTCCAATAGCTCGGCGGAACTGGTGAAGGCGCCGTGCTCGGGGGAGATCAGGGCGCGTGTCAGTTCCTGGGCTCCGGTGGGGAACCCGGTGGAGGCATCCATGAGGAGGAACTCTTCCTCGATGCCGAAGGTGAAGACCATACGCATTTCTCCTAAGCACCAACCATGCCGGACTTGCACAATTGTAGGTAGGCGGGGGAAGCGGCGCACCAGAGGTCAGACGGACAACCCCGCCGGGACAACGCGGCGGGAAGACAGCATCATGCCGCCCGTACTGCCCGCCACGTCAGCGTGAGGTAAGGAAGCTCCAGGATGTCCCCCGGTGCGTGTCCGAGGTGTTCGTAGAGGTACCAGGACAGGTTCGAGTGCAGTTTCTCCCGCGCGGCCGCGCCGGCCGACAGGTAGAACGCCCGCGACCGGGCCAGCTCAAACAGGTCTTCCGGGGTCATCGGCTGCGTCCAGGCCACGCTGGAGGACTCTTCCAGCGCGAACTCCGGCCCCAGCTCAGGCCGGAAGCCCGGCCGCAGGACATCTCCGGCGTGGATGATGCGCGAGTAGCGGTGGACCCACGGGATGCTTACGTCGAGCTGGTTCCAGACCAGGCCAAGGATCCCGTGCGGCCGCAGGATCCGGGCGAACTCCCGGCTCGCTGCGGCAGGATCGCACCAGTGCCAGGCCTGGGCCACGGTAACGGCGTCCAGCGAGGACGCGGGCAGGCCCGTCTGCTCCGCCGTGCCGACCCGCACCGGAACGTCGGGCAGCAGCCGGGAAAGCTGGTCGAGCATGTCGCGGGACGGGTCGACGGCGCACACATTCAGTCCGGCGGCGTGCAGTTCCCGGGTGTACTTGCCGGTGCCGGCGCCGACGTCGGCCACGTCCCGGACCGCGGGGACATCGGGGACGCCGGGCCGGGTGAAGAGCCAGTGCACGGCCTCGGCGGGGTAGCCGGGGCGGATGCGGTCGTAGTGTTCGCCGCCGGCCTGGTAGCTGTCCGCCAGCTGCCGGCGGCGCAGTGCCTCGAGCCGTGGTCCGGAGGTGCCCACAGCTACAGGAGGTCGTCCAGATCGGGATTCAGGCGCTGCAGCACTTCGCTGTGCAGCGTCCCGTTGGTCGCCAGCGCGTTTCCGCCGAAGGGGCCGTCCTCGCCGTCGAGTGAGGAAAAGCGGCCGCCGGCCTCGGTCACGATCGGAACGAGGGCCGCCATGTCATAAAGGTTCAGTTCAGGCTCGCAGGCAATGTCCACGGCGCCCTCGGCCACCATGCAGTAGGACCAGAAATCGCCGTAGGCGCGGGTACGCCAAACGGACTCGGTCAGGTCCAGGAACTCTTCGAGGTTGCCGCGGTCCTTCCAGCCGCCGAGGCTGGAGTAGGACAGCGAGGCATCGGACAGCCGCGAAACGTTGGAGACATGCAGGCGGGTGGCCGCAGCCAGGGACCGGCCCATGTAGGCCCCCGTGCCGGTGGCTGCCCACCAGCGCTTGCCCAGCGCAGGCGCGCTGACGAGGCCGACCACGGGGACGCCGTCGTCCACCAGTGCAATCAGGGTGGCCCACACGGGGACGCCGCGGATGAAGTTCTTGGTGCCGTCGATCGGATCGATGATCCACCGCCGCGGGCCGGAGCCGCTGGAACCGAACTCCTCGCCCAGTACCGCATCCCGGGGCCGGGCGCGGGAGAGCTGTCCCCGGATGGCATCTTCAGCGGCTTTGTCGGCGTCAGTGACAGGCGTGAAGTCCGGCTTGGTCTCGATCTTCAAATCCAGGGCCCGGAAGCGCGACATGGTCTGGTCATCCACGGAATCAGCCATCACATGGGCCAAGCGCAGGTCATCGTTGTAGTTCTGAACGAAGGGCATACTCTTCAACTTATCCTTATTCGGCGGGCACAGCCCCGCATTAGGCCCGTTAGCGGGCGGTGTCCTGGCAAATCTCAGCGACGCCGAACCCGGCGCCACGGAGGGCTATTGCTCGCCGAGCTCCTTCGCGGAGGACTTATTCTCCGTGCGGGTTCCGGTGCCCAGCAGCCGCCGCAGCGAAGCGAGCCGCGCGGGGCCGGCGGGCCCGGCATGGCCGCCTTCCACCCACGGGTCCAGCCCGCAGCCAACGGCGAGCGAATCGTGCCGGCAGCCGCGCTCACAGTCGGCGGTGCCCGGCTCAAGGTCGGGGAAGGCCTGCAGGATCCGGTCCGGGTCCACATGGGCCAGGCCGAAGGAACGGATGCCCGGGGTGTCGATGATCCAGCTTCCTGCGGGGGAATCGCTCAGCCGCAGGGCCAGGGCGGAGGAAGACGTATGCCTGCCGCGTCCGGTGACGGCGTTGACTCCGCCGGTGGCCCGGGCCGAACCCGTCAGGGCATTGACCAGGGTGGATTTGCCGACGCCGGAGGGTCCAACCAGGACGCTGACGTTGTTCTTCAGCACCTCGTGGAGGGCCTCGACGGCGGTGCCCTGAAGACGCGCGGAAAGGCCGTCGTCGGATCGGGCATCGATGCCCGAGGCGTCAGCTGCCGCGGTGCGGCTGATTATGACGTCCATGTCCAGGTGTTCGTAGTTCGCCAGCAGATCGGCCGGGTCCTTGATGTCCGCTTTGGTGATGCAGAGGACGGGGGAGATCCCGGCGTCGTACGCAGCAACGAGGGCGCGGTCGATGAAGCCGGTGCGGGGCTCGGGGTTGGCGGCGGCCACCACAATCACCAGCTGGTCGGCGTTGGCCACAACCACGCGTTCCACCGGATCCGTGTCGTCGGCGCTGCGGCGCAGCAGGGTTCGGCGTTCTTCGACACGGACAAGCCGGGCCAGGGTGTCCGGGGCGCCGCTTACGTCGCCGACCAGCGCCACCAGGTCCCCGGCCACCACCGGGGTGCGCCTCAGTTCCCTGGCACGGGCGGCAATGACGGTGCGCTCGTTGGCGGTGTCTTCATCCACCACGGCGGTATACCTGCCGCGGTCCACGGTGATGATCCGGCCAATGACGGCGTCGTCGTGGGCGGGGCGGTCCTTGGTGCGGGGCCGGGAGCCTTTTTTATTGGGCCGGACGCGGACATCGGACTCGTCCCAGCCGCTGGTACTGCGTGTCATGCTTCCGCCGATCGGGTCAACTGCTGCCAGAGTTCGGGGAACTGCGGCAGGGTCTTGGCTGTTGTGGAGATATCGCGTACGACGACGCCGGGCACGGCCAGGCCGATCAGCGCGCCGGCGGTGGCCATCCGGTGGTCGGCGTAGGTTTCCCAGGTGCCTCCGTGCAGCGTCGCCGGCCGGATGATCAGACCGTCTGCTGTTTCTTCCGCGTCTCCGCCGAGCCGGTTGATTTCAGTGACGAGTGCGGCCAGCCGGTCCGTCTCGTGGCCGCGGAGGTGCGCTATCCCGGTAAGGCGGGACGGCGAACTTCCGAGGGCACAGAGAGCGGCCACCGTGGGGGCAAGTTCGCTGGTGTCTGCCAGATCGGCGCCGCTGATGCGGCCGGTGCCGGTGACGGTGAGCGTGCCGCCGGACAGGTCCACGGACGCGCCCAAGGCCGGGAGGATGCTCCGCCACTTATCGCCCACCTGGGTGGTTGAGGCGGGCCAGCCGGTCACGCGTACGGTCCCGCCGGCCACCAGCGCCGCGGCGAGGAAGGGGCCGGCATTGGACAGGTCCGGTTCAATCACGGTGTCGAAGGCGGCAATGGGGCCGGGTGCCACCCGCCATTCGTTGGGAACGGAATCATCAACGTCCACTCCGGCGCCGCGCAGTACCGAGACCGTCATGGCAATGTGGTCCGGGCTCGGCAGCGTGCTGCCGCGGTGGACAAGGTGCAGGCCCTTGTCGAAACGCGGTGCCGCCAGCAGCAGGGCGGAGACAAACTGCGAGGAGGCGGCGGCGTCGATCTCCAGGCGGCCGCCGGCGATGCGCCCGGAGCCGGTGACGGTGAAGGGCAGGGAACCGGCGCCGTCGTCATCAACCTGCACCCCGAGGGAGCGCAGGGCGTCAATGATGGCGGACATGGGCCGGCTACGGGCGTGCGGGTCGCCGTCGAACCCGGTGGTTCCGGGGACGAGTCCTGCCAGGGGCGGCACAAAGCGCATGACCGTCCCGGCCAGGCCGCAGTCAATCTGCCGCGTCCCGCGGGCGGCTGCCGGGACCGGATCTATGAGCAGGTCCGGTCCGAAGGGGCCGTCGCCGGGGATTTCCGTGATTGTTGCTCCGAGGGAGCGCAGGGCGGAGACCATAAGCTCCGAATCCCGCGAATGCAGGGGTGCCCGCAGCCGGGACCTGCCGTCTGCAAGGGCGGCAAGGACCAGGTATCGGTTGGTCAGCGACTTCGAACCCGGCACCGCGACTGTTGCGTCTACGGGCGAGGTGACGAAGGGTGCCGGCCAGGTAGCCGGCACCCCGGCATTCGGAGCACTCATTGCTGCTAGGAACCGACGATGTCCGAAGCGGCGTTGGACACTGCCTTGAGCTGCTTGCGCGTGCTCTTCGAAACCGACTTGGAGACGGCGCGGGTCTTGCGGCTCGTGCCGGAGGCAAGGTGCCCGGCGCGCCAGGCAAGTCCCGGACGGCCGTTGGTGTCAACGGCAGCGAGCAGGACGCCGCCGATCAGGGAGAGGTTCTTGAGCAGCTGGTTGCGGCGTTCCTTGCGCTCGGCCGCGGTGGAGGCCTCGGCGTTGCGGTATTCCACCACGGAGTTCAGTGCGGCGGTTCCGGCGAGCAGGAGGGACGCCAGACGGGCGAACTTGCCCGTGCCGAGCATCGAGGCAGCGCCGACCTGCGTGTAGCCGACAACCTTGGCTACGAGCGCCGGGTTGGACGTGAATGCTGCGGCGGCAGGAACGGTGCTGCCGATCTTCTTCAGCGTGGGGGCGAGCTGTTCGGCGGTCTGGTCAGCGTTGCGAAGGCGCTCCACGCCTACGGCCACGAAGCCGGTTGCGAGCAAAGGACGTGCAATCAAACGGACTATCGACATAGTGCCTCCTGGGAAATCCATCACTTACGCGAAAAAAACAACATTTGGTGCTGCTTCCACCTTAGTCTGGCATTTTGCGGCCTGCGGCACACGTTTCGTCCCGCGGTCCGTCGTCGGGCCTTTCCCGCCGTCCGCCGGGAGGGGGCGGGAATAGCGGGCCCGGCGTCGTCGTTGGCACCAGTATCAGGATGTGCTTTGCCGACAGTCAGGAGAAAAGCATCGTGCCAGCCGCCACGCTGACCACAGCGCGGACTATCCGCGGGCCGAAGCTACGCGTACGGGTTCCCGCCCGCACCGTAGACTGGGAGGTGATGAGAACTGATGCGCCGGAAGGCAGCCCCCACGTGGAAAACTTCGAACTCGACGTTGCCACCGAATCGGATGAGGCACGCAAGCTTCGTTTTGAGCAGGACGCCATGCAGTATGTGGACCAGCTCTATTCAGCGGCCATGCGCATGGCTCGCAATCCCTCGGACGCGGAGGACCTCGTTCAGGAGGCCTACACCAAGGCTTTCTCCGCTTTCCACCAGTACCGGCCGGGAACCAACCTCAAGGCCTGGCTGTACCGCATCCTGACCAACACGTACATCAACCTCTATCGGAAGCGGCAGCGGGAACCCCTGCAGGCCAACTCCGACGGCGTTGAGGACTGGCAGCTGGCCCGTGCGGCCGAACACAGCTCAACCGGGCTGCGGTCCGCTGAAGCAGTTGCTTTGGACCACCTGCCCGATTCCGATGTCAAGGATGCCCTGCAGTCCATCCCGGAGGAGTTCCGGCTTGCCGTGTACTTCTCCGATGTGGAGGGCTTCGCGTACAAGGAAATTTCAGAAATCATGAATACGCCGATCGGCACCGTGATGTCCCGGCTGCACCGTGGACGCAAGATGCTCCGCGAGCTCCTGGCGGAGTATGCACACGAGCGCGGTATCAAGGGCAAAGTGCCCGCAGCCGAAGCCGCCGGCGCATCAACCAAGAAACAGGGGAATGAGCTATGAGCGATTGCCAGAGCCTGGGCGATTGCGACGACGCCCGCATCGAACGGCTGTACGAGTACCTGGACGGCGCCCTGTCCCACGAGGACCTGGTGGAAATCAAGGAACACCTCGACGGATGCCCCGAATGCGCCCAGGAACATGACCTTGAGTGCGTCATCCGTTCGGTGGTGAAGCGGTCCTGCACCGAGGCAGCGCCCGAGACGCTGAAGGCCAGCATCCTCACCCGCATCAGCCAGATCCAGACGGCGGACCACTGATTCCGTAGCGCACCGTCGCAGACACAAAGAACCCCCGGTACCAAACGGTTCCGGGGGTTCTTTTTGCCTGGCCGTCCGGCCACGCGGCTACCAAAGCTTCGCTTAGGTGTTGGGACGCTTACCGTGGTTAGCGCCGCCGCGCTTACGGTCACGACGCTTGCGTGCACGCTTGCTCATAGCTGCCTCCTTCGATTCGAAAAGTTCTGCCCTCCAGTGTCCCACATGCCTCACGCGCACGCCTAACGCGTGCCCGGCTGCCTAGACGAATGCCGACTTCCCGGTCACGGCCCGCGCGACGATCAGTGAATTGATCTCGTAGCTGCCCTCGTAGGTGTAGAGGATTTCGGCATCGCCGAAAAGCTTGCCCATCTCATAGTCCGTGCTGATGCCGTTACCGCCCAGCAGGGACCGCCCCATGGCCACCGATGCCCGGGCCAGCCGGGTAGTGGTGGACTTGGCCATCGCCGCCTGGACCATTTCGAGCTTGCCGTCCTGCTGGATTCCGGCAAGCTGTGCCATCAGCGCGAGCGAGACGGAGGCATTGCCCAGGATTTCGGCCAGCTGCTGCTGGACCAGCTGGAACCGGGCGAGCTCCTTGCCGAACTGCTTCCGGTTCAGGGCGTAGGAACGTGCGACGTCGAACGCGGCCAGCTGTATGCCTGCGGCCTGCCAGCCCACCCATGCGCGCGAATCGCGCAGCAGCTCATTGGCTTTGGAAAAGTCGGTGGCACCCGGCAGGAGGTTGGCTGCCGGGATGCGGACGTCGTCGAGCACGATATCCGCGTTCTGCATGATCCGAAGCCCGATCTTGTTTGCGATCTTTGCGGCCGTATAACCGGGACGGTCCGTTTCTACGAGGAAGCACTTTATCTGCTGGTCGGCGACGTCCCTCGCCCAGACCAGGGCAAAATCGGCGATGGTACCGGCACCGATCCAGCGCTTGGCGCCGTTGATCACCCACTCGTCCCCGTCGAGCCGCGCCGTAGTGGCCAGCCCGCCGGCTATGTCCGATCCGTGGTCCGGTTCGGTCAGGGCGAAGGCGCCGATCTGCGTGAGGGCGGTGAGGCCCGGCAGCCAGCGTGCCTTCTGCTCCTCGGAGCCGAGCTGGTTCACCATGCCGACGATCAGCTCGTTGTGGATCCCCACCAGCGCGGAGAGGGAAACATCGGCGCGCGCCACCTCCGCGTACATAAGTCCCTTGAACAGTTTGGAGCTTCCGTCTGTCTGCAGACCGCCGAGGCCGTACTTGCCCAGCTCCGCGACCAGTTCGAAGGGAAACTCCTCCCTGTTCCAGTAGTCGATCGAAGCCGCCCGGATCCGGGACTGGAGGAAGCTGCGGACCTCCCGGTAGCGGGACTGTTCCTCCGGAGGAAGCAGGTCAACGATGTACATAAGGTCAACGTCCGGGAAAGGCTGGACGAACGCGTCGTCCGTCCCTGTGAGGTTCTGTCCGGTGTCACGGCTTTGTGGCTGCACGGGCGAGCATCCCTTCGTAGCGACCCGGCATGGATGAACCGGCTCTTCCTAACCCTTGGACGTCCTAGTATATTGCAGAGTGACATGGATCACCATTACGCCGGTTGCCGGCCGGGGCCCGGAGACCGGATCGCGGCGGCGGACCCGCAAGCTACCGAAGCCGACTTTCCGGCACTGAAAAGCTAGGCTGGGGCCTATGAAATCCAGAACGGGAAGCCGGAGGTGCCGTGGCAACGCCGCTGCCGCGTGATCCCATTGCGGACGCCAGGCTGAACTGGGAACGGCACGGCTGGTCCGACGTCGCCGCACCGATGGCTGCCATCACAGCCATCATGCGGACCCAACAGATCCTGCTGGCCCGGATTGAGGGGGTCTTGAAGCCGTTCGGGCTGACGTTTGCCCGCTACGAACTCCTCGCCCTCCTGAGCTTTGCCCGCAGCGGGGCGCTGCCGATGAACAAGGCCAGCGCACTTCTCCAGGTGCACCCCACCTCGGTGACGAACGCCGTCGACCGTCTGCAGGACGCGGAACTGGTGATCCGCTCACCGCATCCCACAGACGGGCGCACCACCTTGATTGAGCTCACTCCGGAGGGACGGACGCTGGCCAAGCAGGCGACCCTGGCCCTGAACTCGGGGGTATTCGCGCAATCCGGATTCGGAGAGCAGGATGTGGACCAGCTGATCCAGATCCTCGGCAGCTTCCGCAGGAACGCCGGCGACTTCAGCGACTGAGACTTCAGCGACTGAACGGCGCGGCCGGACGCACCGCCTCAGCGGTGGGTGAAGTCCGGCTTGCGCTTCTCGACGAAGGCCGCCATGCCTTCCTTCTGGTCCTCGGTGGCAAACAGCGAGTGGAAGACGCGCCGTTCGAAGAGCACACCCTGGGCCAGCCCCGTCTCGAACGCCGCGTTGACGGCTTCCTTGGCAACCATCGCCACCGGCTTGGATTTGGAGGCAATGACCGCGGCGGCCTCCATGGCCTCCTCGACCACGTCCGCTGCAGGAACCACGCGGGAAACGAGGCCGGCGCGTTCGGCTTCCTCGGCACCCATGAAGCGCCCGGTCAGGATCATGTCCATGGCTTTGGACTTTCCCACGGCGCGGGTGAGCCGCTGGGAGCCGCCCATGCCGGGGAGCACTCCCAGATTGATTTCCGGCTGGCCGAATTTGGCATTGTCGCCGGCAATGATGAAATCGCACATCATCGCGAGCTCGCAGCCGCCGCCCAGGGCGAAACCGGACACTGCGGCTATCACCGGGATACGCAGGCGGGTGAAGTCTTCCCAGCCGCGGAACCAGTCCGCGGCATACATGTCCATGTAGCCCTTGGACTGCATTTCCTTGATGTCCGCCCCGGCGGCGAAGGCCTTGCCGGATCCGGTCACCACAACGGCCCCGACCGCGGGGTCCGCATCCATGGCGGACACTGCGTGCACGAGTTCGTCCATGGTGGCCTTGTTCAGCGCGTTCAGTGCCTCGGGCCGGTTGAGCGTCACGAGCCCCACCCGGCCGCGCTGCTCTACGAGAATATTGGTGTACTGCTTGGTCATATCTGGCCCCTCAGGTGCTGTTTCAAGTGTTTCGGATTGTCCGGTGTGCAAACCTAGCGCGTGGACTTATCCCGGATATCGGTGATGATGCCGGAGAAATCCCGGCCCGCCCCGCCGTCCGCGGCAAAGTCATCGTAAATTGCCGAAGCGAGCGGTCCCAACTGCGCGGCGACACCCGTGCTTTCGAGTGCGTTGAGGGCCAGCTTCAGGTCCTTGGCCATCAGGGCTCCAGCGAAACCCGGCTGGTAGTCGCGGTTGGCGGGGCTGGCGGGCACCGGGCCCGGCACGGGGCAGTTTGTGGTCAGCGCCCAGCACTGGCCGGAGGCCGCCGAGGCAACATCGAACAGGGCCTGGTGGGTCAGGCCCAGCTTTTCGCCCAGGACAAACGCTTCGCTGACCGCGATCATGGAGATTCCGAGGATCATGTTGTTGCAGATCTTGGCGGCCTGGCCTGCACCGTGCTCTCCGCAGTGCACTACGCGCCGGCCCATCACCTCGAGCATCGGGCTGACTGCTTTGAAATCCTCCGGCAGTGCGCCCACCATAAAGGTCAAAGTGCCTGCCTCGGCGCCCACGACGCCGCCGGAGACCGGCGCGTCTACAGCCCGGTGGCCGGCCGCAACCGCGAGTTCTGCTGCCTCCCGGGCCTCCTCCACATTGATGGTGGAGCAATCAAGGAAAAGGGTGTTGGGTGCGGCCGCGGCGAGCAGCCCCGGCTGGTCTCCGGTGCCCCGATAGGCGTCCAGCAGATGCTTGCCGCTGGGCAGCATGGTGAGCACTACGCCGGCACCGGCCACTGCGGCGGCGGCACTGCCGGCTGTGGCGATGCCGTTTGCCTCAGCAGTTTCGAGGGCCGCGGGTATTACGTCGAACCCGGTGACGGAGTATCCGGCGTTCACGAGATTCACGGCCATCGGTCCGCCCATGTGGCCCAGTCCGAGGAAGGCGACCGGAGCGGGCTGCTCCCCATGGCTCAGCGCCGAAGCGAATGGTTCAGACATTGTTGTGCTCCTTGGGAAGTATCAGTTCACGGTCGCCCAGTGGCGCGAAATACGATTCGACGTCCTCGTCGCTGACCTTTGCCAGCGAGGCGGGCTGCCAGGCCGGGGAAAAGTCCTTATCCACCACCTGGGCACGGATGCCCTCCCGGAAATCGGGTCCGGCGAGGAACCGCAGGCCCACCCGGTACTCCTGTTCCAGGGCTTTCTCCAGGCTCAGGCCCTTCACCCGGCGCAGCGATACCAGTGCAACTTTCACCGCGGTGGGGGACTTGGCTGCTATTGCCTCGGCAGCCTTGGCCGCCTCCTCCCGGGCCTGCCCATCGAAAGCCCGCAGCCGCCGCACAATTTCCTCGGCGTCAGTCCCGGCGTAGCAGGCGTCTATCCATTCCTGCCCTGCGAGTCCGGACTGCGGGGCCTCCTCAGCGAAGCGTGCGACGGCGGAGTCCACGGGTTCGCTTTCAAGTGCCCTGGCGAGGTCCTCAAGCTTCGCCGACGGAACGAAGTGGTCCGCGAACCCCAGGAACACCGCGTCGGCAGCGTTCAGGTGGGCGCCGGTGAGGGCTGCATGGGTGCCGGTCTCCCCGGGCGCGCGGGAGAGCAGCAGGGTTCCGCCGACGTCGGGCACGAAGCCGATGGTGGTTTCCGGCATGCCCAGCCGGGTCCGCTCGGTGACGATCCGGACGGAGCCGTGGGCGGAGATTCCCACTCCGCCCCCGAGCACCAGACCGTCCATGAAGGCCACGTACGGCTTGGGGTAGTTCGAAATGAGCGAGTTGAGCGTGTATTCGTCCGCCCAGAAGGCGGCTGTGGCGTTGCCGCCGTCGAGCATGTCGCGGTAGATGGCCACGATGTCGCCGCCCGCGCACAATCCCCGTTCGCCGGAGCCGCGTACCAGCACAGCTGCCACGGAATCGTCGCCGGCCCAGAGCCTGAGCTGCTCCAGCATGGCAGATGCCATGCCGGCCGTAAGCGCATTGACGGCCCGCGGGCGGTTGAGCGTTATGACCCCCAGCCGGCCGCGGCATTCGAACAGCACCTCATCCGTGGCAGGCTTCCCGGAGTCCATGGCTGCCATCAGCTGCCTTCCGGCATAACGAAGCTGGCGCCGGTGCGGATCCCCGACGGCCAGCGCGTGGTGACCGTCTTGGTCTTGGTATAGAAGCGGAAGGCATCCGCACCGTGCTGGTTGAGGTCGCCGAATCCGGAAGCCTTCCAGCCGCCGAAGGTGTAGTAGGCGATAGGGACCGGGATGGGGACGTTGATGCCCACCATGCCGACCTGGACCCGGCTCGCGAAATCGCGGGCGGAGTCACCGTCCCGGGTGAAGATGGACACTCCGTTGCCGAACTCGTGTTCGCTGCACAGGCGCAGGGCCTCGTCGTAGTCGTCGGCGCGGAGCACGCTGAGCACGGGCCCGAAAATCTCTTCCTTGTAAATCGTCATGTCCTTGGTGACATTGTCGAAGAGAGTGGGCCCCACCCAGAAGCCGCCGTCGTAGCCCTCTACCGCGAGGCCGCGCCCGTCGGCCAGCAGGGTGGCACCCTCATCCACACCGGCCTGGATGTAGCCTTCGATCCGTTCCTTCGCGGAAGCCGCGACCACCGGGCCGAAATCCGAATCCTTGGCGAGGCTGTGTCCGACCTTGAGTACGGCGATCCGCTCCTCAAGTTTCGCCACGAGCGCGTCGCCGGTGTCCTTGCCGACGGGCACGGCCACGGAGATGGCCATGCAGCGTTCACCGGCGGAGCCGAAGCCGGCACCGATCAGGGCATCGGCTGCCATGTCCAGGTCGGCATCCGGCATGATCACCATGTGGTTTTTCGCGCCGCCGAAACACTGGGCGCGCTTTCCGTGTGCAGCAGCAGTGGCGTAGATGTACTGCGCAATCGGCGTGGAGCCGACAAAGCCGATGGCAGAGACCCGCGGATCCTCCAGCAGCGCATCAACCGCTTCCTTGTCGCCGTTGACCACGTTAAAGACACCGGCCGGAAGGCCGGCCTCCGTAAAGAGCTCGGCGAGGCGCAGGGGTACGGATGGGTCCCGCTCGGAGGGCTTGAGGATGAAGGAATTGCCCGCAGCCAGTGCCGGACCCGATTTCCACAGCGGAATCATGGCCGGAAAGTTGAACGGCGTGATTCCGGCTACGACGCCGAGCGGCTGGCGCATTGAATGGACGTCGACGCCGGCCCCCGCGTTGTCCGAGAACTCGCCCTTGAGCAGGTGCGGGGCGCCGGCGGCGAATTCCACCACCTCGATGCCCCGCTGGATGTCGCCTTTCGCGTCGAGGAGAGTCTTGCCGTGTTCCGAGGACAACAGGGTGGCCAGTTCGTTCATGTTCCGGTTCACCAGATCGACGAACCGAAGCAGGATCCGGCCTCGCCGCTGCGGGTTCATGGCCGCCCATTCCAGCTGGCCCTTCTCCGCGTTGGAAACAATGTTGCGGACTTCCTCGGTGCTGGCCAGGGGCACCCTGGCGGAGACCTCACCCGTGCAGGGATCGTAGACATCGCTGAAGCGCCCGGAGGTGCCTCCAACATGCTGTCCGTCAACGTAATGCGATAGCTCGCGAACCATAATGGAATGCTCCTTTGCACCGTAAATTGCGAAGCTGCACCCCGGCCGAGTGTGAGCCGCGACACTGTCTTCCCACCCCAACATAGTCGGACATCCAACTAAATTCCAGACTGCCGGTTCGGCTAAGCGGCATCCACCGGCCCGGCTGCACCCTGGAACAACACCCCGGCAACGACGACGGCGGCGCCGTGGGGAAGATGGTCTTCCGCCACTGACGCCGCCGCCGCGGTTTCGTTGTGCTGTGTTTACCTATTCGGCGCCGTTCAGCCTATTCCTCGCTGCCGGCCGAGAGGAGCGCATAGCGCTGCTCTCGGCGGTAGGCCTGCTCGGCCGGGTCGGGCACCGGTGCCGCTGCCAGCAGGCGCCGGGTGTACGGATCCTGCGGATACTTCAGGACCTGTTCGGTGGAACCCTGCTCCACCATCCTGCCCTTGTTCAGCACGGCGATATGGCTGGCCAGGATCTCGACCACCGCCAGGTCGTGGCTGACGAACAGGCAGGCAAAGCCGTACTCCTGCTGCAGGTCCTGCAGCAGCGCCAGCACCCGTGCCTGCACTGACACATCCAGCGCCGACGTCGGCTCATCCGCCACGAGCAGGGACGGCCGCAGCGAGAGCGCCCGGGCAATGCCCACACGCTGGCGCTGGCCGCCGGAGAGTTCGTGCGGGTACCGGTTACGGAAGCTCTTGGGCAGCTGGACGTCATCGAGCAGGTTCTCCACCCGCTTATCCAGCTCGGCCTTGGACAGCTTCTCATGCAGGAACAGCGGCTCGCCGATGCTCTCGCCGATGGACATCCGAGGATTCAGTGATGCCGCCGGGTCCTGGAAGACGATGGCGAACTTCCGCCGCAGGGGCCGCATTTTTTTCGGTGACAGCCCTGCGATGTCTGTTCCGTTGATCCGCACACTTCCCTCGGCCACCGGCAGCAGGCCGGTGACGGCGCGTCCGATGGTGGACTTCCCCGAACCGGATTCGCCCACCAAACCCATGACTTCGCCGGGCATGATCGTGAAGGAAACATCGGATACCGCACGGAAGGCCGCGGTGCGGAACCGTCCCGGATACTCGATGGCCACATTCTCCAGCTGCAGGGCGGGGGTCTGCGACGACGTCGGTTCGGCCACTTCCTCGGAGGCCTTCATAACCGCCCGGGGTGCATCGGTGATCTGCAGGGAGCCGTCATCCTCCACCTCGACGGCTGCCAGCACACCGCCCACCTTGGAACCGAGGTGCGGCACGGCGTCGAGCAGGGCCTTGGTGTAGTCCTGCTGAGGTGCGGCGAAGAGATCCACCACCGAGGAGGCTTCCACGATCCGCCCGTTTTGCATGACCACCACGTTGTCCGCAAGGTCGGCCACCACGCCCATGTCATGGGTGATGAGCAGGATGGCGCTGTTCAGGCGTTTGTTGAGCCTGCGCAGCAGTTCGAGTACTTCCGCCTGGACCGTAACGTCCAGGGCGGTCGTGGGTTCATCGGCGATCAGCAGGATCGGATCATTGGCAATGGCAATGGCAATCATGGCCCGCTGGCGCTGCCCGCCGGAGAACTGGTGCGGGTAATTGTCGTAGCGGGTCTCCGGATCAGGAATCTCCACCATGCGCAGCAGCTCAATGGCGCGTGCCTTGGCATCCGCGGGGGACGCATCGGTGTGCTGCTCGATGATCTCCTTCACCTGCTCACCCACCGTCAGGACCGGGTTCAGGGCCGTCATGGGCTCCTGGAAAATCATGGCGATGTCATTGCCGCGGATCTTCCGCAGCGCCGACTGCGGGGCGCCGATGAGTTCCTTGCCGTGCAGTTTCGCACTGCCGGTGGACCGCCCGTTGCCGGGCAGCAGGCCGAGCAGTGCCATGGAAGACATGCTCTTTCCCGAGCCGGATTCGCCGACGATCGCCAGGATCTCCCCGGGATAGACCTTGTAGTTCACGTCTTCGGCGGCCATGACCCATTCGTTGTCGACGTTGAAATCGACGCCGAGTCCGGTGACCTCAAGGATGGGGGAACCGGTTCCCGTTGCCGGGGTGTCGCTGTATACCGGTGTGGAGGTCATTGCTTGTTCCTTGTCTGTCGGGGATCAAACGCATCCCGGAGCCCGTCGCCGATGAAGTTGACGGCGAGGGCAATGGCCACGATAAACACGCCGGGCCAGAGGAAGACCCAGGGGCGCACGGTCATGGCTGACCGGTTGTCATTGATCAGCTTGCCCAGCGAGGTGTCAGGTTCCTGCACGCCCAGGCCCAGGAAACCGAGGGCGGTTTCGAGCAGGATGGCGCCGGAAATGGCCAGCGTGGCCGAGACGATGATGACGCCTACGGTGTTGGGCAGGATGTGCTTAAAGATGATCCGGGCCGAGCTGGCACCCACGGACTTGGCCGCCTCGACGAACTCCTTCTCCCGGAGGGACAGGAATTCGCCGCGGACAATCCGGGCAAGCCCGGTCCAAGTGAGCATGCCCAGGAAGGCCGCGAAGACCACGATTCCGAAGTCCGCCACGATGGTGGCCAGCACAGCTGCGACCACCAGCAGGGGAATGGTGATGATGACATCGGTGAAGCGCATCAGGACGGCTTCGACCCGCCCGCGGTAATACCCGGCCAGGGCACCGACGACGGTTCCGATGACGGTTCCGACAATACCCACGATGAAGGCAATGATCAGGGAGATCTGCGCCCCGCGCATGGTCATCGCGAAGTAGTCCCGGCCCAGGGCGTCCTGGCCGAACGGATGGTCGCCCAGCCCGGTCCAGGACAGGGTCGGTTTCCCGCCGTCGGAGGTTTCCTGCACCTCGTAGAAGGTGTGCTGCCACCAGCCCGGAATATGCAGCGGGCCGATGTTGAAGCCGATTGAGGAGAACGCCAGCAGCACAATGAACAGCAGGCCGATCATTCCGCCCATGGCTCCCTTATGCCGCAGGAAGCGTTCGCGGACCAGCTTGGACTGGCTCTTTGCCTCGGTGATCTTCGGCTCAGCGACGACGCCCCTGGTTGCGGGTGCGTCCGCCGTGACGGTCCGCTGGCTCTCCAGCGTCATGGCCGTCAGCTCCGGGCTGCTTTCCTTCGGCCCGTCCGCGGAAATCTTGTTATCAGTCATTGCTCTACCAATCAGTTCAGGCTGATGCGCGGATCGAGGAACGCGTACGCGATGTCAGCCAGCATGTTGAAGGCCACCGCGGCCACGCCCGTCACGAGGAAGAACGCCATGATGACATTGGGGTCCACGTTGGTGAGTCCGTCGGTGAACATCTTGCCCATGCCGTTCCAGCCGAACACCGATTCCGTGACCACGGCGCCGCCGAGCACGCCGGCGAAGTCGAAGGCCATCAGGGTGGTGATCGGGATCATTGCGTTGCGGAACGCGTGCTTGACCACGACCGTCCGTTCGCTGAGCCCCTTGGCCCGTGCTGTGCGGATGTAGTCCTGGGTCATTACGTCCAGCTGGCTGGCCCGGGTGTAGCGGGTGTACATGGCAAACGAAATCAGCATGATCGCGATGGTCGGCAGCACCAGGTACAGCGCGTAATCGAGATTCACTTCCCAGAAGGTTCCCTCGAGGTTGGGCGTGGAGGAACCGGTGGTGGGAATGGGGCGGCCGCCGGTCTTGCGGGACAGCGTCGGGTAGGCGTGCAGGAGTGAATCCAGGAACACGACGGAACCGATCAGCAGGCCGACGACGGCAGTGAGCTGCCGGGTCTGCTTGGCGTACGGTCCGCCCACGAAGTGCCCGATGGCAGCGGAAACGGCAACGGTCACCAGTGCCAGGCCGGCAATGGTCAGCCAGTCGGGGTCTTTCATGATGCCCATCGTGACCAGATAGCCGACAAAACCGGCTGCGGCCGTAGCAAGGGCTGCAAAGACAATCCGGCGGCGCCGGAACCCGGCGAACAGGGCAGTGGTTCCGAGGGCGATGGCGACGGCGCTCACCAGGATGCCGACGGGACCGAAACCGGGGGTCTTGAACCAACCGGACATCAGCAACAAGAGCATGGTTACCGAAGTTGCCACGGCTGCCACCGCGAATACCTGGATCCGTCGTCGGCGGTCGCCGCCGATGACAACCATCCAGATCAACCCGGCCACCAACCCCAGCAGCACTATGCCCAGATAGGACATGGTTGGATTCACCAGCCAGGTGTTGAGCCCGATGGCGAGGTACTGCTTGAGGAGCGTGGAGAGCCAGAAGAGCGGCATGGAGAACAGGAGGAAGGCAACGAATGTGATCGAGTAGTCGAACACGCTGTACTGCCGCAGGGCGGTCACAACACCGATGAGCACGCCCAGGATGATCGCGAGCACCGTTGCTACGACCACCAGGCGGAAGGTTGAACCGACGGCGGATTCCAGTTGCTCGATGACGGGGTTGCCTACGCGGTCCAGGCCCAGCGTGCACTGTGCGCCGCCGGGCATGATGCAGCGGCCGATTTCCTGCAGCCAGAGGAGGTAACGGATGTGGATCGGCTGATCCAGGTGCATGGCTTCGGTACGGGCGGCTATGCGGGATTCCCGGTCATCGTTGCGCAGCTCGGCGAGGTCATGGAGGGGGTCGCCGGAATTGACGGCCAGGACAAACATGAGTGCCGTGGCGGCCAGAAGAATAAAGAACGAACTGACCGCTCTTTTAAGAATGAAGTAGAACACCGTGGGGCTCCTTGGAGTGGGACTAAAGAACGCCGCGGACATAAGCAGGGGGATGGGCAGACTTTGCGTCTGCCCATCCCCGCTTATGCTGCGGCTAGCGTGGTGCTGCGGCTAGACCTGCTTTGTCCACTTGTAGGCATTCCAGGTGATGCCGTTCTGGCTCGGGTTCAGTTCCACGTTCTCCAGCTTGGAGGAGTGTGCAACCACACCGGAGTTTGCGTACAGGACCACGTTGTAGACCTCGGCGGCGAGGATTTCCTCGGCCTTGGTCTTCAGTTCCTTGACCTCTTCCGCGTCAGTGGAGCTGGCGATCTGGTCCCAGAGCTCGTCGAGTTCAGCGTTGGCGAACTTGCCGTAGTTCTGCTCGCCGTCGGAGACGTAGATCGACTGTGCGCTGGCGGCCAGACCGGATCCGGCCCAGGCGAACAGGATGGCGTCCCAGGCTCCGGGCTCAGCGAGCTTGGCGCTCCACTTGGGGTCCGGGGTGGGAACAATGTTGAAGCCGGCCTGGTCGCAGGAGGTCTTGATCAGGGTGACGATGTCGGCGCGCAGCTGGCTCGTGGAGGCGAACATCAGGCGGACCGATACGGGTTCGGTCTTGCCGGCATCGGCGAGCAGCTTCTTGGCGCCCTCGATGTCCACTTCGTCGTACTCGCTGGCGGACGGAGCGCCTTCGAGGACCTCTTCGTAGTCCTCCTGGCCCGGCTGGTATTCGCGCAGGTTGTCTACCGTGGCGTTCTCGTCGATCGGCTTGGCGAACTTCTCGACAATGTCCTCGCGGGGTACGCACTTGGCGAAGGCCTGGCGCACGGCCAGGTCCTTGAACACGCCGTTTTCCGACTGGTCCAGGTCAATGTGGCTGAAGGTCAGCTCGGGACCGGTGAGCATCTCGACGGTCTCGCCGATGTTCTGGATGGCGGTCTTGGTGTCAACGGTGGGTCCGGACGGTTCGATGATATCGACCTCGCCGTTCTCCAGGGCCTGGACTGCTTCGGTGTCTGCGATCGTCTTGAAGACGATGGTCTCCGTCTTGCCCTTGCGCTCTTCGCCCCAGTAGTTCTCGTTGCGCTTGAGGGTCAGGGTGCCGTCGGTGGCGTTGTCCAGCATGTACGGGCCGGAGGACGGGATCATTTCGGCGTCCGGAAGCTTGGTGAGATCGGCTTCGTAGTTCCAGCCGGTGTTCCAGAATTCGGCCAGCGGGGTCAGCGCCGCGACGTCCTTGTCCTGGATGGCCTTGATCAGGGCTTCGCCGTCGTTGTCAGTGGCGAGTCCGCCCTTTTCCGCTGCGACATGCGCGGGCATGATGGGGCCGATCATCAGGGCTTCCCAGTCCGCGTACGGGGTTTCGAAGACCATGTCGAACTCTTTGTCGCCGGCCTCGCCCTCGATCATCTTGGTCTGGGAGAAACCGTTGGTGGAGGACGGCTGGAAGATGTTCTCGCCCTCGGCGGGACCGACCTGTCCGGAGAAGGCCGCCCAGTTCAGCAGCACGTCATCGAAGTCAATGGGGGTGCCGTCGGACCACTTGGCGTCCTCATTGATCTTGTAGTGCACCGTCAGCGGATCGTCGCTGGTCTTTTCGAAGGTGCCGAACTCTTCATCGTGGATGACGCCGTCAGGGCTGTACTCGACAAAGTTGCTGTGCACCAGGTTGTCGACGTAGCTGTTGTACGTGCTGTTGGTGTTGGCGGTGCTCGAGTTGTAGGCGTCCGGTGCCTGGCTGATGGCGATATTGATGGTGGAAGCGATGTTCTCGGCTGTTTCCTCCGAGCCGCCTTCGCTTTCGGTTCCGCCCCCGGCGGAGCCGCAGGCGCCCAGGAACAGGGCCCCCACGGAGAGTGCGGCAAGAGCTGCCGTGCGCTTAGTACGCATAAGTAGTCCTAACTGGTGATGAGGAGTCAGGAACCACCAATGATGGCCCCCCAAAGCGGCCGTGATGACCGCCGCATGTGGAGCAACACTAACCACATATTGTTTCCACTGTGAGACAAGTTACATGTTGTTAACTGATCGTTATGCCGGACACGGGGTTTTTCTACTCGAAAAACCGCGCCGGCATACGCAAAAACCCTCCCGGCTGTTGCCGGGAGGGTTTTTAAGACGTCTGTTTATGACGGAAATTTCAGTTCATGTCGGGCAGGTCGAGCCACTGGTACCAGCCTCGGTGAAGCACCAGCCACGCCATGAGGCCGTAGCCGGCCTGGCCCGGCGTTCCGCCGTTGGCGGCCAGGTCCGTACGCCACTGCTCATGGTTCAGCAGCGGGTTGAGGGTGTCCACGTACACGTGCTTCCGCCGCGTGGTCACGTCGCCGAACGCTGCGGAGAGATCCGCGAGCTTCCGGTTCCGTTCCGGGTCCAGGCCCGGGGGAGGGCCCACCACGAAGACCTTGATGCTCATCTGCGCGGCGCCGTCGAGGATGTTCGCCAGGTTCAGGCGGCTTCGCGCCGTCGTCAGCTGAAGGTCCAGGTCCCGGTCCGACAGCCCGATCACGAGGCGGTTTTCGCACCCGTCCTCGAACCGTCTCCCGGCTTCGGCGAGCCATCTGTTGGCCAGCGCCTCGGTGCCCTCGTTGGGTGCAGCCAGGCTGTATGCCTGGAGGTTGACGTTCTCGGGCGATGTTCGTGCCAGGACACGTCCCAGCCAGCCGAGTGCGCGCGGATCCCCGTGTCCGGCCAGCAGCTCATCACCTACAGCAGCAAGCCGAATTCTGCGTTGTTCCACTAGTCACCTTCTCGAATCAAAAAAACAGGGTGGGACGCCGAAGCGCCCCACCCTAAATCTAGCCTACTGACGTTCGAAGGCCTTTTTCACAAGGATGTCCTGCTCCACTGCGTGGCGCTTGGCAGAGCCCGTAGCGGTGGAGGCCGACGCCGGGCGTGAGACCAGGCGCAGGCGGCTGTCCAGGTGCTGGGGCAGGTTGAGACCGATAAAGGGCCACGGACCCTGGTTTGCCGGCTCGTCCTGCGCCCACACGATGTCCGCATTGGGGTACTTGCCCACGGCGGCCCGGATTTCGTCGACGGGGAGCGGGTAGAGCTGCTCAACGCGGACGATTGCCGTCTTGTCGTCGCCGGTCTTCTGGCGGTTTGCCAGCAGATCGTAGTACAGGCGCCCGGACACCAGCAGCACGCGGTCGACGGCGTTCGCATCCAGTTCGGCATGCTCGGCGATGACCGGCTGGAACTCGCCGTGCGTGAACTCCTCCACCGATGTTGCAGCCGCCTTCAGGCGCAGCAGCTGCTTGGGGGTGAAGACCACCAGCGGCTTGCGCGGACGGCTGTATGCCTGCCGGCGCAGCAGGTGGAAGTGCGAGGCGCCCGTTGTCGGGTTGGCCACAATCATGTTGTCCTCGGCACACATCTGCAGGAAACGCTCGATCCGTGCGGAGGAGTGGTCCGGTCCCTGTCCCTCGTAGCCGTGCGGAAGCATCAGCACCAGCGAGGACCGCTGGCCCCACTTCTGCTCGGCCGAAGAGATGAACTCGTCAATGATGGTCTGGGCACCGTTGACGAAGTCACCGAACTGGGCTTCCCAGAGCACGAGGGCGTCGGGACGCTCCACCGAGTAGCCGTATTCGAAGCCCATGGCGGCGAATTCGGACAGCAGGGAGTCGTAGACCCACAGCTTGGCCTGGTTCGGGTCCAGCTCAGCCAGCGGCATCCACTCGTCGCCGGTGGCGCGGTCGTGGAAGACGGCGTGGCGCTGCGTGAAGGTACCGCGGCGGGAGTCCTGCCCGGCGAGGCGTACGGGGACGCCCTCCATCAGCAGCGAACCGAAGGCGGCGATTTCGGCAAAGCCCCAGTCGATGTTGCCCTCACGGGACATCTGGTCGCGCTTTTCCAGCAGGGACTTCAGCTTCGGGTGGACCGTGAAGCCCTCGGGTACGGCCACGTGGGCCTTGCCGATGTGCGCCAGGACCTCTGCGGAGACCGCAGTGCTTGCCGGCTTGATGATCGTGGTGCCTTCCTGCTGGGCAGCAGGACGTTCCAGATCGGAGACCGCTTCGGAATCCTTGGTGATCACCGGGATGGGCGAGGTCTGGGCAGCGTGCGTCTCCGCGAAGACGCGCTCGAGGCGGCCCTGGTAGTCGCGCAGGGCCTGCTCGGCCTCCTCCTGGCTGATGTCGCCTCGTCCGATCAGGGACTCGGTGTACAGCTTGCGTACGGAGCGCTTGGCTTCGATCAGGCTGTACATCATCGGCTGGGTCATCGAAGGATCATCGCCTTCGTTGTGGCCGCGGCGGCGGTAGCAGACCATGTCGATGACGACATCCTTGTGGAAGCGCTGACGGTACTCGTAGGCCAGCTGGCCAACCCGCACAACTGCTTCGGGATCATCGCCGTTGACATGGAAGATCGGTGCCTGGACCATCTTCGCGACATCGGTGGAGTAAACCGAGGAACGCGAGGACGTGGGCGACGTCGTGAAGCCCACCTGGTTGTTGACCACCACGTGGATGGTGCCGCCGGTGCGGTAGCCGCGCAGCTGGGAGAGGTTGAGCGTTTCCGCCACCACGCCCTGGCCTGCGAAGGCGGCGTCGCCGTGCACGAGGATCGGCAGCACGGGGAACTCGTCACCCTTGTCCAGCCGGTCCTGCTTGGCGCGGACAATGCCCTCCAGCACGGAATCGCCGGCTTCGAGGTGGGACGGGTTGGCTGCAAGGTAGACCTTGGTCTGCTTCCCGTTGTCCGAAGTGAAGGTTCCTTCGGTGCCGAGGTGGTACTTCACATCGCCGGACCCCTGCACGCTGCGCGGGTCCTGGGTGCCCTCGAATTCGCGGAAGACCTGTGCATAGGTCTTGCCTGCGATGTTCGTCAGGACGTTGAGGCGGCCGCGGTGGGCCATGCCGATGCCGACTTCCTCGAGGCCGTCGTCGGCGGCACCGGAAATAACGGCGTCCAGCAGCGGAATCAGGGATTCGCCGCCCTCAAGGGAGAAGCGCTTCTGTCCAACGAACTTCGTCTGGAGGAACGTCTCGAAAGCCTCGGCAGCGTTGAGCTTGCTGAGGATGCGCAGCTGCTCTTCGCGGGTCGGCTTCGTGTACTTGGTTTCCAGGCGGTCCTGGAACCAGAGGCGCTCCTCGGGATCCTGGATGTGCATGTATTCGATCCCGGCAGTGCGGCAGTAGGCGTCCCGCAGCACACCCAGGATCTTGCGGAGCTTGAGCATCGGCTTGCCGCCGAAGCCGCCCGTGGGCCACTCCCGGTCCAGGTCCCACAGCGTCAGGCCGTGGTTCAGGATGTCCAGGTCGGCATGCCGGCGCTGTACGTATTCCAGCGGGTTCGTGTCCGCCATCAGATGGCCGCGGACCCGGTAGGCGTGGATCAGCTGCTGGATGCGGGCAACCTTGTTGATCTGCTCGTCCGGGTTGACCTGGATATCCGGGCTCCAGCGGACCGGCTCGTACGGGATCCGCAGGGATTCGAAGATCTCGTCGTAGAAGTTCTGCTCACCCAGCAGCAACTGGTGGATGATGCGCAGGAACTCGCCGCTGCCGGCACCCTGGATGACGCGGTGGTCATAGGTGGAGGTCAGGGTGATGATCTTGCTGATGGCGTTGCGGGCCAGGATCTTCTCGTTGGCACCCTGGAACTCGGCCGGGTACTCAAGGGCGCCGGCACCGATGATGGCGGCCTGGCCCTTGGAGAGGCGGGGCACCGAGTGCACGGTGCCGATGCCGCCCGGGTTGGTCAGGGAGATGGTGGTTCCGCGGTAGTCATCCGCGCCGAGCTTGCCGCTGCGGGCACGCTTGACCAGATCTTCGTAGGCGTGCCAGAACTCCGAGAAGTTCAGTGTTTCTGCCTTCTTGATGTTCGGCACCACCAGCAGGCGGGTTCCGTCCGGCTTGGGCATGTCGATGGCCAGACCGAAGTTGACGTGGGCGGGCTGGACGGCAACGGGCTTGCCGTCCACCTCGTCGTAGAACACGTTCATCGACGGGAACTGGGCGGCAGCGCGGATGATGGCGTAACCCAGCAGGTGGGTGAAGGAGATCTTTCCGCCGCGGGCACGTTCCAGGTGGCTGTTGATGACAATCCGATTGTCAATCAGCAGCTTGGCCGGAACGGCGCGCACGGTGGTTGCCGTCGGGACGCTCAGGCTGAGGTCCATGTTGGTGGCAATCGCCTTGGCCGGACCGCGCAGCACGGTGACCTTGTCCTCTTCGGCAGCGGCATCGCTGGGCTGGGTCTTGGGCAGCTGCGCAGGAATCGGCGCGGCCTTGGTCTCAGCCTTCGGCTCGCTCTTTGCCGCGGGCTCGGCCTTGGCCGGTTCCTTGGCTACCGGCGGCTTGCCCGACTGCTGAGTTGCAGCGGGCGATTCGCCCGATGCCTTCGGTGCATTGGGTGCCGTGGCCTCGGCTTTCACCACCGGAAGCTGGCGGGTGGCGGGCCGGGAACCGTCCGGAGAACCGGCGTTTCCGTTGGAGCCGTTGCCGGACTGGGAGTCTTCAGCCTTGAAGGATTCGAAGATACTCCACCACTTTTTGTCAACGGAGTCCTTATTCGACAAATACTGTTCGTACAGTTCATCGACAAGCCACTCGTTGCCGCCGAATTCCTCCGGCAGGCGGTGGTTGGATTGGTCTGGCACTAGATATACGCCTCTTCCATGAGTTGCCGTTTGCCCTGATGGCACCATGTTCTGACGCTTCCGCCTCAAGTACTGGTGCGGCCCGGTGCGCAGTGACCGAGACTTCATGCCAGTCTAGTGACATAGTCGAACATGTGGCCAATCCCGCATCACTTGATGAAGGCGCCGCTCGTCACAGGTCACCCGGAACGGCTCAAAGAAGCCGCTGTGGCGGCCCCGGACCAAACCTGTAAACTGGGCTTTCTATGGACAGTTTCTCTAGGCGCCGGCCTGCGTCACGGACTGCGGTTGCCGCAGTCGGTGCGCCACGAGCCGGCAACGCCCGCACACCCACGGCCCAGCACCCGCCTGCCTCGTCATCGGAGCCTTCCAGTCCGGCCGCAGCCGACCACCCTCCGTCTGAACGTTTCCGTGCAGCGTTTCCTCCCTGTTTTTTAAGGCCGTCTGTCCTGACGGCGGGGGAGTGCTGACATGGAGTGGCTTTACCTCCTTTTTGGCCTGCTGCTTATTCTCGGCACCGGATTCTTCGTCGCCGTGGAATTCGCCCTTGTGGCACTGGACCAGCCTGCAGTCCGCCGGGCAGTGGAAGAGGGCGACAAAGCAGCTGAACCGCTGCTTCGCTGCCTGACCACTCTCTCCACCCAGCTCTCCAGCTGCCAGCTGGGCATCACCATGACCACCCTTCTGACGGGCTTTGTTATGGAACCCTCCGTTGGGCGCCTGCTGGAGGGTCCGCTGGCATCGCTTGGTTTGCCGCCCGTTGCCGTGGACTCGGTGTCCGTGACCGTGGCGATGATCCTGGCGACCTTCCTTTCCATGCTGCTGGGTGAACTGATCCCCAAGAACATGTCCATCGCCATGCCGTTCCGCATCGGCAAGGCACTGGCACGGCCGCAGCTGGCCTTCACCGTGGTCTTCAAGCCTGCGGTGCTCCTGCTGAACGGTTTCGCCAACAAGATCCTCCACCTCTTTGGCCTCGAGGCCAAAGAAGAGGTCAGCGGAGCGCGCACGCCCTCCGAGCTGTCCTCCATGGCGCGGCGCTCCGCGGAGATGGGCACCCTGGACAAGGGCACTGCCGACTTCCTGTCGCGGACCTTCTCCTTCGCCGGACGAACCGCTGCCGATGTCATGACTCCGCGCATCCGGCTCGAAACGATCGATGCCGAGCAGCCCGTGGCCGACGTCATCGAGGCCGCGCGGCGCACGGGCTACTCCCGCTTCCCCGTCCTCGGTGATTCACCGGACGATATCCGCGGCGTTGTCCACGTCAAGAAGGCCGTGGCCGTGCCGCGCAGCAGGCGGGCCACCCTGCCTGCCGCCGCGATCATGAGCGAGATCCTCCGGGTGCCGGAAACGGTGCACCTGGACTCGCTGCTTTCCGAACTCCGCAACGCCAACCTGCAGCTCGCCGTCGTCCTGGACGAATACGGCGGAACCGCCGGCGTCGCCACCCTGGAGGACCTGGTGGAAGAGATTGTCGGCGAGGTTTCCGACGAGCATGACAAGGCCAAGCCCGGCGTGCTGCAAAGCGCGTCCGGTGCCTGGTACTTCCCGGGCATCATGCGCCCCGACGAGGTCACGGCGCTGGTTCCGCTGCTGCGGATGCCGGACGAAGCCGGCTACGAAACCGTGGGCGGCTACATCATGGCCGAGCTCGGCCGCATCGCCGAGGCAGGGGACCGCGTGGAGGTACCCGGCGGCGTGCTTGAGGTGGAACGGATGGACGGGCGGCGCATTGACCGCGTCAGCTTCATCCCCGCCGAGGACGGGGCCGATTCCGGCCAGACCGAACACATTGAAGACGAGGACAACGCCGGGCGAAGCACAGAGCGCCAGGCACGCAGGGAAGGCATCCGATGAGCGGCGACCTGGCGGGAATCTTCTGGCTGGTTGTCCTGCTCCTGGGCAACGCGTTTTTCGTCGGCAGCGAATTTGCGGTGATGTCCGCTCGGCGCAGCCAGATCGAGCCCCATGCCGAAGCCGGATCGAAGCGGGCCAAGACCACCTTGTGGGCCATGGAGCACGTTTCCCTGATGCTCGCGTGTGCCCAGCTGGGTATTACGGTCTGCTCCCTGCTCATCCTCTCGGTGGCCGAGCCCGCTATCCACCACCTGCTTTCGGTGCCGCTGAAGGCCGTGGGCCTTCCGATCGAAATCGCTGACGGAGCCGGGTTCCTGGTGGCGTTGCTGCTGGTGACCTTCCTGCACGTAACCATCGGCGAAATGGTTCCGAAGAACATCTCGGTGTCCGTTGCGGACCGCGCAGTGCTGCTGCTCGCCCCGCCGCTGGTCTTCATTTCCCGCCTGGTACGGCCGATCATCGGCACGCTCAACTGGATGGCCAACCACGCACTGCGCCTCATGGGGATTACCCCCAAGGACGAGGTCGCCTCGGCCTTCACTCTGGAGGAGATGCAGTCGATTGTGGAGGAATCCACGAAGCACGGGACCGTGGCCGACGATTCCGGCCTGATCTCCGGTGCCCTCGAGTTCTCCGGACAGACCGCCGGGACGGTGATGGTGCCGCTGGAGGAACTGGTGACCCTGGGCACGGACTCCACTCCGGCGGAATTCGAGCGTGCAGTGGGTCGGACCGGCTTCTCCCGTTTCGTCCTGGTGGACGACGCCGGGAACCTCACCGGGTACATGCACCTGAAGGACGTTATGTCCATCCCGCTGGAGGCCTATGAACGGCCGATTACGGAGAACAAGGTCCGCACGCTTGCCAACCTCCGTCTGGACGACGAAATCGAGGACGCCCTGGCCGTGATGCAGCGGACCGGCTCCCATCTGGCCCGCGTGCTGGGCCCGGACGGAACCACCCGCGGCGTACTCTTCCTGGAAGACATCATTGAACAGCTGGTCGGCGAGATCAGGGATGCCACCCAGGCGCAGGGCATCCGCCGGACCGGAGAAAGCCTCTAGGGCCTAGATGCGAATGATTCGCGTTTAGGTTATGCTGAAAAAGCTTCGGTGGTGCCGGGGCCCTTATCCGCCGCCATGAACCGCCTACCCAGGGATATCAAACCTTATGCGCCGCTTTCCCGTCCGCCTGGCCGGAACCGTCCTTGCAGCCGCCGCACTCGCGCTTACGGGCTGCAGCGGCGACGGCAGTGAAGCCGACGGTGGAGACGCCGACGGCAGCGACGGCGTCGTTCGCGTGGTGGCGTCCACCGATGTCTACGGCAACATCCTTGCCGGGATCGGCGGGGAAAACGTCGAAGTGACCGCACTGATTGAGCGGCCCAGCCAGGATCCGCACTCCTACGAGGCTTCGGCGCGGGACCGGCTCGCGGTATCCAAGGCGGACCTGGTGGTGCTCAACGGCGGCGGTTATGACACCTTCCTGGAGAAGCTCGCGGCAGACGAAGGCATCCCCGCAGAGAACATCCTCAATGCCGTCGAGATCTCCGGCCTCGAGGACTCCGGCTCGGCGGAAGATGAAGAGGGCCACGATGCCGGCGAAGACCACCACGGCCATAACCACGGCTCCTTCAACGAACACGTCTGGTACAGCCCCGCGGCCATGGGCCGGCTTGCCGACGCCGCCGCCGAACGCCTCGGCGAGCTGGATGCCGACGCCGCCGGCACGTTCCGCAGCAAAGCGGTGGACTTCAATGCCGGCATTGCGGACATCGACGCCTCACTGGCGGCGCTTCGGGAAACCGCAGGCGGACGCGACGTCGCCCTGACAGAACCGGTGCCGGACTACCTCGTGGAGGCGGCCGGCATGCACAACGCCACCCCGTCGGACTTCACGGAGGCCGTCGAGGAAGGCTCCGATGTTCCGCCGCACGTACTGAAGGAAATGCAGGACCTGGTGACGGGCGGCTCCATTGCCTTCCTGGGCTACAACGAGCAGACCTCCACCTCCCAGACGGAAGCGGTGCGCCAGGCCGCGGTGGACGCCGATGTTCCCGTGGTGGACTTCTCCGAAACCCTTCCCGAGGGCCAGGACTACCTGCAGTGGATGGCCGATAACACAGCCAACATGGAAAGCGTGCTGCAGTGAATGCTTCCGGGCAGCCTGCCCCGGTGGTGCGGCTGCGGGACGCAGGCCTGTCCTACGGGGACCGTACCCTGTGGAAGAACCTTGACCTGGACATCAACGCCGGTGAATTCCTCGCCGTCCTCGGCCCCAACGGATCAGGCAAAACGAGTTTCCTGAAGGTCCTGCTGGGACTGCAGCCGCTCACCGGGGGCACCGTCACCATCAACGGCCGGAACGTGCAGCGGGGCAGCAAGGACATCGGCTACATCCCGCAGCAGAAATCCTTCAGCCCCGGCACCCCGCTGCGCGGACGGGACCTGGTGGGACTCGGCGTCGACGGCGACCGCTGGGGCCTGAGGCTGCGCGGAAAGCCGGTGCGCCGCCGCGTGGACCGGCTGCTCGAACAGGTGGGGGCCACGTCCTACGCGGACGAACCCGTGGGGCGGCTCTCCGGCGGCGAGCTGCAGCGCCTGCGGGCGGCCCAGGCACTGGCCACCAACCCGGATCTGCTGCTCTGCGACGAGCCGCTGCTCTCCCTGGACCTGCACCACCAGCAGGCCATCAGCTCCCTGATCGAACGGCGCTGCCACGACGACGGCGCCGCCGTCGTCTTCGTGACCCACGAAATCAATCCCGTTATCGAGTACGTGGACCGCGTGCTGTACCTGGCCGGCGGACAGTTCCGCACCGGCACCCCCGCCGAAGTCCTGCGCAGCGACGTGCTCTCGGAAATGTACGGCAGCCGCGTCGAAGTCCTGCGCAGCCACGGCCGGATCGTGGTGCTGGGCATCCCGGACGCCACCACCCACCACCACGGAGAAAGCGAGGGCGACCTTGGACCTGCGTAGTTTCTTCGATGCGGTTTTTGATTTCAGCGATTACGGCGAGCTGCTTCCGCTGGTGAGCAATTCCATCTGGGCCGCTGCGATCCTTGGCCTGGTGGGCGGGCTGATCGGCACCTTCGTCCTGATGCGTGACCTGGCCTTCGCCGTGCACGGCATTGCCGAGCTCTCCTTCGCCGGAGCGTCCTTTGCCCTGCTGATCGGCGTGAATGTGGTGGTCGGTTCGCTGGCCGGGTCGGTGGCGGCGGCCGTCCTGCTGGCCGTCATGGGCCTGCGGGCCCGGGACCGGAACTCGATCATCGGCGTCATCATGCCCTTCGGGCTCGGTTTGGGCATCCTGTTCCTTGGCCTCTATGAAGGCCGCTCAGCCAACAAGTTCGGTCTGCTGACCGGCCAGATCGTCGCCGTGGATACCGTGCAGCTGAACCTGCTGGCCGGGGTTGCCGCCGTCGTCGTCGCCGCACTGCTGTTCATCTGGCGGCCGCTGACCTTCGCCAGCGCGGACCCGGACCTCGCAGAGGCCCGCGGCGTGCCGGTGCGGACGTTGTCGATTGTCTTTATGTTCCTGCTGGGCCTGTCCGTAGCCCTGTCCATCCAGGTGGTGGGGGCCCTGCTGGTGCTTTCCCTGCTGATTACTCCGGCGGCGGCAGCCCTGCTCGTGACGTCCTCGCCGCGGCTGGTGGTGTTCCTGAGCGTGCTCTTCGCCCTGACCTCCTCGGTCGGCGGCATCCTGCTGGCGCTGGGCGGCCGGATCCCCATCAGCCCGTACGTCACCACGGTGTCCTTCGCGATCTACCTGGTCTGCCGGGTCATCCGGCGCATGCGCGGCGGGCACCGGCGCCGGGAGCTCAGCGCAAACACGGCTACCGCTGCCGCCTAGCCTTTACGGGCGCTGCACTCCGGGCACAGGCCGAAAACTTCAACGGTGTGCGCCACTTCGGTGAAGCCGTACTTGGCGCCCAGGGCCGCGGCCCAGCTCTCCACCGCCGGTGCCTCCACCTCCACTGCCTTGCCGCATTCGCGGCAGACCAGGTGATGGTGGTGGTGCTCGACGGCGCACCGCCGGTACAGCGCCTCGCCGTCGCCGCCGCGCAGCACGTCCACGAGGTTCTCGTCCGTCATGGACTGCAGGACCCGGTAGGTGGTAGCCAGGGAGATCCGCTCGCCGCGCTCCTGCAGCAGCCGGAAGAGTTCCTGGGTGCTGACGAAGTCACTGAGTTCGTCCAGGGCACGGCCCACTGCCAGCCGCTGGCGGGTTACCCGCTGCTCCGGTGCGCGTTTGGACGTCCGGGATGTCTCGGATGACACGGATGTTCCTCCAGCGGGTGGGACGGCAGGCGGGCGGCACCGGGGCCGTAGGGATGGATAGAACCCTAAGATTATCAGCAGCACCGTCGGCCCGTCCTGCACGGCCGGACGGCCCCGGAGTAGGGTGGCGCTATGAAAATGACGAAGTTCACGCACTCCTGTGTCCGCTTCGAGCAGGGCGGGCACGTCCTGGTGCTGGATCCCGGCACCTTCTCCGAAGTCGAAACGGCGCTGAAGGACGCAGACGCCATCCTGGTGACCCACGAGCATGCGGACCACCTGGACCGCCCGCGGGTGCTTGCCGCGATGCAGGAGCAGCCGTCGCTCGAGCTCCACGCCCCGGCGGGTCTTGCTGCACTCCTTCGCGCCGAAGCCGGACCGGACCTGGCCGACCGCATCCACGACGTCGAGCCCAACACCAGCTTCACCGTTGCGGGTTTCGGCATCCAGTCCTTCGGCGGCCAGCACGCCCTGATCCATCCGCTGATACCCGTGGTGGCCAACATCGGCTACCTCGTGGAGGGCCGGGTCTACCACCCGGGGGATTCGTTCGTGGTTCCCAACGGGCTGCGGCCGCGGACCGTGCTGGTGCCGGTCCATGCACCCTGGTCCAAGGCGGGGGAGGTCATCGACTTCGTCATTGCCACCGGTGCGGAGCGGGCCTACCCCATCCACGAGGGGCTCCTGAACGAGCGGGGACTGGGGATGGTCGAGGGGCACGTGACCCGGTTCGGCAAGGTTTACGGCACCGAGTTCCGGCACCTGGACGCCGGGGAAACCGTGGACCTGTAATGGAGGTCCTGATCTCCCCGCAGCAGCTGCACGAACGTCTCGGAGCGGAGCGCCCGCCCGTGCTGCTGGATGTGCGCTGGGTCCTGGGCGCCGCCGACGGCAGGGAAAAGTACCTGCACGAACATCTGCCCGGTGCGGTCTACGTGGATATGGACACCGAACTTTCTGCCCCCGCCGTCCCTGCGGAGGGGCGGCACCCGCTGCCGGATCCCGCCGCCTTCGCCGAAGCCGCCCGCAGCTGGGGCCTGAACGATGGGGACACAGTGGTGGTGTACGACGACGCCGCGGGCACGGCCGCCGCCCGTGCCTGGTGGCTGCTGCGCCACGCCGGAGAGGAGGACGTGTTCCTGCTCGACGGCGGCCTCGCGGCCTGGCGCGGGGCAGGACTGCCGCTGGAAAGCGGTCCGGTGCAGCCGGAGGCGGGCAGTGTCCACCTGTCCTGGGGGCACATGCCGGTGGTCGGGCCGGCGGATGCCGCCCGGGTGGCAGTTGACGGAACACTCATCGACGCCCGCGCACCGGAGCGCTACCGCGGAGAGGTCGAACCGGTGGATCCCCGGGCCGGACATATCCCGGGAGCAGTCAACCGGCCCTCCACGGACAACCTTGCCCCGGACGGCAGCTTCCGGGCACCTGAGGAACTGGGCCGCGCCTTCGAGGCCCTCGGCGTGCGGCCCGACCGGCCTGTTGCCGCGTACTGCGGTTCGGGTATCTTCGCCGCCCATGAGGTTGCCGCATTGGCGCAGGCCGGCATCACCGCGGCGCTCTATCCGGGCTCCTGGTCGCAGTGGTCCAACACGCCCGGCACGCCGGCAGCCGTCGGCGCCGATCCGGGCCGGCCCGAAAACCCGCCGGAAAAGGGGTAGCGTCGAATCATGTTTACCGGCCGACCCGTTCCTCCGCCGCTGCGGGCACCCCTGCCCTCCGCCGCGCCCAAGGAACAACCTGAAGGAGCACCCATGCCTACACTCTTTACCCGGATCATCAACGGCGAGATTCCCGGACATTTCGTCTGGAAGGACGACGACGTCGTCGCGTTCCTGAGCATCGGTCCGCTCAGCGACGGCCACACCCTGGTGGTGCCCCGCGAGGAGATCAACAAGTGGACGGACGCACCGGCGGAGCTGATGCAGAAGCTCATCACCGTGGCGCAGGCCGTAGGCCAGGCACAGGTGGCCGTCTTCGGCTCCGAGCGGGCAGGCCTGACCATTGCCGGCTTCGAGGTGGACCACCTTCACCTGCATGTCTGGCCTGCCGACTCGATGCAGGACTTCGACTTCAGCCGGGCCGAGTCCAACCCGGACCCCGAGCGGATGGCGGCCAACGCGGAGAAGCTGCGCCAGGGCCTGCGCGACGCCGGGCATGGGGAGTTCGTCCCCGAAGCCTAGGCTTCCGGCCCGGCGCCGGGCTCCAGGCCCGGCGCCAGGCTCCAGGCCCGGCGCCAGACTCCAAACCCGGCCTAGGCCGGAGCCAGCGCCGAATTCAGGGCGGTCCGGATCCGTTTCTCCGAAACGGTCCGGGCCGTTCCCAGTTCCTGCGCGAAGAAGCTGATCCGCAGCTCCTCAATCAGCCAGCGGACCTCCGCGAGTTCCGGGGGAGTGCCGCGGCCCGGCGCGAGTGCCGCCACGGCGTCGTCGTACTCGTCCTCGAGGCGGTGGATCACGGCCATGGAGAGGCCGTCCCGCTGCACGTTGCCCGGAAGCTTCTCCAGCCGCCGTTCAATACCGGCCAGGTAGCGGGGCAGATGCATCAGCTGCGCATATCCGGTGCGGGCCACGAAACCGGGGTACACCAGGGCATCCAGCTGCGCCCTGATGTCATTCAGGGCACTGATCAAGGCCAGCGAGGTAGTGCCCTTGAGCGCCTTGGTGATCCGCCGGGTGCTGGCCAGGATCTTCTCCACGATCGCCGTGACGGTGAAGACGGTGTCGATCAGTTCGGCGCGGACTGTTTCATACAGGGCGTCGAACTCGGCACGCGTCCACGGAAGCTTCTCCGGCGTGAGCTTGTCCACCGCGGCCAGGGTGCAGTCCTCGATCAGCGCGGCCACACTCCCGTGCGGATTCTGGCTGAAGGTCAGCTTTTCGGTGTTGCTCAGGTGCTCCAGCACATACTTGGCCGGGCTGGGCACGCGCAGCACCAGCAGCCGGATGACGCCGGCACGCATGGCGGCCTGCTGCTCGCCGGCGCTCTGGAAGATCCGCACGCCTGCGGTGCTGCCCTCGTCCACCAGCGCCGGGTAGCCGGTCACGGTGTGGCCGGCCACGAGCCGCTGGACCTGCTTCTCCAAGGTGCCGATGCTCCACTCGGTCAGGCCGGTCTGCTCGGCCACGGAGGAACCGGTGTCGGTGCCGCCGCCCGTGCCGTTGGCTGAACCGTTCCCGGTGCCGGCCCTGCCCTTGCCGTTGGGGCCCTTGGGGCCGCGCGGCTGGACGGTGGACGGCGTGGCGCCGAGGGATTCGGCAATGGCGCGGCGCGTGGCCGGGGCCAGGGACTCCTGCAGTGCCGCCAGGTCCTTGCCCTCGTCCAGGATGCGCCCGGCGGAATCCACCACGGTGAACGTCATCCGCAGGTGGCCCGGCACGGCATCCCAGTTCCAGGAACCCGGGGGAATGATGGATCCCTTCAACCGGCGCAGCACCAGTTCCAGGGACGGTTCCAGCTCGTCCGACGCCGGGTCGAAATCCGCAGCCAGGGCAGCGGCAGCCGAGCGGGCGACGTCGGGCGCCGGGACAAAATTCTTCCGCACCGCCTTGGGCAGGGACTTGATCAGGGCCGTAATGAGCTCGGCGCGCAGGCCCGGGATCTGCCAGGCAAACGGTCCGGGGGCGAGCTGGTTCAGGAACAATACGGGCACCTCTACGGTGACGCCGTCGTTGGCCGAGGGCACGCCGGGGGTGAATTCGTAGGTGAGCGGGAGTTCGAAGGACCCGTAGAAGAAGGACTTCGGGAAGTCGTTCTCGTCGAGTCCCTCGGCATCGTCAGTGCGCAGGGCGTCCGGGTCGAAGTCCAGCAGGGACGGGTTTTCGTGCCGGGCGTGCTTCCACCACTTGTCGAAGTGCCGCTCGGAGACGACGTCGGCGCCCACCCGCTCGTCGTAGAACTCGAAGAGGGTCTCGTCATCCACGCGCAGACCGCGGCGTCGGACCCGGTTCTCCAGCTCCTCCACCTCGGCCAGCAGTGCCTGGTTGCGGTGGAAGAACTTGTGGTGCGTACGCCAGTCGCCCTCGACCAGGGCATGGCGGATGAACATTTCGCGGGAGAGCACCGGGTCGATGCGGCCGTAGTTGATGCTGCGCTGCGGAACCACGGGTACGCCGTAGAGGGTGACCTTCTCGTAGGCCATCACGGCTCCGCGGCTCTTGGACCAGTGCGGTTCGCTGTAGCTGCGCTTGACCAGGTGAGGGGCCACTTCCTCGGCCCACAGGGGATCGAACTTTGCCGCCACCCGCGCCCACAGGCGCGAGGTTTCCACAAGTTCGGCGGCCATCACCCAGTCCGGGGACTTCTTGAACAACGCGGAGCCCGGGAAGACCGCGAACCGGGTACCGCGGGCACCGGCGTATTCGCGCTTGCGCTGGTCGTAGAGGCCGATGTGGCTGAGCAGGCCGGCCAGCAGGGACATGTGGATTTCCCGGTACTTGCCGACCGGATCCACCGGCTCCGGGGCGAGCGTGATCCCCAGCGGCTTGGCCAGCTGGCGCAGCTGGGCAAAAAGGTCCTGCCATTCACGGATGCGCAGGAAGTTCAGGAACTCGTTCTTGCACAGGCGGCGGAAGGCCGAGGAGGAGAGCTCCTTCTGCTTTTCCTCCACATAGCGCCACAGGTTCAGGAAGCCGGTGAAGTCCGAGTTCTCGTCCACGAACCGCTTGTGCATTTCGGCGGCCTTCTGTGCCCGGGCGGGATCATCCTTGGAGGGACGCTCACGGGGATCCTGGATGGTCAGGGCTGCAGTGAGCACCATGACCTCCTTGGTGCAGCCGCGGTTGCCCGCTTCGACGATCATCCGGCCCAGCCGGGGATCCACCGGAAGCTGCGACAGCTTGCGGCCTACGTCGGTGATGCCGCCCTGGGGGTGCAGGGCCCCGAGTTCGCGCAGCAGCACGGCGCCGTCGTTGATTGCCTTGGAATCCGGCGGCTGGACGAACGGGAAATCGGCAACGTCCTTGGGCCCCTTGGCCACGCCCATGGCGGCCATCTGCAGGATCACGGCGGCGAGGTTGGTGCGCAGGATTTCGGGATCCGTGAATTCGGGCCGGGACTCGAAGTCCTCCTGCGAATACAGCCGGATGGCGATGCCGTCGGAAACGCGTCCGCAGCGGCCTGAACGCTGGTTGGCCGAGGCCTGGGAGATCCGCTCGATCGGAAGCCGCTGGACCTTGGTGCGGTGGGAATAGCGCGAGATGCGCGCCGTGCCGGTGTCGATGACGTATTTGATGCCCGGGACGGTCAGGGAGGTCTCGGCGACGTTGGTGGCGAGGATGATCCGCCGGTTGCGGCCGGGGGAGAAGACCTTGTGCTGTTCGGCAAGGGAGAGCCGGGCGAAGAGCGGCAGGATCTCGGTGTTGGCCAGCCGGGGATTGCGGGAGACGGAGGAACGCAGCGCGTCTGCGGCGTCACGGATTTCCCGTTCGCCCGAGAAGAACACAAGGACGTCGCCGGGTGCCTCGCGGGAGAGCTCGTCGACGGCGTCACAGACGGCGTCCACCGGGTCCCGGTCTTCTTCCAGCTCGTCGTCCATGCCGTCTTCATCGCTGCCACCGTCCGCGGGCTGGTTCAGCGGGCGGTAGCGGATCTCCACCGGGAAGGTCCGGCCGGACACCTCGATGATGGGTGCCGGGGTGCCGTTGAGCGCGAAATGCTCGGCGAACCGCTGCGGATCGATGGTGGCCGAGGTAATGATGACCTTCAGGTCAGGACGCTGGGGCAGCAGCCGGCGCAGATACCCGAGAATGAAGTCGATGTTCAGGCTGCGCTCGTGGGCCTCATCGATGATGATGGTGCTGTACTTCTTCAGCTTCGGATCATGCCGGATTTCGGCCAGCAGGATGCCGTCGGTCATCAGCTTGACCTTGGTTTTCCGGCCGGTCTCACCGGTGAAGCGGACCTGGAAGCCCACCTCCTCGCCGAGCTCGACGTCGAGCTCGGAGGCGATCCGCTCGGCGACGGTCCGCGCGGCAAGGCGCCGCGGCTGGGTGTGCCCGATCAGGCCGTTCTCGGCCAGACCCAGTTCCAGGCACATCTTCGGAATCTGCGTGGTTTTTCCGGACCCGGTTTCGCCCGCGATGACGGTGACCTGGTTGGCGGCAATCGCTGCCATGATGTCTTCGCGGCGCTCGGAAACGGGCAGCTGTTCGGGATAGGAAATTGTCAGTGCCATGATTGCCACCAGTCTAGTGGCTTGGCCGGACGGTCTTTCCGGATTCCGCCGTGGGCGGGATTTCGACGGCGCGCTGCAGCAGGGAAACGGCGCGGCGGGCCCGCTCGCGCATCTCCGGCGGGTCGATGATCTCGAAGGGCACGCCCCACGCGGTCAGGTTGATCAGGGGCAGGTCCAGGGAATCCCAGCCGCCACGCACGATGGTGTGCCCGGGACCGTCCGCTTCGAGGCTGGCCACATCCGGCGGCACCCGTTCGGCGACCGCCGCCAGCGGCGCGGCCAGCCGTACCACTACTGAGTAGCGGTAGGGGTTGCGGGTAATCGATTCCTGGACGTAGGCGGCGAGGTCCCGGGCCGGCAGGGGCCGGGGCGTGAACCGCTCGCGCGGGGCGGGGGTGCTGGTGCAGCGGTCCACCCGGAAGGTCCGCCAGTCAGCGCGGTCCAGGTCCCAGGCGACGGCGTACCAGCGCCTGCCGGTGCCGACCAGCCGGTAGGGCTCCACGATCCGGCGCCCGGAGCCGCCGTCGGCCGCGGTGTAACGGAAGCTCAGTATCCGGTGCTCGGTGATGCCGCCGGAAAAGGCGGTCAGGATCTCCGGGTCGACGCCGCCCGTCGGCCCTGCCAGTGTGGAGACTGACTGGCGCAGGGCCGAGAACTTGGGGCGGAGCCGCCCGGGCAGGACTTGTTCGAGCTTCGCCAGCGCCCGGACAGAGGCTTCACCGATTCCGGTCACCGGTCCCGTGGCCACCGCGGCAAGGCCGAGCGCGACGGCGAGGGCCTCGTCGTCGTCGAGCAGCAGCGGCGGAAGCTGCGCTCCGGCACCGAGCTGGTAACCGCCGGCAATGCCCGGGGACGCCGAGATGGGATAGCCGAGCGTGCGCAGCTTGCCGATGTCCCGGCGCACCGTGCGTTCGGTGATGGACAACCGTTCCGCGAGCGCTGCACCGGTCCACTCGCGCCGCAGCTGCAGCAGCGAAAGCAGCTGCAGCAGCCGTGCGGAAGTCTCCAACATGGAATCAAAACTACGCGCCAATGCGGTCGAAAGCTGTCCTGATTGGAAAACTGATTGCCCAGTATCAGCAGCAGTCCCCAGGGCTAGCCGGGTCAGTACACGGTGCCGTCCCAGGACCGGCGGGACGGGACGCTGGGGAGGCGGCCGTAACCGTCATTGGACAACGCACGGACGGTAGCGCGGAGGACGAGGGCGAACGCGATAGCGGCGGCGAGGATCAGAAGCACGATAACCATGACTCCATGCTGGCGCCCTATCCGCCGGAGAATAAGTGGCAGGAATGCCCATTACCGTAGAAATCCTGCCACCGGAGGAGCACACTTACGGCATGCTCCAATCAGTAGCGGTAATAGTGCTGGACGGCGTCGCGCCGTTCGAGTTCGGCGTGATGGTCGAGGTGTTCGGCATCGACCGTTCCCAGCGGGGCGGGGGAGTTCCCGCATTCGATTTCCGGCTGTGCACTCCGGACCCGGGCCCCGTGTCCACCAAGGCCGGGTTCAGCATCACGGTGGACTCCGGGCTTGAGGCAGCGGCGGATGCGGACCTCGTGGTGATGGCTCCTGCAGGGGACTACGAGGCGGAGACCGATCCACGGGTACTGGACGTGCTGCGCAGTGCCCATCAGCGGGGTGCCTGGGTGATGAGCATCTGTACGGGCGCCTTCCGCCTCGCCGAAGCCGGGTTGCTGGACGGCCGCCGGGCCACCACGCACTGGATGTACTCGGCGGAGATGGCTGCCCGCTACCCGGCCGTCCGGGTGGATGCGGATGTGCTGTACGTCCGGGACGGGAACATCATCACCAGCGCCGGAACCGCTGCCGGCATTGATGCGGCGTTGCATCTGGTCCGGATTGAATGCGGGGCAAAGATTGCCGCTGCCATCGCCCGTGACATGGTGGTGCCTCCCCACCGGGACGGGGGACAGGCGCAGTACATTGACCGGGCGGTGCCTAACGGTTCATGCGAAACCCTTGAGTCGGTACTGGAATGGATCGGCGAACACCTCGCGCAGGAGCACAGCGTCAAGGACCTGGCATCCCGGGCCGCCATGTCGCCGCGGACCTTCGCACGCCGTTTTCGGGCCGAAACCGGGACAACTCCGGGCGCCTGGATCAACGCACAGCGGGTGCTTTACGCGCAGGAACTGCTGGAGGATACGGATCTCAGCATTGACGAGGTGGCACGGGCCTCCGGCTTCGGCCAGCCCGAACTGCTGCGTCACCACTTCCACCGGAATGTAGGAGCCAGCCCGGCCGCCTACCGTCGGACCTTCCGCGGTGTGGCTGCGCCGCAGCAGCGCTGAGGCTCGCCTGGCGGCCCGGCCTGGGGTGCGCGTTGAGTGCCGAGATTACAGATAACGGGGGTTTGGGCGCCGGATAAGCCCGTTAGGTGTACACCGGGTGGCGGGTGGGCCTGGGGTGCGCGCCGAGAGTACAGATAACGGGGTTTTGGGCTCGGCATACGCCCGTCAGGTGTACACCGGGTGGCCCGGCCCGGCCCGGGGTGCGCGCCGCACGGAATCCCTGGGCACGCCTCCCGTTGCGCCCGTACCGTCCGGTCGGTACCCTCGGCAAAAGAGACGCAGCACACACTCAGTGGGCTGCCGCCACCGGCAGGAGAGACATGACAGAGGCACCAGCACCCTTGGACCAGCGCACCGCCGTCGTCACCGGAGCAGGACGCGGGATCGGCGCCGCAGTTGCCATGCGGCTCGCAGCGGACGGACACCGCGTCGCCGTCCTTGACCTGCGGGAGGAGGACACGGCCGCGACCGTGGAGGCCATCAACAACTCCGGCGGCAAGGCCGTGGGTGTAGGCGCCAACGTCGCCGATGCCGCCGCCGTCGAGCAGGCGGTGGGCCGCATCGCCGGGGAGCTGGGAGCGCCCACCATCCTGGTCAACAACGCCGGCATCCTCCGGGACAACCTGCTGTTCAAGATGACGGATACGGACTGGGACGCCGTGATGGGAGTGCACCTGCGCGGAGCGTTCCTCATGAGCCGGGCGGTGCAGGCGCACCAGGTGCAGCAAAAATGGGGGCGCATCATCAACCTCTCGAGCACCTCCGCCCTCGGCAACCGCGGCCAGGCGAATTACGCCGCGGCCAAGGCAGGCATCCAGGGCTTCACCAAGACACTGGCCATCGAACTGGGCCGTTACAACGTCACGGTCAACGCGATTGCCCCCGGCTTCATCCAGACAGACATGACACGGGCGACGGCGGAACGCGTGGGAGTGCCGTTCGAAGACTTCGTGGCGCACGCGGCGAAGGAGATCCCCGTGGGGCGGGCCGGGACCCCGGCGGACATCGCTGCGGCGGCGTCCTTCTTTGCCCGCGAGGAGGCCTCGTTCGTTTCCGGACAGGTGCTCTACGTAGCCGGCGGACCGAAGGCCTAGCGGTGGCGCATTTCGGTTCCGTGCAGGAACTCGAGGAAGCAGTGGGGCGCCAGGAGACCAGCGAATGGGTCCTCATCGACCAGGAGCGGGTGAACCTGTTCGCCAAGGCCACTGATGACCACCAGTGGATCCATGTGGATCCTGAACGGGCTGCCGAGGGGCCCTTCGGCAGCACCATTGCGCACGGCTATCTGAGCCTGGCCCTGCTGCCGGCGCTCGCCTCCGGCCGGTTCCGCGTGGACGGCATGGTGATGGGTGTGAACTACGGCCTGGACCGCGTGCGCTTCCCGCACCCGGTGCCGGTGGGCAGCCGTGTCCGTGCACGCTCGGAGATCGCCTCGGTGGAGACCGTGGCGCAGGGCGTGCGGGTCAAACTCCTGGTCAGCATCGAGATTGAGGGCGTGGACAAACCTGCCTGCGTCGCGGAGTCGATTTCGCTCTACGTGCTGGGGTAGCGGAGCCTGCGGTACTGCAACAGACAGGAGGGCCCGTCCGATTGGACGGGCCCTCCTGTTGATTGGGCTGGTTGCGTGCCGGTGGCCGGCGCTGCCCCTACTCAGGCAGGCCGTCTGCCGGCATCGCAGGCCGTTCTTCGGTGTATTCCTCCACCTCGTCACCTGTTACCACGAACGGGGTTCCGAAGTAGGACTGCACGCCGTTGTCCACCCGGGTCAGCATCGCTCCGGTGTACCCCTGGTGGCTGTCTTCGCCGAAGCCCAGCGGTGCGTGGCCGTTGCCGGTGACGTTGCCGGATTCGAGTGCTTCGAGCAGGGATTCCCGGGTCGGGTTCTCCCCGGCTTCCTTGAGTGCCTCGACGAAGAGGTAGCCGATGGACATTCCGAAAATGGTGTTGCCGTCAAACGGTGCCCCGGCGTTGTATTCCTCGTTGATCTCCTGAAATTTTGCCGTCCATTCGTCCTCGGTGTCCGAGTAGCCCGGGAGGTAGTTGGCGCTGACGAAGCCCTGCAGCAACTTGTTCGTGTTCTCGCCCAGATAGCCGGACAGGGTGTTGAAATCCCCGCCGGCCGAGGAAGCCATCCACTGCGGGAAGTAGCCGAGTTTGGCCGCCGTCCCCACAGCCTGGGCACTGAAGCCGTTGATGGTGGCCAGGAAGTTCACTTCGCAGCCGGCTTCCTTCATGGCACTGATCTGCGCCGCGACATCGGTATTGGCCGTGGAATAGACCTGGGCGTCGGTCAGGCCGTCCTCTCCGAGCACCGCTTCAAGCCCCGCTTGGAATTCCTCGCCGAAGTCATCATCCTGGCCGAAGAAGCAGTAGGTCTTGTCGGGGAACTCTTCCTGCGCATAGGTGGCGAGGATCCGTGACTCGGTGGGATAGTCCACCATGAAGCCGTAGGTATACGGGTAGTCCTCGGGCTGGTTCCAGGTGGGGCTGCCGGAAGCCACGAAGAGATCCGGCACCTCGTTGTCGTTCACGAAATCCAGGACAGCGCTGTGCGGCGGTGTGCCGAGACCGCCGACCAGGGCGAAGACCTCGTCCTGGAGCACCATCTCGCGTACCGCCGTCTGGGTGTTGGCGGGGTTGTAGCCGTCATCCTTCACGATGTACTCAATGGTGCGGCCGTTGACTCCGCCGTTATCGTTCACGTAATCGAAGTATGCCTTCGTGGCCGGCGAAATCGTGGAGTAGCCGGCCGCTGCCGGTCCGGTGAGCGGCTGGTGGGTGCCGACGGTGACGGTGGTCTCGGTGATCCCGGGAACATCTTCGGCGGCTGCCTCGCCTCCTTCGTCCGGTGAAGCGCATGAGGCCAGGCCGAGGGCAGCGGCGGCAAGGACGGCGGTACCCAGTCGGAGCTTGGAACGGATCATCATTGACCTTTCGGGGTTGCCGGTAGCTGCTCTGGCTCGTGCCGGGCGGATAACCGGGTTGGTGTACTGGATGATGGTGATGGTGCGGGTTTGGGGGACTGCGGCGGGACGGAAACGGAACGGGCCTGACCCAGCCGGCGGCCGGCCCGGACCAGCAGGCCCTGGATGCCCTGCGGCGCAAGCAGCACCACAAGGACCAGGACCAGTCCGAAGATGGCAACCGCAAGGTTCCCGTCCAGCCGCTGGGCCAGGTCCGTGGACAGTTCGAGCCGGGAAGTGGCCGTGCTGATCAGATGCGGCAGGGCAACCAGGAGCACGGCACCCCATACTGCTCCGGTCAGGGAACCGATGCCGCCGACCACGGCGGCCATAAGCAGGAAGAGGGAGAACACCAGTGAGTAGGCCCCTGGACCGGCACTCTGCGTGGTGTAGGCCAGCAGGCCGCCGCCCATCCCTGCCGCGGCGGAGCTGATGACGAAGGCCGTGACTTTGGTGCGGGCCGGGTTGATGCCGGCGAGCGCCGCCGCCACTGGGTTGTCCCGCACGGCCCGCAGATGCCGGCCGAAGCGTCCGTGCAGCAGGTTCGCCAGCAGGGTCAGGACCAGGACGGAGCAGACGACGGCGAGCCACGCCTGCCACGCCTCATTGGACACAATGCCGCGCAGCGCCGTCGGGCGTTTTTCCACGGTGATCCACAACCCCTGGTCGCCGCCGAGCACCGAGGAAAACGTGCTGGTGACCGCGGGAAGGGCCACCACCAGCGCCATGGTGAAGCCGGCCAGATAGGGGCCGTGAAGCCGCCCGGCAGCGAGTCCGATCACCAGGCCGAGGACGGCTGCACCGATGACAGCTGCAGCCAGCGGCACCAGGAGCAGCAGCGGGCCCTCCATGCCGGCGTCGGCCATCGTATTGGCAGTCAGTGCGTAGCTGTAGGCTCCGGCAGCCATGAGGGCCGCCTGCCCAAGGGACAGCTGGCCGCCGGCGCCCGTCAGCAGGGTCAGCCCGGCGATGCCGCACAGGTAGGCGCAGGCAGTGGCGAGCTGGTACGAGGAGAACGACGGAATGACAAACGTCAGTCCGATCAGCAGGACCATTGCGGCCCCGGCAAAGCCATACCTCTTGGTGACGCTCATACCGTTCGCTCCTTGGTCATGGAGAAGATTCCGCCGGGGCGGACCAGCAGCACGGCCAGCAGCAGGAGCAGGATGGCGATGGGGGCCAGGGTGGCGCCCCCGTAGCCGCTGACCCAGCTCAGCAGCACCCCCACGGCCAGTCCGCCCAGAACGGCACCGGCGGGGGAGTCCAGTCCGCCGATGACGGCAACGGTGAACGCATAAACGAAGACCGTGTCCGCGGCATGCGGATTGAGTCCCAGCTCGGTGGGGATGACCAACAGGGCGGCGAGCGCGCCCAGGGCGGAGGACATGGCCCAGCCCAGGGTGAGCATCCGCGAGGTCCGCACGCCGAGGAGCCGGGCCAGGTCCGGGGCGAAGGCGGAGGCCCGCAGCCGCAGTCCCAGAGGCGTCTTGGTGAACAGCAGGACCAGTCCGCCTACCAAAAGGGCTATGCAGGCAAAAACGAAGAGGTCATAGGAGGAGAAGACGGTAATGCCGAAGATCTCCACCGGGTTTGAGCTGAACGGCGTAACCATGGTCCGGTAGCTGTTCCCGAACACCATGCCCAGGATGGCCTGGATCAGCATCAGCAGGCCCAGCCCGGCAATGACCGGGTTCAGGGCGGAACTGTTGCCCACGAAGCGCATGACGCCGCGCTCCACCAGGGCTCCGATGAGGAAACCCGCTACGAGGGCAGCGGCGAGTCCCGCCCAGTAGCTTCCGGTGAGGGCAGTGACCGTGAAGGCGATGTAGGTTGCCGCCACCGCCATGGCGCCCTGCGCAAAGTTCACGATCCGGGCTGCACGCCAGATCAGCACCAGGGAGAGCGCGAAGGCAGCGAGTACTGCGCCGCGGGCGAGGCCGTCAAAGGTGAGGAAAAGAAATCTGTCCATTAGAACCCCAGGTAGGTGTGGCGGAGATCGGTGTCTTCGGCCAGCTCGGCTGCCGGCCGTGAGGCGACAATCCGGCCGAGGTTGAGTACTACCCCGTGGTCCGCGACCGCGAGCGCGCTCCGGACGTTCTGCTCGATCAGCAGTACGGTCAGGCCGGTGTCGTCGCGGAGGCGGCGCAGCATACCCAGGATCTGTGCGGTCACCTTGGGGGCCAGTCCCAGGGACGGCTCGTCCAGCAGGAGGAGCGACGGTGCGGCCATCAGGGCCCGCCCCAGCGCAAGCATCTGGCGCTCGCCGCCGGAGAGCTGGTGTCCGGCAGCCTTCCGGCGTCGGGCAAGGGGCTCGAAGAGTTCGTACATCCCGGTGAGCACCTCATCCGCTGCCTTACGGTCCTTCCGCCACAGCCCGCCCAGGCGCAGGTTTTCATCCACCGTCAGTTCGGTGATAACGCCGCGGCCTTCGGGGACCAGTGCGACGCCGTTGCGCACCATGTCCTCGACCGGTACGCGGGTCAGGTCCTTGCCGTCCTTGATGCGGATACTGCCGGCCGAGGGCCGCAGCTGGCCGGTGATGGTCCGCAGGAGGGTGGTCTTGCCGGCGCCGTTGGCCCCCACGACGGTGGTGATGGAGCCTTCCGGTACGGAAAGGTCGATTCCGTGCAGTACCCGGACGGCGCCGTAACCTGCGCTGACGCCTTCCAATACCAGTGCGGCGGTCATGCCACCTCAACTCCCAGGTAGGCATCTGCGACGGCGGGATCGGCACCGATTTCGGCCGGTGTTCCTTCGGCGATCAGGCGGCCGAAGTCCAGTACGGCGATGCGGTCGCAGACCTCCATAACCAGGTCCACGTGGTGTTCCACGAGCACCACCGAACAGCCGTCGCCGGGCACGGTGCGGATGATGGAGGCCAGTTCCTCAATATCGTCGTGGCTGAGCCCGCCGGCAGGTTCATCCAGCAGCAGCAGCCTCGGTCCGCTTACCAGTGCGCGGGCCAGGGCCACCTTTTTGCGGATGCCGTAGGGGAGGGTGTCGGGCAGGGACGCAGCGTACCCGCCGATGCCGAGGGCCTCCAGCGCTTCCATCGACCGCTCCGCGAGCCGGGCTTCTCGGCGGACGGAGCCGGGCAGGGCCAGGAGATCGAGCCCCCGGCCCGAGCCGGCAGCCAAACCTGCCGTGACATTCTGCAGTGCGGTCAGTCCGGGGAACAGGCCGAGCCCCTGCAGGGTGCGTGCTACCCCGGAGCGGGTCAGGCCGTGCGGACGAGGGGTAAAGCCTTGTCCATCCAGCTCCAGGCTGCCCTCCGTGGGCGGGAACACCCCGCAGATCACGTTGAACAGGGTGGTCTTTCCTGCTCCGTTTGGACCCATCACCCCCACGATCCTGCCTGCGGGGATGTCCAGGGACACCGAGTCCAGCGCCGTGAGGCCGCCGAACCGGACGGTGATGCCGTCCAGGCGGAGACGCGGCAGTTCCGACCGGTCGGTATGTTGCTCCTGCATGAGTACTCCATCGTCTCTGCTCTTACCTTGCGTGATGCTGTCTCGAAGGTGGTGCGGGAGGTGCGGTGGTGCTGTATCGAGGAGGTGCCGTGGTGCGGTGCTGCGGTGCTGCGGTGCTGCGGTGCTGCGGTGCTGATCAGGTGCGGTAAATCGCTTACTTTGCCTGCAGTCCGGCCAGGTAAAGATCGGTCAGTTGCGCGGCCGCCTGTTCGCGGCTGATGGATCCTCCGGGGGAGTACCAGTACGAGAGATAGTGCGGGTCGGAGAAGAAGTTGGCAGCCAGCACCGGAATCGGAATATCGGTGCGGAAGACGCCGTCGGACTGGCCGCGGACCAGGAGGGCGGTGAACGCCTCGTTGTATTCGCGTCGCCTCCGCTTCACTTCCTCCTGGCGGTCCTCGCTGAGCATGTGCTGCGAGCGGAAGAACACGGATCCTTCACGGATCCAGTCGATGGACGTCATGATCACGTCCTCGCAGACCAGGCGCATGGTTTCAACTGCCGGCAGCCCCCGCCCGATGATCTCGGTCAGGTGCTCGCGCTGGAGGGTCAGGATGCGGTCATAGATGTCAAAGAGCAGGTCGTCTTTGGAATTGAAGTAGTGATAAAGCGCGCCCTTTGTCACCCCGGCCGCGTCAACGATCTGCTGCACGCTCGTTTTTGCGTAGCCGTGCCGCGCGAAAAGCTCCACGGAGGTCCGTGCGAGCTCTTCTTTGATGTTCAGGGTCTTCATGCGGGGTGGTGTCCGGGTTTCTCGTGATGCGGACCGGCGGCAGGAACCGACCGGTTGGTATGTGCGAACACCATAACCCCGATGGGGGAGGCCCGCGCAAGGGTTTGGCGGAAAGAATTCCGGCGGACGGTCGTGTCACCGCCTTCAGCCCGGGAGTGAAGCGTGCCGTGCGTCCTCGGTGATTCCCCTAAAGTCATGCGCATGACTCCTTACGCGCACCCGCCCATTCCGTTTGAGCCTGCTGCCCGGGACTTCCCCGGCTGGACCATGCCGCCGTCCGTGCCGCAGGGCATGCGGATGGAGTTGAGCAGGGCACGGCTGCTGGATTCCCGCGAGTCCTCGTTCGACGACTGGATGACGATGCTCCACGAGCGCTACGACGAATGCCTGGCCACCCTGGGCCGGGAACTCATGGCACTGGAGGCCACGTTCCTGAACCAGGAGGCGGACGGGTCCTGGTGGATGTACCACTTCCAACTGATGGGAAATGACAGCCCCGGGCTCGTACCCGACAATCCCTTGGACCAGGCGCACCTGGAGTACGGGAAAAAGACCAAGCATCCCGGGTGGGAGGAGCTTCAGCCGCGGTTCTTCCTTTGCCCGCCGGCGGTGCGTGCCGCCGTCGAGGATGCCGGTTCTGCTGGGGCCTCGGGGGCCTCCGGGGCCTAGGGGCTAGCCAGACTGCCGGGGACTCCGCGGGCTGGGGCGCTGCCGGCGCTGCCGGGGACTCCGGGCGCTGGGGCGCTGCCGGGGACTAGGCGCAGGCGCAAAAACAAGAAGAACCCCGCAGCCGGGGGCTGCGGGGTTCTTCTTTTATGTCTCAATGTGCCCTCGATAGGATTCGAACCTACGGCCTGTTGCTCCGGAGGCAACCGCTCTATCCCCTGAGCTACGAGGGCAAGGACTCCGGTAAACCGGCAGGTCCTGTGGGACTCAAGAAGCTTAGCAGGTTTCAGCCGGGCGGGGAAAACCTGCTGCTACTGCGGATGGGCCGGGCGCCGGACTCGTTTCCGGTGTCGTTCCCGAAGGCTTTAATCGCGTCGGCTGAAAACCGGCCATGCTGGTTTGTTTGTGCGGGTAGGTAGTGGCCTTCGAAAGACGGGTATTTCCGGTCTTCGGGAGCGCCGTTTGGGGGCCGTTTTCGGGCCGGAAATGTCAGTGCCGGATGAAATCCTGAGGCATGGATCAGCTCGGAAATACAGAACCGATAACTGAAGAGCAGAGCGGTGAGAACCAGCGGCCGGAAGGGCAGGCCGGTGCCGAGGAGGCGCCCTGCTCTCCCGTCACTCTGGCGGTCTACCGGGCGGAACTTGCTGTCGAGCCTGCCGGCCCTGCCGGGGCCGCTGCCTCGGGTACCCCTGCCGGGGCCGCTGCCCCGGGTACACCTACTTCTGCTGCCACTCCCGAGAACGACGCCGAGGCTGACGCGCGGCCAGCCGGCAATCCTGTTCCTGATGCCGGGGCTGGCCTTCCCGAGCCAACCGATTCCGGAACTCCCGCCCCAGAATCAGGGGCTCCCGCCACCCCCGATTCCGGAGCTGATAGTTCTGCCTCCTACCCGGACGGATTCACCGGGACGTTGGCGCTGCAGAACCTTGAAGCCTTTGACGAGCACATGGTCGGTGAAGCCCTGTCCCGGATGGCGCATTTGATGTCCTGGGTGCAGGCACTGGAGGCCCGTTTGATGGTCCGGATGCAGGAGATCTTCCGGGACAGCTTCCACGCCGCTTCGGGGCGGCTCGAGCCCGGGATGGCGTTCAGCCTGGCAGCGTCAGAATGTGCAGCCATTCTGAACATTCCGCAGGTCACCGCCCAGCGCATGATGAGCGAGGCGCTCAACCTGTGCAGCACCCATACCGCCACCCTGACCGCCTTGGAAGAAGGACAGCTGAGTTACCAGCACGCGCAGGTGGTCCTGGACCAGTGCCAAAACGTGCCAGCGGGTGCACTACCGGAATTTGAGGGTGACCTGCTGGCAGCAGCACCCGGTCAGACCCGGGCCCAGTTCTCCTGCAAGGCCCGGCGGCTGCGCGAAAGGAAGTTTCCGGACACTGTCAGCAAAAGGCATTTGAGTGCATTTGAGCAGCGGCGGGTGACGCTCGAGCACGAGGAGGACGGCATGTCCTGCCTGTCGGCCCATCTGCGAGCTGCGGAAGCCCAGCAGATTTACAGCGCTCTCAGCACTGCGGCCCGAGGCGAGCAGGCAGGAGGGGATTCAAGGACCACGGACCAGCTCCGTGCGGATATTCTGGCGCAGCTGCTGATGGGCGGCAATCGGGGACTTTTCGCGACGGGAGGGGGTCAACGCGGCCCCGGGCGCACCGGCGAGGCCGGAAACAACAGCAGGGCCGTGCATACCGGCGGCGACACTGACAGAACCAGACAGAACGAGGGAAACCTCGGTTTTGACGGCGGCCCGGAGAACGACGGCGGACTGGAAGGCTACCCCGATATGGAGGCCAGAGCGGACGCGGGATCAGGACCGGACGAGGGAATCGTCCCGCGGGCGGAAATCATGGTGCTGATCAACGCCGAAACCCTCTTCGGTGCCGACGACCAGCCCGCCGAACTGCACGGCTACGGCCCCATCAGCGCCGAAGCCGCCCGCAGGCTGGCCCGCAACGCCGTCGGTTGGACCGGACTGGTCCAGAACCCGCAAACAGGTGAAATCCTCGGGGTAGGACGGCGTCGAAAAGTCCCGGCCGGGCTCCGCCGATGGCTCCGGGCCCGGGACGGGACCTGCAGGTTCCCCGGCTGCCGGGTCAGCACCGCGAACGCGGACATTGACCACACCATCGATTGGGCAAAAGGAGGCCCCACCGACCACGGAAACCTGGAACACCTCTGCCGGCGGCACCACCGGTTCAAGACGCTCGGTTACTGGAAAGCGTGCCAGCCCGAAACCGGGGTTCTTGAGTGGACGTCGCCGACCGGACGTGTCTATCGCACAGAACCGTTTTTGGAATTCGACTCACCGGACACGGCACCTGATCCGCGGCAGGACCATGCGCGAACGGACCCTGAGCAGACGGAACCGGAACAGGTGCCGCCGTTCTGAGCGGCCCGCCCAGGAGGACCGCTGTCGCAACCCCGGCAGCAGGTCCGCGGGTACAAGCCTGGACTCGCGCCTAGAGCAGCCGACCATCTAGCGGCCTGCATCTAGCGGGCCTGCGGCCTTTCCCCGTGCTCTTTATGGAGTCTCAGAGCTGGAACACCTTGTTGCTCTGCAGGCTATGCCGCCGGGTAAACACTTGGAGATTGTCAGACGGATGGGCCGCGGGGACAACACTTCCAGCGGCCTTGCGTGCTTAGTACCCCAGGAACGGGTCGGTGCGGACCCGCCTGCCGCCGGCACTCCGAACGGCCTTGCGGGCAGCAGCAACCGCCTGGGGCGAGCCGGAAACGTAAACAGCACGGCCACTGAGGTCAGCAACCTCCGCACGCAGGACCGCAGCATCGGGGAGCCCCGGACCCAACCAGGTCCAGCCCGGGATCCCCGGATCCGACGGCGTGCAGACCAGAACCCGAACCCCCAGTTCCTGCAGTTCCCCGGCATAGGCAAGCTCTTCATCGGAGGACGCCGCGTAGACCAGCACAATGTCCCGGTCCTCGCCGCGGACCTGCCGCAGCTGGCTGATGAAAGGAGTGATACCGATACCGGAAGCGATCATGAGCACCGGTTTCCGCGCATCCCGAGGCAACAGGAAGTCCCCGGCAACGGCAGTGGCCGCCACCTCCGCTCCGGGGCGCATCTTCAGCAGAGCGGTCTTGAAGGTACTCCCTGGTTCGGCCACGCGCAGCCCGACCGCCACCGTGCCGGGGTCCGAGGGTGCAGTGGTGATACTGAAAATACGCCGAGATCCCCGGGAGTCCGGCTCAAAATGCGGCACGGCAAGCTCCACGTACTGGCCGGCACGGAAGCGGACGGGACGTGTCGGCTCGAACACCAGCTCACGGGCCGTAGGGGTCAGTTCCCGGGTTTCGCGCAGCCGCAGCCGGACAGCTCCGCGCTGGCCCATCGCGAACGCCAGGGCGTTCCCGATCAGCAGCGCCAGCTCCGGAGACATCATCACCGGACCCAGGGACAGCGGCACGGCAAAAAGAACGCCGACGACGACGGCCTCCGCCAGGCGCTGGGAGCGCAACGGAGGCAGGGTCAGCGGTTCGGTAAGCATAAAGCCGGCCAGGAACACCAGAGGATAGCTTCCGACGATGGTGGCCAGGGCGTAGGAGACGGATTCGCCGCCGGCAAGGAAGCGGGCCAGGACAACAACGGCAGCAGTAAGGGCGAAAACCCCGGCCATCGGCAGCAGGCGGTTCCGGTACAGCACCAGGGCGGCGGCAGGAAGGACAACGATCAGCATGCCCGGAGTCGCCACCCACCAGACAGCACCGCCCAGCCCGGTCACTGCGACCACAAACGCCCCCGCGGCAGCCGGGTTGAAGATGTGCCGCCGCCGGAACACCAGGAGATATTTGGAAGCCGTCGCCACTGCTCCGGCCAGGGCCACACAACCCAGCTGCGCACCGTCGGTACTGGGCCAGAAGAGGAAAAACAGAAGCAGGCCGGTGATCAGAGAGGAGTCGGTCTGCGGGCGGGTGCGAAGCAGCAGCCCGGCCACGCGGCTGGTGATGAGGGTGGAGGCCACCGCCGTTACCGCCGTCGCTCCCAGCTCTGCCGGTGTGTAGAACAGCACCCCGGCGAAGGAAAGGACAAAGGACCAGGCAGCAATTGCCAGCAGCACCCAGACCGTGAACCGGTACATGGTCCAACGCCCCAGGAAGGTGTTCAGCGTACGGGGAGCGGCGGGGGCGGAAATGCTCATGGGAATAGGACTCCAGCCATTGCAGGGGAATAGTCGGCCCGGCCGTCGGTGAACATCCGGACATAGTCAAAGGCGAACGCACCGGCCAGCTCCTGCGGCTCGGCAAAGAACAGGGCAGTGGCCAGGCCGTCGGCCGTCATCGCGTCCGACGCCAGCACCCATGTGGCCGCCACAGTGTCCACCGGGGATCCGGTGCGGGCGTCGAGCACGTGGTGCAGTCCGTCGCCCCACTGCCGGCGGTTGACAGCCGAGGCGCACAATGCACGGTCCGAGAGGGTCAGCACCCCGATGGCCCGCTTCGTGTCATACGGGTGCTCCAACGCAACCCGCAGGGGAGCGGCGCCGGCATGGCGCAGGTCCGACCCGGCGTCCACCACGTACTCCCGGTGGCCTGCGGTTTCCAGGACCTCGCTGACCAGGTCCACCAGCTGGCCCTTTCCGGCAGCACCGATATCGAAGGTCACTTCAGCGGCAGTGGTCAGTACGGTTCCCCGGTCGTCGGTGGTCCAGGACACCGTATCCGTCCACGCCGCTGCGGGCGCGGGCGGTCCGGAGGGTAGGAAGCTGTACCCGGCGTCGTACCCCAACACCTCAAGCGAGCGCCCCACCAGCGGATTCACTGCACCACGGGTGATCTGCTGCAGCGAATCGAAAAGCCGCAGCAGCGGCGCAGCCGAAGCGGGCAGGACAAAGCTGCCTGCCGCTTCGGCCATACGCGCAACCGTGGAATCGGAGCGGAAGCGCGAATAGGTCCTGTCGTAGCTCTCCACTGCGTCCGCGACCGCAGTCCGGGTGACGGGATCCAGGGGTGCGGCAGTGGACAGGGACCACTGCGTACCGATCGCCTCGAACCCCAGGGTGTGCACGGGTGCTGTCCTAGGAGGCGGCTTCGGACCGGATGGCGTCCAGGGCGCGGTTGAAGCCCTCACTGGTCAGCGAGGATCCGGCCACCTTGTCCACATCGAGTTCGTCCAGGCTCTTACCGACCACCTGCTCCTTGACGCCGGCGGTGAACTCACGCTGGTACTGCTTGGAGGTCGGGTTCTTCTGCGAGGTCTCCACCTCCAGCTCCGTCACCACGCTGCCCTCGAGCCGCAGCGTGACATCGACGTCCTCGGAAGTGCCCGACGGCGGGATGTAGCTTCCGGTGCCCGAGTACTCTCCGTCGGTGTAGCTTCCGGAACCTGCTGCAGCGTCGGGGGAAGACGCGGGGGCGGAAGCGGGGGCGGAAGCCGGGGAAGACGCAGCGGACTCAGCAGGGGACTCAGCCGGGGCCTGGCCGGCGTCGACGGTTTCCTCGCCTGCGGCACAGCCGGCGGCAGACAGCAGGGACAGGCCGGCGGCGGCACAGAGCAGGGACTTGCTCGCTCGGTTCACGGTTCTCCTTGGAGTGGGGGCGCTTCGGTCCGGGACACGCACACGCGCGGAAACCGGTCCTTCGGTTCAACGGTTCCCTTTCATTACATCGCATCATTGGTGCCGATGCCGGATCCGCACAGGGTAAGGCCTGTCATACAAAACAGGACCCGTGCTGCACCCGGCTATGCTTAACCGGTGACTCCTGAAGAACTTTCCTCCGCCGTAACTGCCTGCCTCCAAGACGCCATCGATGCCGGTGACTTCAGCATCGAGCTGCCCGGGGAGGTGCGCGTGGAGCGCCCGAAGAACCGGGACCACGGTGACTGGGCCACCAACATCGCCCTGCAGCTGTCCAAGCAGGCCGGCATGAATCCCCGCCAGTTCGCCGAGATCCTCAAGGGCCGGCTGGAAAAGATCACCGGCGTGGCCAAGGTCGACATTGCCGGCCCCGGCTTCCTGAACATCACCCTCGACGCCGGTGCGGCAGGCGAACTGGCCAAGGCCATCGTCGAGGCCGGACCCGCCTACGGCACCTCGGAAATCCTCAAGGGCACCCGGATCAACCTGGAGTTCGTCTCCGCCAACCCCACCGGACCCATCCACCTGGGCGGCACCCGCTGGGCCGCCGTCGGCGATGCCCTGGCCCGGGTCTTCCAGTCCCAGGGCGCGGAGGTCACCCGCGAGTACTACTTCAATGACCACGGCGCGCAGATCGACCGCTTCGCCCGCTCCCTGCTCGCCTCGGCCAAGGGCGAACCCGCCCCGGAAGACGGTTACGCCGGCGAGTACATCGAGGACATTGCCAACCGCGTGCTGGCCGCAGAGCCGAACATCACCGAGCTGCCCGACGCCGAGGCGCAGGAACGTTTCCGCGCCGTGGGCGTGGACTTCATGTTCGGCGACATCAAGGAATCCCTGCACAACTTCGGCGTGGACTTCGATGTGTTCTTCCACGAGGATTCGCTGCACGAAAACGGCCAGGTCGCCAAGCTGCTGGAGCAGCTCAAGGGCTCCGAGAACCTGTACGAGAAGGACGGCGCCTGGTGGCTGAACTCCACCGCGTTCGGCGACGACAAGGACCGCGTGGTCATCAAGTCGGACGGCAACGCCGCCTACATTGCCGGCGACATTGCCTACATCCACAACAAGCGCGAGCGCGGCTTCGACCTGAATGTCTACATGCTGGGCGCAGACCACCACGGCTACGTGGCACGCCTGAAGGCCGCCGCAGCAGCCCTGGGCCACGACCCGGAGTGCGTCGAGGTGCTCATCGGCCAGATGGTGAACCTGGTGAAGGACGGCAAGCCCGTACGTATGTCCAAGCGCGCCGGCACCGTGGTCACCCTTGAGGACCTGGTTGACGCCGTAGGCGTGGACGCTGCCCGCTACACGCTGGCCCGATTCTCCGCCGATTCCAACATCGACGTTGACCTGGACCTGCTGACCAAGCGCAGCAACGAGAACCCGGTGTTCTACGTCCAGTACGCCCACGCCCGCACCCATGCCCTGGCCCGCAACGCCGAGGCCGCCGGCGTCGACGATTCCGCCTTTGACGCGTCGCTGCTGAGCCACCCCACCGAGAGTGCCCTGCTGGCAGCACTGGGCCAGTACCCCGGCGTCGTTGCGCAGGCCAGCGCCTTCCGCGAACCGCACCGCGTGGCCCGCCACCTCGAGGTCATCGCAGGCACTTACCACCGCTGGTACGACGCCTGCCGCATTGCACCCCAGGGTGACGAGGAAATCACCGACACCAACCGCACCCGCCTGTGGCTGAACCTTGCCGCACGCCAGGTCCTGGCCAACGGCTTGGGCCTCTTGGGAGTCTCCGCACCCGAACGGATGTAATTCATGACTGCTTCACCCCTGGCTCCTGCATGGCTGAGCCATCCCGAAGACTCCAACGCCCTGCGCCCGCAGATGTGGGCGCAGGACGTGGTGCGCGGTGACGGCGGCGAGCTGGAAATCTCCGGCATCCCCGTTTCCCGGATCGCCGAGGAATTCGGCACTCCCGTGTTCGTGATGTCGGAAGCGGATTTCCGCGCCCGTGCCCGGGACTTCAAGGACTCCTTCGACGCTGCGTTCGCGGGGCTCTGCGGGGGAGTGGATGTCTACTACGCCGGCAAATCCTTCCTCTGCACCGAAGTGGCCCGCTGGGTCTCCTCCGAGGGGCTGCGCCTGGATACCTGCTCCGGAGGGGAGCTGGCCGTGGCCCGGCGCGCCGGGCTCCACGGCAGCCAGCTCGGACTACACGGCAACAACAAGTCCCTGGCCGAGCTGACCCGTGCCCTGGACATGGAGCTGGGCCGGATTGTGGTGGACAGCCTGGGCGAGCTGGAAATGCTCGGGAACCTGGCCGCCTCCCGCGGTGAGCGCGCCAACGTCATGCTGCGCCTGACCCCCGGCGTGCACGCCTCCACGCACGAGTTCATTGCCACCGCCCACGAGGACCAGAAGTTCGGCCTGTCCATGGTGGCCGACCCGGAGCTGGACGGGATGTCCCCGGCCATGGCCGCCGTGGAAACCGCACTCAAGCACGACGGCGTGAACCTGGTGGGCGTGCACTGCCACATCGGCTCGCAGATCTTCGAATCCGCCGGCTTCGAACTCGCTGCCCGCCGCCTGCTCGGTTTCCTGGCCGAGGTGAAGCAGGGCTACGGCGTCGAACTGGCCGAACTGGACCTGGGCGGCGGCTACGGCATCGCCTACACCGAGGCAGACGCCCCGCGTCCGCCGGCCGAGATCGCCAACGCGATGGCCGCCGTCGTCGGCAGCACCTGCACCGAGCTGGGACTGGCGGTTCCGCGGATCTCCATCGAGCCCGGCCGTGCCATCGTGGGACCGACCACCTTCACGCTCTACCGGGCAGGCACCACCAAGACGGTCCGGGTGGATACGCCCGACGGCGGCACCTCGCCGCGGCGGTACGTGAGCGTGGACGGCGGGATGAGCGACAACGCCCGGCCCGTGCTCTACGGTGCGGATTACTCCGCGGTCCTGGCCTCGCGGACCTCAAAAGATGACGCGGTTATTTCGCGCGTAGTTGGCAAACACTGCGAAAGCGGCGACATAGTGGTGAGGGACGCCTACCTGCCCGGTGACGTTGCCGCCGGCGACCTGCTGGCCGTTCCGGGAACCGGCGCGTACTGCTGGGTCCTGTCCAGCAACTACAACTACCTGACCCGGCCGCCCGTAGTGGCCGTGCGGGACGGCGCCGCGCGGCTGATTGTCCGCGGCGAGACCGAAGACGACCTGCTGGCCCGGGACGTTTCCTAATTCTTAGAGGAGTGGCACGACATATGAAAACCCTGAAAGTAGCCCTGCTGGGGTGCGGAAACGTGGGTTCGCAGGTTGCCCGGATCCTCATTGACGACGCCGCGGACCTCACCTCGCGCCTCGGCGCACGGCTGGAACTGACCGGCATCGCGGTACGCAACGTTGATGCGCCGCGGGACGTCGACCTGCCGGCGGAACTGTTCACCACTGACGCCGAGACCCTGGTCCGCGACGCGGACATTGTCATTGAGCTGATGGGCGGCATTGAGCCGGCACGCACCCTGATCCTGCACGCACTGGGTTCCGGCGCCGCCGTCGTGACCGGCAACAAGGCCCTGCTCGCCGCAGACGGCGCCGCCCTCTACGAGAAGGCCGACGCCGCCGGTGTCCAGCTCTCCTACGAGGCCGCCGTCGCCGGGGCCATCCCGATCCTCCGTCCTATCCGGGACAGCCTCTCCGGAGACCGGATCACCAAGGTCATGGGCATCGTCAACGGCACCACGAACTACATCCTCGATGCCATGGATTCCACCGGAGCCCAGTTTGCCGACGCCCTGGCCGAGGCCCAGCGGCTTGGCTACGCCGAGGCGGATCCCACCGCAGACGTCGAGGGGCACGACGCCGCCGCGAAGGGTGCCATCCTCGCCTCCCTGGCGTTCCACACCGGGTTCGACCTCTCCGCCGTTTCCTGCGAAGGCATCAGCTCGGTTACTGCGGAGGACATCAGCGCCGCCCGGGATGCCGGGTTCGTCATCAAGCTGCTCGCCATCGCCGAGAAGTTTACGGACACCGACGGCACCGAAGGCGTCAGCGTACGCGTGCACCCCACCCTGCTGCCCCGCCTGCATCCGCTGGCCGCCGTGCACGGCGCGTTTAACGCCGTGTTCGTCGAAGCGGAAAACGCCGGCGAGCTGATGTTCTACGGCCAGGGGGCCGGCGGTGCACCCACCGCGTCCGCGGTGATGGGCGACGTGGTCACCGCCGCCCGGCGGCTCGTCCTGGGCGGTCCGGTTCCCGCCGGCCGGCCGAGCGGTTCGCTGCCGGCCCTGCCGCTGGAAAAGGTCACCACCAGCTACTCGATCGGCCTGGAGGTGGCCGACCAGCCCGGCGTCCTGGCCGCCGTCGCCCGGGTGTTCTCCGAGCACGGCGTCTCCATCGAAACCATGCGGCAGACCATCCACGGTGAAGGCGCCAGCGCTGAGCTGCGCTTCGTTACGCACCGTGCTTCCGAGGCCGCCCTCGCGGCCACCGTCGAGGCCATCAAGGGCCTGGACGTCATCAAGAACGTCAAATCCGTCCTGCGGGTAGAAGGAGTCTGAGCCGTGGCTCACCAATGGCGCGGCGTTATCCGCGAATACGCCGACCGTCTTCCGGTCACCGAACACACCGAGGTCATTACCCTCGGTGAGGGCGGTACACCGCTGGTCCGCGCGAAGGCGCTGTCCGAGCTGACCGGCTCGGAGGTGTACCTGAAGGTCGAAGGCATGAACCCCACCGGTTCCTTCAAGGACCGCGGAATGACCATGGCCATGACCGCAGCCGTGGAATCCGGCGCCAAGGCAGTGGTGTGCGCGTCCACCGGCAACACCAGCGCCTCTGCGGCCGCCTACGCGACACAGGCGGGCATTACCTGCGCCGTCCTGGTGCCGGACGGCAAGATTTCCATGGGCAAGCTCAGCCAGGCAATTGCGCACGGCGCCCAGCTGCTCCAGGTCCGCGGCAACTTCGACAACTGCCTGGAGGTGGCCCGCAAGCTTGCCGAGGCCTACCCGGTGTTCCTGGTGAACTCCGTGAATCCGGCACGCATTGAGGGCCAGAAGACGGCGTCCTTCGAAGTGGTGGACTACCTCGGCGATGCCCCCGACTACCACCTGCTGCCCGTCGGCAATGCCGGAAACATCACCGCGTACTGGAAGGGCTACTCGGAATACGCGAAGCCCTGGACCAACGTGGCCGGCGAAGAACTGGCTCCGGTGGCCACCAAGACCCCGCATATGTGGGGCTTCCAGGCCGAAGGCGCATCGCCGCTGGTGAAGGGACACCCGGTCACCGATCCGGACACCATCGCCACCGCCATCCGCATCGGCAACCCTGCCTCCTGGGACCAGGCAATTGCCGCCCGCGACGAATCCGGCGGCCTGATCGAAGCCGTCACGGACACTGAAATCCTCGACGCGCACCGCTGGCTGTCCTCCCGCGAAGGCGTGTTCGTGGAACCGGCCTCCGCAGCCGGTGTGGCCGGGCTGCTCAAGAAGCACGCCGCCGGGGAAGTCCCCGCCGGCAAGACCATCGTCATTACGGTGACCGGCCACGGCCTGAAGGACCCGCAGTGGGCACTGCGCACTGCCGACGGTTCCGACGTCGAACCCACCAAGGTGGATTTCGACGTCGTGAGCGTGGCGGCAGCGCTGGGCCTGGAAGCGGCACAGCCCGCCGGATCCGGCAAGTAGGGCGGGAAAGCATGCAGGTGGATCTGCCAGGCGGGCAGCGATCGGGCTCCCGCACCGGTTCCCGCACCGTGGCGCCGGGGCAGGACGTGACCGTCTCCGTGCCCGCGACCAGCGCCAACCTCGGCCCGGGGTTCGACTCCCTTGGGCTTGCCCTCACGCTGTATGACACGGTGCGGGTGCGTACGTCCGCGGAGGAAGGCATCTTCGTCGAGGTCGCGGGCGAAGGCGCCGGCAACGTTCCCCTGGATTCCTCCCACCTGGTGGTCCGGACCCTGCTCTCCACACTGGCCGCTGCCGGGTACCGTGCCGAGGGGCTGCACCTGAGCGCGGAGAACGCCATTCCGCACGGCCGCGGGCTGGGCTCGTCGGCGTCGGCTATTGTCTCGGGCGTCCTCGCCGCGAATTCCCTGTTGCCGGCCGAGGCGCGGCTTGATGCCGCAGGCCTGCTGCATAGTTGCTCCGCACTCGAGGGCCACCCGGACAATGTGGCTCCCGCCCTCGTCGGCGACCTCGCCGTTTCCTGGGAGGACGACGGCGTCTTCCGCTCGGTGCGGGCCTCAGTCCATCCCGATGTGGTTCCCGTGGTGGCCATACCGGCCGTGGAACTCTCCACCGAGAGTGCCCGCGGCCTGCTGCCGGCCACCGTGGCACACCGGACGGCCGCGGCCAACGCGGGCCGTGCTGCACTGTTGATCCACGCCTTGACCGTGGATCCGTCACTGCTGCTCGAGGGAACCCAGGACGCGCTTCACCAGGATTTCCGTGCACCGGCGATGCTGCCGAGTGCGCGGCTGCTTCAGTCATTGCGCTCGGCGGGATTCGCCGCCGTGATTTCCGGTGCCGGTCCCACAGTAATGTGCCTTGCCTACGGCGAGGAGTCCGCCCTGGAAGCGGAGCAGGCCATGACCAAACATCTGCAGGCAGCGGAATGCGGCGAAAATTGGCGTGTTTTGCGGCTTGGCGTGGAGCGAGATGGTGCTAGAGTGGAAGGGCACCAGCGGTAATTTTCCGTCCTGTGCTCCCGTAGGTAGCCGTCCATTCCGGGCCGCCCCGGGCTTTCGTTGAAAACACTTTGCCGCCGTCAGGTGTGACTACACCCGTCCCGCGGTGACTTCCGTTGATTCAATTGCCCACCCGCGGAGGCACAGTCTCCGGTGCAGCCTTCAAAGGAACCGCCAAGAAGCGGCGTGTCCCGCTTGAATGCCGCGTGTTCGGCAGCGAAGCTGACCAGACTCTGTGTGGATTCTTCTTTACATAAGGCACCCAGCAGATTCGCCTTTCTCCGGCCATCGGGCCGGTAGTAGGCGAACCCTGACCCAATGTCTGATTTTGGGACCAGGGCCAATCACCGCGGCCGGCATTGCGCCGGACCGCCCGACGAGGGGGAAGGATCCTTCGTGACAGATACCACTAGCCTGACTGCAGGCGTGGATTCAGCATCCGCCGGTTCAACCGGCGAGAACGCATCAAAGAGCGCAGGCCTTGCAGGCCTTAAGCTTGCGCAGCTTCAGGCGCTTGCCGGCCAGCTCGGCATCACCGGGGGTTCCCGCATGCGTAAGGGAGATCTGGTTACGGCCATCTCCAACCACCAGCGCGGCGGCGCAGTAGCCGACCGGCCGGTCCGCGGTTCCCGCGGCGAGGCAGGCGACGACGCAGCCAAGGGTGCTTCGGCGCCCGAGAAGGCAGCAGCCGCACCCGCGGAGCAGACCGGCGAGGCCGAGACGACCCGCCCGACGCGTACCCGTAACCGCAACCGGCGTGCAGCCAGTGACGGCGTCGTCACTTCCGCCCCCGCGGAAACTGCAGCGGCCGAGGCGCCGGCACCCGCCGCCTCGCCGGAAGCAGACGAGGCTCCGGCCCGGAACCGCGAGGCACGCGAAGACAACGGACGCGAAGAGGGCCAGCGCGAGCGCGGCAACCGCCGCAGCCGCAACCGCCGCAGCGACTCCAACGAGTCCAACGGCTCGGCCGGCAACGCTTCCACCGAGGCACCTGCAGAGGACGCCTCCAACAACGGTGCTGCAAACAACAACGGTGCTGCTTCCAGCAACGGTGCTGCTAACGGCGCTGAGACCCGGACCCAGGGCGACGACGAGCGCGGCGAACGCCGTGAGCGCCGTGACCGCAGCCGCTCCGACCGCGACAACGGCGGCAACCGGGACCGTGAGAACAACCGCGACAACGGTGGCAACCGCGAGAACAACCGCGACCGCGACAACAACCGCGATAACGGTGGCAACCGCGACAACGGTGGCAACCGCGACAACGGCGGCAACCGCGACAACGGTGGCAACCGCGAGAACAACCGGGACCGCGACAACAACCGCGACAACGGCGGCAACCGCGAGAACAACCGGGACCGCGACAACAACCGCGACGACAGCGACGAGAACGGGCGCGGGCGTAACCGCCGCAACCGGAGCCGCAACGAGCGCAACGACCGCAGCGACCGCGGTGACCGGAACGACCGTTTCCGCGACCGCAACGAGCGCCGCCGCAACCGCAACCAGAACCCCGAGGTCGACGACGTCGAGGTCACCGAAGACGACGTCCTGCTGCCGGTAGCCGGCATCCTCGACGTCCTGGAAAACTACGCCTTCGTCCGGACCTCCGGTTACCTGCCGGGCCCGAACGACGTCTACGTTTCCCTCGCCCAGGTGAAGAAGTACAACCTGCGCAAGGGCGACGCCGTCGTCGGCGCCATCCGCGCCCCGCGTGAAGGCGAAAACCAGGGTGGAAACCAGCGCCAAAAGTTCAACGCACTGGTCCGCCTCACCTCCGTCAACGGCAAGCCCGCCGAGGACAACAAGGACCGCGTGGAGTTCTCCAAGCTGGTTCCGCTGTACCCCTCCGAGCGCCTGCGCCTGGAGACGTCCGCCAAGGTCATCGGCCCGCGTGTCATTGACCTCGTGGCACCGATCGGCAAGGGCCAGCGCGGCCTCATCGTTTCCCCGCCGAAGGCCGGAAAGACGCTGATCCTGCAGGCAATTGCCAACGCGATCACGATCAACAATCCTGAGGTCCACCTCATGATGGTCCTCGTGGACGAGCGTCCCGAAGAAGTTACGGACATGCAGCGCACGGTCAAGGGCGAGGTCATTGCCTCCACCTTCGACCGCCCCGCCGATGACCACACCACCGTCGCTGAACTCGCTATCGAGCGCGCCAAGCGCCTGGTGGAAATGGGCAACGACGTCGTGGTGCTGCTTGACTCCATGACCCGCCTGGGACGTGCCTACAACCTGGCCGCTCCGGCGTCGGGCCGTATCCTCTCCGGTGGTGTGGATTCGTCCGCTCTGTACCCGCCCAAGCGTTTCTTCGGTGCTGCCCGCAACATCGAAAACGGCGGCTCGCTGACCATCCTGGCTACGGCCCTGGTGGAGACCGGGTCCAAGATGGACGAGGTCATCTTCGAGGAATTCAAGGGCACCGGCAACATGGAGCTGCGCCTGTCCCGCAACCTTGCGGACAAGCGCATCTTCCCGGCCGTGGATGTCAACGCGTCGGGTACCCGCCGCGAAGAAAACCTGCTCTCCCCGGATGAAGTCAAGATCATGTGGAAGCTGCGCCGGGTCCTGTCCGGCCTGGACACCCAGCAGGCACTCGAACTGCTCACCGGCAAGATCCGGGAGACGCAGTCCAACGTCGAGTTCCTGATGCAGGTCCAGCAGACCACCTTGGGCACCAAGGACAACTAGCTGCCTTACGAGCCGCTCATGCTCCCTCCCGCTGAACAGCGGGCAGGGAGCCTGGGCGGCTCGTGCGTTAACGCCCGGGGACCGACGGGCGCGGAAACCGATAAACTTCCATGTGGGAAACACAGCCGAAAGAGGAATCTAAAACATGTTTGAGTCCATTCAGGGCCTGTTGGATGAGCACGCTGAACTCCAGCTGCGCCTGTCCGACCCGGCAGTGCACGCGGACCAGGGCCTGGCCCGCCGGCTGGGACGGCGCTACGCCGAACTCAGCCGGATTGTGGACGCCTACAACCGTTGGCACGGACTCGAGGATGACCTTGCCGCCGCCGCCGAAATGGCGGACGAGGACCCGGAATTCGCCGCAGAGGTACCCGTGCTCAAAGAGCAGCTGGAGGACGCGCAGGAGAAGCTGCGCCGCCTGCTGATTCCGCGCGACCCCAATGACGGACGCGACGTCATCATCGAGGTCAAGGGCGGCGAAGGCGGCGACGAAGCGGCCCTGTTCGCCGGGGACCTGCTGCGCATGTACACCCGCTACGCCGAGCACCGCGGCTGGCGTACGGAAATCATCTCCGCCACCGAGTCGGACCTGGGCGGCTACAAGGACGTTGCCATGGCCATCAAGGGCAACTCCAACGATCCGGCCGAAGGCGTGTACGCCCGCCTGAAGTACGAAGGCGGCGTGCACCGCGTGCAGCGCGTTCCCGTTACGGAGTCCCAGGGCCGGATCCACACTTCGGCTGCCGGCGTCCTGGTGCTGCCCGAAGTGGACGAGCCGGAAGAGGTCGCGATCAGCCAGAACGACCTGAAGATCGACGTTTACCGTTCTTCCGGTCCCGGCGGACAGTCCGTGAACACCACCGACTCGGCCGTACGCATCACCCACCTGCCCACCGGCATTGTGGTGGCCATGCAGAACGAAAAGTCGCAGCTGCAGAACCGTGAAGCGGCCATGCGCGTGCTGCGTTCCCGCATCCTCGCGCACGAGCAGGAGAAGATCGACGCCGCGAACTCCGACATCCGGAAGTCGCAGATCCGCACCATGGACCGTTCGGAGCGGATCCGGACCTACAACTACCCGGAAAACCGGATTGTGGACCACCGCACCGGCTACAAGGCCTACAACCTGGACACCGTGCTGAACGGCGAACTTGAAGCAGTGGTGCAGGCCGCCATTGAAATGGACGAGCAGGCACGGCTGGACGCCATCGGTGACGAAAGCTAATAGCCTCACCGGCTCCGCGTCCGGTGGCGGCGGCACCCTTGCAGAAGCGCTGCGCCGTGCGACGGCGGAACTCGCCGCCGCCGGGGTGCCGTCCCCGCGGGTGGACGCTGAACTGCTGGCGGCGCACCTGCTGGGAGAAACCCCCGGCCGGATCCGGGCGCTGGCCTTCACCGATGTGCCGGCGCCTCAGGGCTACACCGCACTGGTGTCCGAACGCGCCGCGCGGGTGCCGTTGCAGCACCTGACGGGAAAGGCGCATTTCCGCTACCTCGAGCTTTCCGTCGGCCCCGGGGTCTTCGTGCCGCGGCCGGAAACCGAAACGGTGGCGCAGCTGGCGATCGATGCCGCGCGCCGGGTCGGCTCGGCAAAGGTCGTGGACCTCGGCACCGGCTCCGGCGCCATCGCGGCTGCGGTGGCCTCGGAGGTTCCCGCAGCCGCGGTGCACGCCGTGGAACTAAGCCCCCTCGCCTTCGCCTGGGCGGAACGGAACCTGGCTCCGCTGGGCGTCCACCTGGTCCTGGACGACCTGCGCACCGCCCTGCCCGGCCACGAATCCAGCTTCGACGTGGTGGTGTCCAACCCGCCGTACATCCCTGCCGAAGCCGTCCCGAACGAACCCGAGGCCGCCGAGCATGATCCGGCCATGGCACTGTACGGCGGGGGAGCGGACGGCCTGGAACTGCCGATGGCCGCAGCACGGACCGCGGCACGGCTGCTTGCCGAAGGCGGCTACTTCGTGATGGAACATGCCGAAGTGCAGGCGCCGGCCATCGCCCGGCTGCTGGCCGATGATCCGGCCTGGACCGATGTCCAGTCCCACCGGGACCTCAATGACCGCCCGCGGGCGACGTCGGCCGTCCGTCGGCCCGCACCGAAGGCATCCCCTAGTGAAAGAATGAAGACGTGAGCACCAGTTATGACTGCAGTAATCCCGATGAACTCAGTGAGGGCCTGGCGGCAGCCCAGCGCGCCATAGCCGCCAAGTCCTGCGTGGTGCTTCCCACCGACACCGTGTACGGAATCGGTGCCGACGCTTTCTCCCCGCAGGGAGTGGCCACCCTGCTCGCAGCCAAGGGACGCGGCCGGAGCATGCCGCCGCCCGTGCTGATCCCGCGCCTGCAGACCATGGACGGCCTCGCCACGGACATTTCCGAGGACGCCCGCAGCCTGGCCCGCACGTTCTGGCCGGGTGGACTGACACTGATCTTCCACGCCCAGCCGTCCCTGAGCTGGGACCTGGGCGACACCATGGGAACCGTGGCGCTGCGGATGCCCGATGACAGCGTGGCCCTGGACCTGCTGGCCGTCACCGGGCCGCTGGCTGTCTCCTCGGCCAACCGCACGGGATCCCCGGCCGGACTGACCGCGGCGCAGGCACGCGAACAGCTGGGCGAATCCGTGGAGGTCTATCTGGAAGCCGGACACCGTCCGGTGGCCGGCAGCGACGGAGTGCCCTCCACCATTGTGGACGCCACCAGCGAACCGATGCGGGTGGTGCGCAGCGGTGCGATCAGCACTGCCGCCCTGCGCGAAGTCGTTCCGGGAATCCTGGATCTGGGCGAAGAACCCGCAGCCGGCGGCACTGCACCCTCCCTGGCCAAGGACCAGAAGCCGGTTTAGTTGCGCGAGGCTGCCAGGACCTCGCGGACGCGGGGTTCCGGGACATTGCCCGTGGCCTCGGCCCAGCCGGGCTCCTGGCGCTGCCCGAACCACATCATTTCCACGCGGCGCAGTGCTCCGTGCAGGCGTTCCCCGGCCAGCGAGGAGACCGCATAGCCGGACCGCAGCGCGAGGCGGCAGGCCCAGACCGGCAGATGTGCCGGCCGCCGGCCGCCTGCGGCTTCAAGCACGGAGGACACTGACGCCTGCTCCCAGGGCTGTAGCACCACTGCAGGCACCGGGCCGGTGTGGGAGCCTACCCGCAGGACGAAGTCGACCAGGGAATCCACTGAACTTACCGGGCTGGGTGCGGTACCGGGCCCTGCAACGGATGCCAGCGGTGAGGCCGCGAGCCGGCTTAGCTTAGCCGTGGTTGCCCGGCCCGGTCCCTGGACCGAGGTGGCGCGGACCGTGGCAACGCTGCAGGACCCGCCGTGCCGGGCGGAAAGGACCTGTTCGCCTAGTGCCTTGGAACGGGAGTAGGCCGAAAACGGTTCCACATGCGGGCTTTCGTCCAGGAACGGACGGTGCCCCTGCACTGCGGCACTGCTCAGGTGTACGAACCGGCGGACACCGGCGGCGTCCGCGGCATCGGCGACCAACGCAGGCAGCAGCGAGTTTGCACCCCGGAGTTCGGGGGAATCCGTTGCTCCCGGCGTCGCCAGTCCAGCAGCATTAACCACCACGTCGACCCCCGCGAAGGCGTCGGCCAGCCGGCGGCGTTCCGTGTCCAGCGCTGCGGCCTCCGCAAGTAAACCGGTTACGTCCATAGCGTCGGTACGCAGCCGGGGAGCGGAAACGGCCCGGACCTCGACCCCGCGTGCAGCCAGGGCGGAGCGGACGGCCGAACCGATGAAGCCGGTGCCGCCGAGGACCGCCCACACCGAGGGTGCGCCGGAGGAAGGGACGGGGCCGGGAGAAGGAGTGCTCAAACCTGCTGCTTTCGTGTTTCCGGTGATGACTGCCCGGGTGCGGACAGCGGGGCCATCGGGGACCATTCCTGGTCCCGGAGAATGCGTCGGGCACCGCGCCAGCCTGCCCAGAGGCGCCCGGCTCCCCGCAGCGAATGTTCTACGGCAACCAGCCGGAGCAGTTCCTTCCCTGCGGTCAGGAAGGTCCCCAGTCCGAATCCGTACCGGTGGAACCGGCCGTGGGCCTGCAGGTACCGGGCCGTATGGCCGCGGTTACGCATGGCGGTGAAGCGGCCAAGGTCGCTGGAATCGTTGAGGTGGCGGATGCCGAGGTCAATCTGTCTCTGCACCCGGACCTTGCGGATGACGAAATCGTTGACGTAGGCCACCGGCCGGTCCAGGGAGGCGAGCCAGCCGTAAACCACATCGTCGCCGTTGATGAAGTAGCGGGCATCCGGCAGGCCTATCCGGCGCACCTGATCGGCGCTGATCAGCATTCCCTCGAAGCAGCCCACGTTGGTGTCGAAAACAGGGGAATCGCGGAAAACGTTGCCCGGCACCGGCAGGTGGACGCCCAGGAAGGGGACGAAGCGGTGCTGCCAGAAGAACGGTTCCCCGCCGGCATCGAACCGCCGGCCGTGGATGCAGTCGTAACTGCCGGTCCACTTGCGCAGCGCAGCCACGGCGCCCGGGAGGACCTCGACGTCGTCGTCCATCAGCCACAGCCACTGCGCGCCGGAGTCCAGGGCAGCCTCGACACCGGCGGCAAACCCGCCGGCCCCGCCGGTGTTGGTCGCCAGCCGCAGGACGGCCAGCGGGACGGGGAACCCGGCGCGGGCTGCTTCCAGAACCTCGGGCGTGTCATCGGTGCTGGCATTGTCCACCACGACAACCGCCGCAGGCGCTGGGTCGAGCCGCTTGACGCTCTCCAGCAGGCCGGTGAGGTAGCCGGAGCGGTTGAACGTCGTGATGACGATCGTCAGCGGGGCCGGTTCCTGGACGGCGTCCATGTCAGAACCCGAAGTCCGACGGCGGCCCGAAACGGCGCCCGCCCATGCCTGCCGCGTAGGCGCGCAGCCAGTTGGCGAAGCCTCGGGGATCCCGGGTCTTGGCGAAGTGGATGGGGTATCCCACGGCGTCGGCTACGAAGGACTTCACCCTTGTGTAGCGGCGGGTGAGGTGGCCACGGTTGCGGTAGAAGTAGAACTGCTTGAACGGCGTCTCGGGGACCAGGACGTGCATCCGGTCACCCAGGACGGGCTGCACTTCGGCCCAGGCAGCCGGGTGGGTCAGGGCCACCGTGGTGACCGTGCCGAATTCGATGCCCGCCCTGCGCAGCCGGATCATGAAGTCCGTCTCGTCGCCGCGGATGAACAGGCGGAGGTCCGGCAGTCCCACCCGGTAGAACACGTCGGCGCGGATCAGGGCGCCGTTGAAGAAGTGACCCACGTTGGGCAGGAACCCGCGGGCAGCCACTTCGGCCCGGTCATGGGTGAGCTTCCCGTCGAGGCGGAAGTGGAAGGACAGCGTGTCCGGCGCCCCCGGGGCAACCACGAGCGGCAGGACGACGTCGAGGCCGCGTTCCTTCGCTGCAGCCAACAGGGTGGCGACGCATTCGGGATCCTCGGGATGGGCGTCGTCGTCCATGATCCAGATCCACTCGGCGCCGGAGGCCATGGCTGAAAGGATGGCGAGCGAAAATCCGCCGGCTCCGCCAAGATTGGTGTTCGACCGGATGTAATTAACCGGCGCCGATGAGGCTTCAGCGATATCCGACACCGGGCTTTTACCGGAGTCCACCAGCGCCACGGACGTGATGTTGCCGCTCTGCGCGGCCAGTGCCTCCAGTAGGATCTTCACGTCGTCGGGACGGTCGAAGGTCACTGCTGCTACGGCCACGGAGTCCGGCAAGATGGTCCTTTCAGGCAACCCGGGGGATCGGCCAAGACCGAAACCGGAGAGGGTGTGCAGTTAGTATGCTGAATAGATTCCAGTCTATTACACCGGATTCTTCCGCCAGCTCTTCGCATCACCGAGAAGAAAGCCGGGTACCTACCCGTTGAGGACCATGAGGCAAAAACCTACGGACAACAGTCACCTTCCCAGGGAGGAAAAGCCCGTCCTGTGGCTCTGGTCGCAGTACATGCTGGACTCCCTGGCCTGGATCGTGTCCATCGGCCTCGCGCTGGTGCTGCGTTACGAACTCACGGTTGAGCAGATCAACCCGGGCGGCCTGGCCGTCTTCTGCGGCGTGGCCGTCCTGACCCAGCTGATAGTCGGCTATTCGTTTGCCCTCTACCGCGGACGCTACAGCTTCGGCAGTTTCCACGAAATGCGGCTGCTGGCGGTGGTGACGCTCATTGTGTCCGCCATCCTGGTCCTGGCAAGCGCCCTGTTCGGGCTCGTGATCGATATCCCGCGCAGCACCGGAATGATCGCCTTCCCCTTCGCCTGCCTGTTTATGGCGGCCATCCGGTACGTCAAGCGGATGTACGTGGAGAGCAAGGCACGGCCGGGCGAGGAAGCCCAGCGTGCCCTCGTGTACGGCGCGGGTTTCCTTGGCGGTTCCCTGGTGTCACGGATGATGAAGGATCCGGAGTCGCCGTACTACCCGGTTGGCCTGGTCGACGACGATCCGTCCAAGAAGCACCTGAGGCTGGCCACTGTTCCGGTGCTCGGAAAACTCGTAGACCTTCCCGAACTGGTACAGCGGACCCGCGCCACGGTGCTGGTTGTGGCCATTGCCGATGTGGAAGCGAAGCAGGTTCGAGAGATTTCCGATCTCGCCGAAGGCCTGGACCTGCGCGTCCTGGTGCTTCCGCCGCTCAGGGACATGCTCTCGAAGGGCGACGGCGCCGGCCTGGGCGATTTCCGCGATGTGGCGGTCGAAGACCTCATCGGGCGCAGGCCGGTCGACATCCATGTGGACGAAGTCGCCGGCTACCTGTCCGGGAAGAAGGTCCTGGTCACGGGGGCAGGCGGATCCATCGGCTCCGAACTCTGCCGCCAGATCACTGCCTTCAATCCCGGCGAACTGATCATGGTGGACCGGGACGAGACCGGCCTGCAGCTGACCCAGCTCTCCATCACCGGCCGCGGCCTGCTCGACGGCCCGGACACGGTCCTGGCCGACATCCGCGACCCCGAAGCACTGGACCGCATCTTCCGCGAACGCCGCCCCGACGTCGTTTTCCATGCCGCCGCCCTGAAGCATGTTTCCCTGCTCGAGCAGTACCCGCAGGAAGCCTGGAAGACCAATATCATCGGCACCGCGAACGTGCTGGCTGCAGCCCGCAAGGCGAACGTGCGCCACTTCGTGAACATCTCCACCGACAAGGCGGCCAACCCCACCACCGTCCTCGGCCATTCCAAGCGGGTTGCCGAAAAGCTGACTGCCTGGATGGCCCGCGCCACCGGCGAGCGGTACGTGTCCGTGCGGTTCGGCAACGTCATCGGCAGCCGGGGCTCCATGTTGCCGCTCTTCAGCGAACAGATCCGGCAGGGCGGACCGGTCACCGTGACCGACCCGGAGGTGACCCGGTTCTTCATGACGATCCCCGAGGCCTGCCAGCTGGTGATCCAGGCCGGTGCGATCGGCCGCGGGGGAGAGGTGATGATCCTGGACATGGGCGAGCCCGTGAAGATCCTCGACGTCGCCCGCCGCATGATCGCGATGTCCGGCAAAGACATCGAAATTGTCTTCACCGGACTGCGCCAGGGCGAAAAGCTGCACGAGATCCTCGTCGGCACCGGAGAAGAGGACTCCCGCCCCCTGCATCCGAAGATCTCCCACGCCGCGGTTGCCGTACTGGATCCCGACGAGCTGGACCTGACCGACTGGCTGCGGCGCTGCGGAATTGAACCCGGCAGCGTGCCGACGGACGGCGCCGCAACCGATGCCGGCGAGATAGTGCGCATTCCGGGTGCCCGCCATCCCGGCGCCCCCGGCGACGCCGCGAATGAGCCCGGGGAACCCTACAGCGAACGGCGGACCGGCTGATGCTGCTGGCGCTGTGCGTCGCGGCGGCTTTCCTGTCGAGCCTGCTGCTGCCCTTCCTGTTTATCCCCCTGCTGCGACGGCTGGGTGTCCTGGACATCCCCAATGAACGGTCCTCGCACACCAAGGCGGTCATCCGCGGGGTGGGCGGAACCACTGCCGCGGGCGTCCTGGCAGGCCTCCTGCTGGCGCTGTTGACAGGTCTGGTGGCCGTTGACCGTTCCGTGCTTGCCATCCTGATTGCCGTGATCGGCGCGGCATCGCTGCTGGGCTGGATCGAGGACTGGCGCGGCGTCTCCGTCCGGACCCGCGCGGCTACCCAGCTCGCCATCGGCCTGCTTGGAACGGCCGCACTGGCATGGACCATGGAGCAAAGCTGGTGGTGGGTCCCCGTGGGCGGCCTCGCCATCGCCGCCTACATCAACGTCGCCAACTTCATGGACGGCATCAACGGAATTTCCGGGCTGCATGGACTGGTCGTGGGTGCCCTCTACTCCATCAGCGGCGTGCTGTCGGACCACGTCTGGCTGACCGTGACCGGAGCTGTGGTGGCCGCGGCGTTCGCCGCTTTCCTGCCCTGGAACCTCGGCAGGGGACAGGTCTTCCTGGGCGACGTGGGCAGCTACCTGCTGGGGTCATCAATTGCCGGTATTGCCGTCGCCGCGTTCCTGGCAGGTGTCTACGTGGAATACCTGCTGTTCCCGATCGTTATCTATCTGGCGGACACCTTCACCACGCTGCTGCGCCGCATGCGTCGCGGGGAGCGCTGGTACTCGGCGCACCGCCAGCACGTCTACCAGCGGCTGACCGATGCCGGGCTGAGCCACGTCCAGGTGTCGCTGGTTGTCACCGGGTGCACCGTCGCCGTCGGAGTTACGGGGCTGCTCACTGCCGGTGCGGGTGCGGGTGCGACGGTAGCAGGGGTCCTCTTCGCCGTCGCGGTGCTGGCCTTCTACCTCGCGTCGCCGCGCCTGTTCGCCCGGCGGACAGTGGCCTGACCAGGGGCATCGGACGCCCTGCCGGGGGCATCTTCTATGTACTGTAGAATTCAAGGGTCGCGGCAGCCCGCCCCGTCACGAAGCCTCCGGCTCCAGTAGAACCAGCAAGGAAGATTGCCTCCACCATGAGATCCGCAGACGGTACCCGCCCCGGCGGGTACCTGACCCCCTCCGGGCCAACGAAGGCCCCCTGGTTGGGGATCCTCTGGAAGGCCCTTGCCGTGACCGGCTCCGCTGCCGTCCTGGCGGCAGTGGCGGCGGCTCTCACGGCGGATCTGTTTGCTGCGGCGAGCTCCCTTCTGGGCTGGTTCCTTATTGCCGCATTCTTCGGAATCAGCCTCCTGGTCGGCCACGTCGTCGGACGGCGCAATCCCTCCGGAGCCATTGGAATGTTCGCCGTTACCTATGCCATAAAGGTTGTGGGTTTTGCCGTCATTCTTTTCGGGCTCGGAACACCTGTTTGGCTGCACCGGGAATGGTTCGCCTTGACGGCCGTCGGTGCAGTGGTCCTTTGGCAGGCGGCGGAAATCCGCGCCTTTTCGACGACCCGTCATCTGATTTACAACGATGCTGACGATTCCAGTCCCCAAGGAGGCGCAAATGCCTAAGAATCGGCCCTCGTCCGGCCCTGCGGCCTTCCAGGAACCGTCCTCCCGGCGGCGCGCTCTGCTCCAGTATGTCCTTGCGGGAATCATCGCCCTGGGTTTGATAGGGTGGAGCCTGGATAGTCTCCTGGGAACTCGCTGGATTTTACCGGCCGGTATCGTTCTGGGCGCGGTCAGTGGCTACTATGTGGCCTCCGCACACAGACGCACCTCGGGTGCGGACCGACCCGTCACGGGCGGAAAACAGCCGGATACGGATGAATCGAATTGATTTCACAAAACCGAAGTAATGGGCGCACATCATGTGTGCCCACCAATGATATGCCCAACGATGGACACAGCAGAGAGGAAACGCGTTGATCGCGCTTGCGCTTCCCGCCTCCAATGACGAGGGATTCGTCGCACCTACCCTCGAAGACATGCACCTCCCTGAGATCCTTCCCTGGGGCGCCGAAAGCGGTGAAGGATTCGGAAAGCAGATGCTGCTTATCCTCCTCTCCGTCATCCTTATCGGGTGGTTCTTCGTAGCCGCAGCCCGCAAGGGCCAGATGGTCCCGGGCCGGCTGCAGTTCCTGGGCGAATGGAGCTATAACTTCGTCCGCAACTCGATCGGCCGGGACATCATCGGTGAAAAGGACTTCCGGTCCTTCACTCCGCTGCTGTTCGCGCTGTTCTTCTTCATCCTGATCAACAACCTGTGGGGCACCATCCCGCTGGCCCAGCTGCCGACCACGTCGCACGTGGGCACGGCCTATGCACTGGCCGCGATTGTCTACTTCACCTGGATTATCGTCGGGATCCGGAAGCACGGTCTGGGTTACTTCAAGTTCGCCACCGTCCCGTCCGGCGTGCCGATGGCCATCCTGCCGCTCGTGGTGCTGATCGAAATCATCTCCACCTTCCTGGTCCGTCCGATCACGCACAGCCTGCGACTCTTCGCGACCATGCTGTCGGGCCACCTCATCATCATGCTTGCCGGCAGCGGAACCGCGTTCCTGCTGCTCGAGGCTGAAGGACTGTTGAAGCCGCTGGGTGCGCTCACCCTGGTAGGCGGCGTCGCCATGTTCCTGTTCGAAGTTTTGATCCAGGTCCTGCAGGCCTACGTCTTTACCCTGCTGACCGCGATCTACATCCAAGGCTCCCTGGCCGAGGAACACTAAACCTCCCCTCACCGGGGAACCCCCTGAACCATGCAACCTGCCCAACGGGCATCTTGAAAGGAACAAAACCAAATGACTGGTGTTTTGGATATCGAAGGCAACATCAACCTCGTCGGCTACGGCCTGTCCGCTATCGGCGGCGCCATCGGCGTGGGCCTGGTCTTCGCGGCCTACATCAACGGCGTTGCCCGCCAGCCGGAAGCTCAGCGCGTCCTGCAGCCCATCGCCTTCCTGGGCCTGGCCCTGACTGAAGCACTGGCTATCCTTGGTCTGGTTTTCGCGTTCGTTCTCTAACGTCAGCGCGTATTTTCCAACCAAGTAGATAGGACGGATTGAAATGAACGAGGCACTAATCCTCGCCGCCGAAGAAGGCGCGAATCCTCTGATCCCAAACATCTGGGAGATCCTCGTAACACTGCTTGGCTTCGCCGTGCTGATGTACATCGTCGTCAAGTTCGTCGTCCCGATGTTCGAGAAGACGTATGCAGAGCGTACCGAGGCCATCGAAGGCGGACTCAAGAAGGCCGAAGCCGCACAGGCTGAAGCCAGCGCGGCCCTGGATGAATACAAGCAGCAGCTCATCGACGCCCGTACCGAGGCCAACCGGATCCGTGAGGAAGCACGCGCCGAAGGCGCCCAGATCCTCGCTGATCTGAAGGCCAAGGCAGGCGCCGAATCCGCCCGCATCATGGAACAGTCCCACGTCGCCATCGAAGCGGAACGCCAGGCAGCTGTCGTTTCCCTCCGCAGCGAAGTGGGCACGCTCGCCACCGAGCTGGCCGGCAAGATCGTCGGCGAGTCCCTCGCAGACGATGCGCGTGCCGCCCGTGTGGTTGACCGCTTCCTTGACGACCTGGAAACCCAGAACGCAGGTGCGGTTAAGTAATGGCAGGTATATCGAGCGAGTCACTGGCCGCAGCGCAGGAGAAGCTGGAAGCAAAGCTTCCCGGTGCAACCCTGTCCCTGGCCGAGGAACTCTTTGGAATTCTGGGCCTGCTGGACAGCGACGCTGGACTCATGCGTGCCCTGACGGATCCGGCTCGTGAAGCCTCTGCCAAGGCAGCCCTGGTCTCCAAGCTGGTAGGCGGCAAGGTTTCGGCCGACGCCGAGCAGCTGGTTGCTTCTCTGGTGGAGTCCCGGTGGCGCACTTCGCGTGACCTGGGCGATGCCCTGGAAACCCTGGGTGCAACGGTTGTCTCCGCTGTAGCGGAGAACAAGGGTCCCGGCCTGTCCGGCCTTGAAGCACTGGAAAGCGATTTGTTCCGCTTCAACCAGACCGTTGCAGCCAACCACGAGGTGCAGCGTGCCCTGCAGGAACCGCAGGCATCGGCCGAGGCCAAGTCCGTACTGGCGCAGAAGCTGGTACCGGGCATGGGCGCCGAAGCAAAGGTGCTGGTCACGCAGGCAGTAACCGCCCCGCGCGGCCTGCGTCCTGCAGCACTGGTCAACCGGTTCATGGAACTGGTAGCCGGCCGCCAGCAGCGGTGGATTGCAGAAGTGCAGTCCAGCCGTCCGCTGACGCAGGAACAGCAAAAGCGTCTGCAGTCCTCTCTCAACGGACTGTATGGCCGCGAGCTGAAGATCAACGTCAACGTGGACCCGGCGATTCTCGGCGGCATTCGTGTCACAGTGGGGGATGAAGTAGTTGATTCCACCGTTACGACGCGCCTGACTGAACTTCGCCGAAAGCTCGCTGTCTAGTCACCTTGATGGCCCCAAAAGGCCGTCAGAATTTTTGAGAACCAATCACGGTCATCGGCTTTTATTCGATGATCACAACATAGGAGAGCAGGGACTGCAGATGGCCGAATTGACCATCAACGCCGACGACGTCCGTAATGCGTTGAATGAATTCGCGGCGTCCTACGAACCCGGAAACGCAGAGCGCGTTGAAGTTGGCCGCGTAACAACCGCCAGCGACGGCATTGCCCGTGTGGAGGGCCTGCCCTCCGTTATGGCGAATGAGCTGCTTCGGTTTGAGGACGGCACGCTGGGCCTGGCCCAGAACCTTGACACCCGTGAAATCGGTGTCGTTGTACTTGGCGATTTCGCCGGTATTGAAGAAGGCCAGGAAGTTCACCGCACCGGTGAAGTCCTGTCCGTACCCGTAGGCGATGCCTTCCTGGGCCGCGTTGTCGACCCGCTGGGCGAGCCGATGGATGACCTCGGCCCGATCACCGCTGAGGCGCGCCGTGCACTGGAACTCCAGGCGCCGGGCGTTACCCAGCGTAAGTCGGTCCACGAGCCGCTTCAGACCGGCCTCAAGGCAATCGACGCCATGATCCCGATCGGCCGCGGCCAGCGCCAGCTGATCATCGGTGACCGCAAGACGGGTAAGACCGCCATTGCCGTTGACACCATCCTGAACCAGAAGGCCAACTGGGATTCCGGCGACGTCCAGAAGCAGGTTCGCTGCATCTACGTAGCCATCGGCCAGAAGGCTTCCACGATCGCTGAAATCAAGCGCACCCTGGAAGACAAGGGCGCCATGGAGTACACCACTATCGTGGCCTCCCCGGCATCCGACCCCGCCGGCTTCAAGTACCTGGCACCGTACGCCGGCTCGGCCATCGGCCAGCACTGGATGTACGGCGGCAAGCACGTTCTGATCATCTTCGATGATCTGTCGAAGCAGGCTGAAGCCTACCGCGCCGTGTCGCTGCTGCTGCGCCGCCCGCCGGGACGCGAAGCCTACCCGGGCGACGTCTTCTACTTGCACTCCCGCCTGCTGGAGCGTTGCGCCAAGCTCTCCGACGAGCTGGGTGCCGGCTCGATGACCGGCCTGCCGATCATCGAAACCAAGGCAAATGACGTCTCGGCCTACATTCCGACCAACGTTATTTCCATCACCGACGGCCAGATCTTCCTCCAGTCGGACCTCTTCAACGCCAACCAGCGCCCCGCCGTCGACGTCGGTATCTCCGTCTCGCGCGTCGGTGGTGCTGCACAGCAGAAGGCCATGAAGAAGGTCTCCGGTACGTTGAAGCTGGAACTGGCGCAGTACCGCGACATGCAGGCATTCGCCATGTTTGCCTCGGACCTGGATGCCGCTTCCCGCCAGCAGCTGACCCGCGGTGCACGCCTGATGGAACTGCTCAAGCAGGGCCAGTACGCGCCGTACCCGGTGGAAGACCAGGTTGTCTCCATCTGGATGGGCACCAACGGCTACCTGGATGACGTCCCCGTAGAGGACGTCCGCCGCTTCGAGTCCGAGTTCCTGGAACACGTACGCCACTCCTCGTCCGTCATGACCGTCCTGGCCGAGACGAACAAGCTCGAGGATTCCACGGTTGATGAGATGAAGAGCCTCATCACCAAGTTCAAGCAGGGCTTCTTCGGCGAAGGTGACGACCGCATGGTCGCCGCTGGCAACGAAGCTACCTCCGCCTTGGACGAGGACGCCGTAGACCAGGAAAAGATCGTCAAGCAGAAGCGCTAGCGGCTTTGAAGTTCCGCGGGCCGGGCCCGGGGCCCGGCGCGGGACCCCACGCCCCTTGCGTAGCCCCAAGCCTCA
>NZ_JAJJOB010000001.1:0-92307 GCF_020907345.1 Arthrobacter sp. zg-Y179 | reverse complement strand
TAAAATGAGCTACACCCGGCGGGGTGGGGGTTTTTTGGGGCCGGGGGCGGGCCCGGGGCCCCGCCCGCGGAACCCTAGGCCATTGCCTTAGCCCCTAGCTTCAACGCTAGGAACTGAAAGGAAGAGTATGGGAGCCCAAATTCGGGTCTACCGCCAGAAGATCGCGTCGACCACGTCGATGCAGAAGATCTTCAAGGCGATGGAGCTGATTGCTGCCTCTCGCATTGGAAAGGCGCGCACCCGTGTGGCTGCGTCACTGCCTTACTCCAATGCGATCACCCGTGCCGTTTCTGCTGTGGCATCCCAGTCGGAGATCGATCATCCGCTGACCACCGAACCGGAGCAGATCCGGCGCGCAGCCGTGGTCATCATGACCTCCGACCGCGGTCTTGCCGGATCGTACTCCGCCGGTGTCCTCAAGCAGGGCGAAGCACTCAATGAATTGCTCCGTGACGAGGGCAAGGAAGTTAAGACCTACCTTGTTGGACGCAAGGGGCAGGCGTACTACGAATTCCGGAACCGTTCCGTGGAACGGGTCTGGACCGGCGGTACCGACGCACCCGAGTTCGAAACAGCCCGTGAAATCGGCAAGGCACTCCTCGATGACTTCAACACGGCCTACGAAGACGGCGGCGTGGACGAAATCCACATCGTCTACACGCGCTTCAAGTCCATGGTTATTCAGGAACCTGCGGTCATCCGACTGCTGCCGCTGGAGGTAGTGGAGGAAGAAGCCCAGTCAAACGCTGAGTTCCTGCCTCTCTACGAATACGAGCCCGAGCCGGAAAAGGTCCTGGACGCACTGCTGCCGCGCTACATCGAGTCGCGCATCTTTGCAGCCATGCTCCAGGCCGCCGCTTCCGAGCTTGCTGCCCGCCAGCGCGCCATGAAGGCCGCAGGGGACAACGCCACGGACCTGATCAAGAAGTACACGCGACTTCGCAACAACGCGCGTCAGGCCGAAATCACCCAGGAACTTTCCGAGATCGTAGCCGGTGCGGACGCGCTCAGCGCCTCCTAGCCTGCCCCGCTCGAAGATAAGTTCCAACGCATAAAAAACTTAGTCCACACGCCATCTAACTGAGTGAAGTGAGAGAGATGACTGCCCAAACTGTCGAGCACGGATCTAAATCCGTAGCCTCGGGTGCCACCGGCCGTATCGCCCGTGTCATCGGCCCGGTTGTCGACGTCGAATTCCCGGCTGACGCAATCCCCACCATCTACAACGCACTGACCACCGAGCTGACGCTCGACGGCCAGACCCGCACCATCACGTTCGAGACCTCCCAGCACCTGGGTGACAACCTCGTCCGTGCCATCTCCCTGCAGGCCACCGACGGCCTGGTCCGCGGCGCTGCCGTGTACGACACGGGTGCTCCCATCTCCGTGCCGGTAGGCGACGGCGTCAAGGGCCACATCTTCAACGTCCTGGGCCAGCCCCTGGACGTTACCGAAGACCAGCTGGAGATCACCGAGCGCTGGCCGATCCACCGTTCGGCTCCGAACTTCGCGGACCTTGAGGGTTCCACCGAGATGCTGGAAACCGGCATCAAGGTGATTGACCTTCTTACCCCGTACATCAAGGGCGGCAAGATCGGCCTGTTCGGCGGTGCCGGCGTCGGCAAGACCGTGCTGATCCAGGAAATGATCACCCGTGTTGCCCGCAACTTCGGCGGTACCTCGGTATTCGCCGGTGTCGGCGAGCGTACCCGTGAAGGCAACGACCTCTGGGTTGAAATGGAAGAGGCGAACGTCCTGAAGGACACCGCCCTTGTATTCGGCCAGATGGATGAGCCGCCGGGAACGCGCCTCCGTGTTGCACTGTCGGCTCTGACCATGGCGGAATACTTCCGCGATGTGCAGAACCAGGACGTGCTGCTCTTCATCGACAACATCTTCCGCTTCACGCAGGCAGGCTCCGAGGTTTCCACCCTTCTCGGCCGCATGCCTTCCGCTGTGGGCTACCAGCCGAACCTGGCTGACGAGATGGGTCTGCTGCAGGAGCGCATTACGTCCACGAAGGGCCACTCGATCACGTCCATGCAGGCCATTTACGTGCCTGCAGATGACTACACCGACCCGGCCCCGGCCACCACGTTCGCCCACCTGGACGCGACCACGGAACTTTCCCGTGAAATCGCTTCCCGTGGCCTGTACCCGGCCGTGGATCCGCTGACCTCGACGTCGCGTATCCTCGACCCGCAGTACGTCGGCCAGGCGCACTATGACACGGCCATCCGCGTCAAGCAGATCCTCCAGAAGAACAAGGAACTGCAGGACATCATCGCGATCCTCGGTGTCGACGAGCTCTCGGAAGAGGACAAGATCGTCGTGTCGCGTGCACGCCGCATCCAGCAGTTCCTCTCCCAGAACACCTACACCGCCAAGCAGTTCACCGGCGTTGAGGGTTCGACGGTTTCCATCAAGGACACCATCGAAGGCTTCCGGGCCATCTGCGACGGCGACGTTGACCACATTGCCGAGCAGGCGTTCTTCAACGTCGGCGGCATGGATGACGTTGAGCGTCAGTGGGCGAAGATCCAAGAGCAGACCGGGAAGTGAGCCCCATGGCGGACGCTGCTGAACTCGAAGTTGAGATTGTTGCTGCCGACCACTTCGTGTGGTCGGGAGCGGCAAAGATGGTCAAGGCCCGCACCAGCGACGGCGAGATCGGGATCCTTCCCGGCCACTCACCGGTGCTGGCCATCCTGGCAGAGGGCGGACTGGCCATCGAACCGGTGTCCGGTTCCCGCATTGAGGTAAGCGTCGACGGAGGATTCTTCTCCGTGGACAACAACCGGGTGGTCATCGTGGCGGACAACGCCAAGGTGACCAACGAAGCAACCGCCGGGACCCGCTGACTCCTTCCGATGGACAGCTCCCATGTGTTCATTGCGTTGGCCGCCCTCTTCGGGCTGCTCGTCCTTGCAGTAGTGCTCTTCGGGGTGCGCCGCAGCCAGCTGCGGCGCGCCCTGGGGACCTTCGATGCCTCCATCTGCCTTCCCCCTGCGGGGTGGCGGATGGGGGTTTGCCGTTATACGGACACCCATCTGGAATGGCTGCGCCTGGTCTCGCTGAGCCCGCGTCCGCCGTACCGTTTCCTGCGCAGTTCGCTGGAGATGGCCGGCTGGCGGGAGCCCACTGAAGCGGAGCGTGCGCGTATCCAGCCCGGTGCCGTCGTCGTCAGCTTGAACTACCAGGGCAGCATCATCCTGGTGGCCATGAAGTACGAGGCCTACACGGGCCTGTCTTCATGGGTGGAAGCCGGTCCCGTGGTCGGCATCGGTACCTGGCGCTAGGCGCTAAGGGCCGGCAGGTAAAAGCTTTGCTTAAAAGGCACAGGGAATTCTCCCTGTGCCTTTTTTGCTGCCCCGCGGGTGCCTGTCGCATCCGCCTACTATGGAGTAATGGAAGACGTCATTGTTGTTACCGGCCCGTCCACCCTTCGCGGAGCCGTTACTGTCCCGGGTGCCAAGAACAGCGTCCTGAAGCTGATGGCGGCGACGCTGCTTGCGCAGGGCCGGTCCGTCATCACGAATGTCCCCAACATCCAGGATGTCTGGATCATGGCGGAGCTGCTGCGGAGGCTGGGATGCTCGGTGGATTACGACGTCGATGCGGCGTCCGTAGCCGTGGACGTCCCGCAGGAGCTGGGCCACCAGGCGGACTATGACCTCGTCCGCGCCATGCGTGCCTCCATCTCCGTGCTGGGACCGCTGGTAGCCCGCTGCCGGCGCGCAGAGGTGGCCCTGCCGGGCGGAGACGCCATCGGTTCCCGCGGACTGGACATGCACCGCGCCGGGTTGGAACTCATGGGCGCCGAGATCGGCATCGACCACGGGTACCTGGTTGCCTCGGTCCCGGAGGGCCTGCACGGCGCAGACCATATCCTGGACTTTCCTTCCGTCGGCGCCACTGAGAACCTCATGATGGCCGCCACCCTGGCCCGCGGACGCACCGTGATCGATAACGCTGCCCGGGAACCCGAAATCACGGACATTGCCCGCATGCTCAACGGCATGGGGGCCCAGATCACCGGCGTGGGCACCAATACGCTCATCATTGACGGAGTTCAGGAGCTGCACCCGGTGGAACACCGCGTGGTGCCGGACCGGATTGTCGCCGGCACCTGGGCTTTCGCGGCAGCCATCACCGGCGGTGAGATCGAAGTGCGCTCCGCGGATGCATCAGCGCTGGCCGTGGTTCTCGACAAGCTCACCCAGGCGGGCTGCGAGGTCAGCACGGGGGAGGACGGCTTCACGGTGAAGGGGCCGGACCGTCCGGAGCCCATCAATGTCTCCACACTGCCGTATCCCGGGTTCCCTACCGACCTGCAGCCCTTCGTGGTGGCCCTCAACGCCGTCTCAAACGGCTCGGGAATGGTCACCGAGAACGTTTTCGAGGCGCGCTGGGGATTCACCTCCGAACTGGCGCGGCTCGGAGCGGTGGTGCGCCTGGACGGACACCACGCCCTGATCCAGGGTGTCGAGCTGCTTTCCGGTGCACCGGTGGTGGCAAACGACATCCGCGCCGGCGCGGCCCTTGTCATAGCGGGCCTGGCTGCTGACGGAACCACGGAAGTGCGGGGCGTGGACCATATTGACCGCGGGTATGAAAGATTCATGGAGAATCTCCGGGGTCTCGGTGCGAACGTAGTCCGCCGTCGGGGCTAGAGGGCCGCAACGCAGAAAACCCCCGGCATAAGCCGGGGGTTTTCCGTTTCTTACGAAAAGATAAAGTGCGGAAACCTTAGAGGGCGGTTACGCCGGTGGCCTGGGGGCCCTTGGCGCCCTGGCCGATCTCGAAGGAAACGCGCTGGTTTTCGTCGAGGGTCTTGAATCCGTTGGTCTGGATTTCGGAGTAGTGAACGAAGACATCGCCGTCTGAATCGTCCGGGGTAATGAAGCCGAAGCCCTTTTCGGCGTTAAACCATTTGACGGTACCCTGAGCCATTTGTTTCTCCTCATAATGTGGAACTTACCTGCACGGTCCGTGCCGGATATGTTACTGAAGCAAGAAAGCCCAAGTTCTTGCCGTTCAGCAGTTCCTTGAGGAGCTTCTCACTCGCAACGGTCTTGCGAGCATGAAAAAACACCTGCACAAAGACTTGGTAACAGCGTTGCATAACCGAAATGTCTGGTCAATGCTCAAAACGAAATATTTAGAACTTTTTTTCTGTGTCTTTTCACCCCGGCAGCCACGTTCCGCAGCGCAGGACCGCGTGCAGCTCCAGGTCCGCTGAGACCACCAGCGCATCGGCCCGCAGGCCGCGGCGCAGGGCACCCACTTCATCGGCGAGCCGAAGCACGTCTGCAGGCACCGCAGTGGCAGCACCTACGGCGTCGGCGAGCGGCACACCGGCAGCAACAGCCGTGCGTACGCACTGGAGCAGCGTGGCCGTGCCGCCCGCCAGCGTGCCGCCGGGCAGGCGGGCCGTCCCGTTCCCCACCACGACGTCGGCAGTCCCAAGCCGGTAGGTGCCGTCGCCCAGTCCGGTGGCCGCCATGGAGTCACTCACAAGGGCCACGTTCGCAGCTCCTACGAGCTCGAAAACGGTGCGTACGAGCGCGGGGTCCAGATGCGCGCCGTCGGCGATCAGCTCCACCACGGCCGCCCCGCTGCGTGCGGACCGCAGGCTCGCTGCGACGGCGCCGGGGGAGCGGTGGTGCATCGGATCCATGCCGTTGAACAGGTGCGTCACTGTGGGCCGGGGAGCGTAGCCTCCGAACCCGGCCTCTTCCATTTCGTCACGGGCGGACTCCAGCGATTCGGCAGCAACAGGGTCCGCGGCGGCGGTATGCCCCAGCGAAGGCGTCACGCCGTGGAGGACCAGGCGGTCCACCAGATCGTCTGCTCCGGGCAGTTCAGGAGCGTAGGTCATGGTGACCAGTTCGCTGTCCGCGGCCTCAATCAGCTCATCCACGAAGCCCGGGTCCGGCGGGATCAGGAACCTCGGGTCCTGCGCGCCGCAGCGCTCCGGCGCCAGGAACGGCCCTTCGGCATGGATGCCGGCAATGAGCCCTTCCCTCGCCAGGGCACCGAGCCGGGCGGCGGCAGCAAGCAGGTCCCGTCGGGATGCGGATACCATGCTGGCGAGCAGCGTGGTGGTTCCCGCAGAATGCAGGAAGGCAGCTGCCCGCCGGATTCCCCCGGCATCGGAAGTGGTGAAATCGCTCCCCGCTGCGCCGTGGCAGTGCAGGTCCACGAGTCCGGGAAGGATGAGCGAACCGGTCGGCAGCGGCGCCGGCTCCGGCCAGCCGGCGTCGTCAAAACCGCCGGCCGGGCCGGCGTACGTGATCCGGTCCCCGACGAACGCGAGTGCGCCGTCGGGAACCAGCTCGTCCGGGGTCAGCAGGCTGCCTCGGAGGTAGCCGCGGTCCCGGCTGCGCGCTGTGGGGTTCATGCACCGATTCTAGGCATGTTGCCCGGCGGCCGGGAGCGGGGCGGGGAGTCAGAAGAGGCGGGAGTCCCGGTCATCTACGCCGCGCATTGCGTCGTAGTCGAGCGTCAGACAGGTGATCCCGCGGTCCTCGGCCAGCACGCGGGCCTGGGGCTTGATCTGCTGGGCGGCGAAAATACCGCGGACGGGAGCCAGCAGCGGGTCCCGGTTGAGCAGTTCCAGGTAGCGGGTCAGCTGCTCCACGCCGTCAATGTCTCCGCGGCGCTTCAGTTCCACGGCCACCGTGGCGCCCGTGGCGTCGCGGGCCAGGATGTCCACGGGACCGATGGCCGTCATGTATTCGCGGCGGATCAGCGTGTGGCCCTCGCCCAGCCGGTTGATCTGTTCGGCCAGCAGGCGCTGCAGGTCCGCTTCCACGCCGTCCTTGATGAGGCCGGGATCGGTTCCGAGGTCATGGGAGACGTCCGAGAACCGCTCGTGGATGCTGATGATGAGGCGGTCGTCGGTCTTTGCGCTTTGGACGTTCCAGACTTCCGTGACGCCGGCTTCGGCGTCCGTCTCGTCCGGTTCGAGGCTGCGCATGGTGGCCGGAGGGCTCATCCAGTTCAGCGGTTTGTAGGATCCGCCGTCGGAATGGATCAGGACGGAACCGTCGGCCTTCACCATGAGAAGCCTTACGGCCAGGGGCAGATGGGCACGGAGGCGGCCGACGTAGTCAACGGAGCAGCGGGCTATTACTAAACGCACAGTTGCACTTTACCGGCTGAACTGCGGCAAAATGACTTCTATGCCCCGTTCGAACCATCCCCGCCGCACGCCTGCCGCCGGCAGTGCCGCCGGCCGGAACGCCCGCCGCAAGTGGGCTTCCGCCCCGCCGGAGGGGGATCTGGAACGCACGCGTGCCGGTATTCCGCGCCGTGAAAGCGGCCCAGACGGCGAATGGTCGGTGCGGCAGATCACGGCCGGCAACGCTGCAAAGGACTATCGGTGCCCCGGCTGCGGGCAGATCATCCCGCCCGGAACCGCGCATCTGGTGGTGTGGCAGGAAGACTCGCTGCTGGGCCGCCAGACCGCCGTCGAGGGACGGCGGCACTGGCACAACCACTGCTGGCGGATCCGCCGCAGGTACTGACGGGCTACTGCCGGTCCTGCCGGGCGATGAAGACTTCCTTGAGCAGCAGCAGGGTGGCGGCCGCCGTCGGAATGGCTATCAGCGCGCCCAGTACTCCCAGCAGGCTGCCGCCGGCAATCACGGCGATGACGGCGACGGCGCCGGGCACCGCCACGGCCCGCTGCATCACGCGGGGGGAGACAAAGTAGGCCTCGAACTGCAGGTAGGCCATGTAGAGGATGGCGAAGACTACGGCTGTCTGCCAGCCCTCGGTCAGGGCCACCAGTGAGACCAGCACGAGCGCTATGGGCGGGCCCACCAGCGGGATGAATGCCAGCAGCGCAACCAGGAAGGCCAGCAGCACCGAGAACGGCACGCCGGTGATGGTCATCACGATGAAGGCATAGGTGGCGTCCAGCAACGCGACCAGGCCCTGGCCGATCACGTAGTTGCCTACGCTGCCGGTGATTTCCTCCGAGAGGGCCTCCACCCGGCGGCGGCGGCTGCGCGGGGCTAGCCGGTAGGCCCACTTCTTCATCGACGGAAGGGAAGCCAGGAAGTACAGGGTCAGGACCAGGATGATCAGGGCACCGAACAGGCCGTTGGCAATCACCGTTCCCACGCTCAGGACCCCGCCGAAAATGCCGCCCACGGCGGAGCTGTTGGAGAAGAAGCTGCCGACTTCCTGCTCGATGCGGTCACGGATCTGGAACTGCTTGTCGATGTTGACGAAGAAGTCCGAGGCAAGGAAGTTGTTGATGTAGCCCGGAGCCTTGGCGATGATTTCCGTCGACTGGCTGACGATGGTGGGGATCAGTGTCGCAAAGAAGGCCGTAACGACGCCGGCGAGTACCAGCACGGTGAGGGCGATGCCGGCGGGGCGGGGGATCCGCCGTGCGGCCATCCAGCGGACCACCGGATCCAGCCCCAGGGCAATGAACAGGGCGGCGCCGATCCAGACCAGCAGCTCGCCGACGTTGGTGATGACGAAGAACAGCAGCAGGGCCAGGCCAACGCCGACCGTGAGCATAAAACCAAAGTAGATGGGATGCGCGCGCAGGCTCCCGCTTTCCGCCTCATGCCCCTGCCCGCCGCCGCTCACGCTGAGCCGTTCATCGGGAAGCCGCACGTCCTCGTCGACCGTAATCTCCGTACCGGCTGCGTCCTCGGGCGGGAATTCGAAGCGCGGGCGGGGCCGGGCGCCGGGAACGCCGTGGCGCAGGCTGTAGCGGACGCGGTCCGCAGCGGTGGAAAGGAATCCGGGCAGAGGGGTGCGGGGCGCATTCCCGTCAGGGGCATTTCCGCCCGCCGGTTTTTTGTTCGCAGGGCCGGGGAGCGGCGCGTGGACGGGCACGTCCTCGTTTTCGCTCATTTCGCGCGTTTCTCCTCTGCCTGGTTGGGCTGCTGATACGAACCGAAACCTTACCAGCCGGTGCGCCGCCAAAACCGTTTTCCGCTTACCCGCATGCGGCGGTAACCGCGCCGGGTCATCACCCGAATGGGTGCTCTGGTGGGATTTCGTTACCATTGGGTTACCAAGTGCCAGGACATCAATGACCAGCTGCGAATTAGCCGCCGCATTCCGGCGCCCGCGTTCGGGCCTGCCGGTTCGGAAAATCCGCCGCCCTGCCATGTGATTTGCCCAGACTGAAGATAGGTAAGTTGTGCGAAACAAATTTGCAGTTCCGCTGATCGTCCTCGGGGTGCTGCTGATGCTGATAGGCATTGGCCAGCGCACGTTCTGGGCGCCCCCTGAGACCCAGTCGGTTTCCATGGAAGCCGAGGGCACCGAGGGCGCCGTGGTCACCGTACTGGAACCGGAACTGCTGGCCGGATACTCCGACGGTGTTGACATCACCGTCCGTTCGGATGCTCCCTTCACGTTGGCGGTTGGGCGGGCCAACGATGTCCAGGCATGGGTGGCAGACGCCGCCGCCACCCGGCTTAGCCCGGGAGACGACAGCTCGGACCTGACCGTAGGCACCGACAAGACGGGCAAGACCGCTCCGAATCCTGCCGGTTCTGACCTTTGGGTCGTTGAAGAGTCCGGTGAAGGCGAACTGTCCTACGACTGGGAGGCGCCGGGCGAGGGCGACTGGCGGATGCTGCTCGCCACGGACGGCACCGCTGCGGCCCCCACAGACGTGACCCTGACCTGGGCGAACGACGCCACCCGTCCGTTCGCCGTGCCGCTGATCGTCATCGGTGCCCTGCTGGCCGTTCTGGGCCTGGCCCTTGCCTTCCTGCGCAGCGGCTCCGACGGGCCGCGACGCAGCAGCCGCCGCAGCGCCGGTCCGGAGACCGGGCCAGCCGACAAGCAGCCCAGCGTCTCGGGTACGACGTCGGCCTTCACCGCCGCCGTCCGCCGCCGCCGTCGTCCGGCCTTCCTGGCAGCTGCTGCCGCCGCCGTCCTGGCAGCGGGCTCTGCCCCCGCAGCGGCGCTGGCTGCCGACGAGTCCGCCGGAAGCCAGCCGGTAATCGTGGATTCCCAGCTGACCCGCATTCTGGATTCCGTGGCCGGCACGGTCGAGGCGGGCGACGCGGCCAAGGATGCGTCGATGCTGACACCGCGCGTCGGCGGGGCCGCTTACGCCATGCGTGCAGCGAACTACGCCGTGGCCGCGAAGTCCGCCGACCATGAAGCCCCGGTGCCGGTGGCCGCGGAAACGCTGCGGACCCAGTCGATCGGCACCGCCGCCGACTGGCCCCGCACCGTCGTCGCTGTGACCCAGGGTGAGGGGAACCCGGTGCCCCAGGCGCTGCTGCTGGTCCAGGACTCGGCCAGGGACAACTACAAGCTCGTTTCCGCTGTCCAGATGCTGCCTGCCAGCACCTTCCCGCAGCCGCCCGCTGCCACGGACGGCTCGGCCCAGATTCCCGCAGACTCGGACAACGGGCTGGCCATGTCGCCGCAGGACGCCGTCGCTGCGCTGGCCGACTCCCTGACCAACCCGGAGGGCGAGAAGAAGGACACCTTCGGCGCCAACCGGTTCAGCGAGGACGTGGTCAAGTTCCAGCAGCAGGTGCAGAGCGACCCGAAGAACGAGTTCGCCACCAACACGTTCCAGCATGCCGCCAATCCGGAGGAAACGTACGCACTGCGGACCGACGACGGCGGGGCCATCGTGTTCGGCTACCTGTCCAACACGTTCTCCAGCACACCCAAGGAAGCCGGCGACTCGGTCAACCTTGAAGGTACCGTCTACCAGGCATTGACCGGCGAGACGAACACCGACAAGGGCATCGACGTCACCCACGGCGAAGCCGTAATGCTCTACGTTCCGGCTTCCGGCGGCACCGGCCAGGCCCTGGTAGTGGGTGCAGCGCAGGAACTGCTGTCCGCCAACCTTAAGTAGGCGGACGCGTTGGGCTTGCCGGTGGACGGGCGAGGCGTAATAAGGTGAAGAAATGAGCACACCGAACCGCCCGTCACCGGCAGCCCCCTCCTCCATGAACCTGCGGGGGGCAGTTGACCTCTCCGCCCTCAAGGCACGTTCCGCGGCCCCGGCGGCCCCCGCAGCCCCGGGTGGCGCTGCCCCCGGAGCTGCCCCCGGCGCCGCTCCCGCGCCGTCACCGTTCGTGGTGCAGGTCTCGGAACAGACCTTCCCCCAGATTGTCCAGCTTTCCGCCGAAGTTCCGGTGGTCATTGACCTGTATTCCGATGCGAGCCCCGACTCGCAGCAGGTCTCGGCGATCCTGGCGTCCATCGCCGTGGAACAGAACGGCCGGATGCTGCTGGCACGGGTGGACGCGGAAGCTTACCCGCAGATTGCACAGGCCTTCTCCGCCGTCACCGTTCCCACCGTGGCTGCAGTGATCAAGGGCCAGCCGGTGCCCCTCCTCGACCGGCCGATGCCGGAGGACCAGATCCGTGCCCTGGTCGGCGAGCTGATGCAGGTGGCCGCCGCCAACGGCGTCAACGGGTCCCTGGAAGGCGGTACCCCGGAAGAGGCGCCGGAAGCACCGCTGCCCCCGCTCCACCAGGAAGCCTTCGACGCCATCAACGCCGAGGATTACGACGCCGCGGCTGCGGCGTACCGCCGTGCACTTGCCGAGCAGCCTGCGGACGCGGAAGCCAAGGCCGGCCTGGCGCAGGTGGAACTCATGGCCCGGCTGCGTGATGCTGACGCGGAGGCCGTCCGCCGGGCAGGCGCCGAGGAGCCAGACAACGTGCAGGCGCAGCTCGCCGTCGCGGACCTGGACATTGCCGGCGGGCACGTCGAGGACGCCTTCCGCCGGATCACCGGCCTGATCGGCAGGGTGCACGGCGAAGACCGGGAAACCGCCCGGCTGCGGCTGCTGGATCTCTTCGAAGTGGTCGGGGTCGCCGACCCCCGGGTCACCAAGGCCCGTTCCGCCCTCGCCCGGGCACTGTTCTAGGCTGTGGGGCCCTTCCTTGGACACGTCATCGCTTTTTGACCCCGTCACCCTGCGCGGAATGGAGCTGGCCCACCGCGGATGGGTAGCCGCCATGTGCCAGTATTCCGCGGATCCCGCCGATGCGCCCGGCCTACCCAATGACTGGCACCTGATGCATCTGGGCTCCTTCGCCGCCGGCGGGGCGGCCCTGATCATCACCGAGGCCGCTGCGGTTCAGCCGGAAGGACGGATCAGCCCGCAGGACGCCGGGATCTGGAACGAGGCGCAGGCCGCCGCCTGGCAGCGCATCACGGATTTTGTGCACCGGCACGGAGCCGTCCAGGCGCGCATCGGCATCCAGCTGGCGCACGCCGGGCGCAAGGCCTCCACCTATGCTCCGTTCGCTGCCGGCACGGGCAGCGTGCCGCTGTCCGACGGCGGCTGGCAGACCGTCGGACCGACGGCGGATCCGTTCGGCAGCTACGCGGCTCCCGCAGCCCTGGATGAAGCGGGTATCCGGCAGGTGATCCGCGACTTCGCCGACGCGGCTGTCCGCTCGGTCGACGCGGGCTTCGACACCATCGAAATCCACGGCGCGCACGGCTACCTGCTGCACCAGTTCCTCAGCCCGCTGGTCAATACCCGCACCGATGCGTGGGGCGGGGACGAGGCGGGGAGGAACCGGCTGACCCTCGAGGTCACCGACGCGGTACGGGCCGTGATCCCCGAGTCCATGCCGCTGCTGCTGCGGATCTCCGCCACGGACTGGATGCCCGGGGGAGTGGACGCAGAGTCCTCGGTGGTCCTGGCACGGGCTGCGCGGGAACGCGGAGTGGATCTGGTGGATGTTTCCACCGGCGGTGCCGTTCCCGGGGCCACGATCCCCGTGGCACCGAATTACCAGGTGGAGTATGCCGAAGCGGTCCGGCACGGCGCGGGCGTGCCTACCGCCGCCGTCGGACTCATCGATTCCGGTACGCAGGCGGAGAAGATCCTGCAGGCCGGTTCCGCAGACGCGGTCCTCATTGCCCGTGCCGCCCTGCGGGATCCGCACTGGTGGATGCGTGCGGCGGCGGAGCTGGACGCCAAGCTGCCCTGGGTGCCGCAGTACGAGCGGGCCGCACGGCGCGGCATGTTCTAGCCGGCGGGCTAGTCCCCGCGGGGGATGCCGCACTCCGGCAGGGAGCCTGGAAACTGGTCCCTTTTGCCGAAGACGCACCGGTACGCGGTGGCTAGGCTATGGCCATGACATCGACACCGGATCCCGTCCCGGCTCTCGCCGTCCGGGGACTAGTCAAGCAGTTCGGCCGGAAGATTGCCGTCAACGGCATCAGCCTCGAAGTGCCGCAGGGCTCGTTCTACGGGCTGGTCGGCCCCAACGGAGCCGGCAAGACCACGCTTTTGTCGCTGGCCACCGGGCTGCTGCGTCCGGACACGGGCTCCGCGTGGGTACACGGCACCGATGTGTGGGCCCGTCCCTTGGAAGCCAAGCGGTTGATGGGCATACTGCCGGACGGTGTCCGGCTCTTTGACCGGCTGACCGGTGAACAATTGGTGACGTACGCCGGCCTGCTTCGCGGGATGGACCGGGAAACGGCGCATTCCCGCACGAAGGACCTGTTGACCGCCATGGATCTTGCTGCCGATGCAGGCACCCTTGTGGTGGACTACTCCGCCGGCATGACCAAAAAGGTGGCCCTGGCCTCGGCTCTGATCCACGCTCCCCGCCTGCTGGTGCTGGACGAACCGTTCGAAGCAGTGGATCCCGTCTCGGCCGCCAACATCCGCGGGATCCTCTCCGACTATGTCGCCGCCGGCGGCACGGTGATTGTTTCCAGCCACGTTATGGACCTGGTCCAGCGGATGTGCGACCACGTGGCCGTAGTGGCCGGCGGAAACCTGCTGGCCGCGGGAACGCTGGACGAGGTCCGCGGCGACACCAGCCTGGAGGACCGCTTCGTTGCACTGGTCGGCGGGCGCACCCATGCGGAGGGGCTGGAATGGTTGCGCACCTTCTAAGGCTGAAGCTGCTGCTGCTGCGCAACTCTTTGAAGCGCAGTCCCTGGCAGTTGGTGGGGATCATACTCGGCGGCCTATATGCGCTGTCCCTGCTGGTTCTCCTGGTGGGAGCCCTGTTCGTTTTCGGAGCCGATCCGGCCCTTGCCCGGACTGCGGTGATCCTGGCCGGGAGTACAGCCGTGGTTGCCTGGGCAGTGATTCCCGTGGCATCTTCGGGACTGGACCTGACTCTGGACCCGGCACGCTTCACCACCTATGCCGTCCCGGTGCCGCAGCTGCTCGCGGGTCTGGCCGCGGGCGGGCTCATCGGCATTCCGGGCGCCGTCACGCTGCTTGCCGTGCTGGCGCAGGCCGCAAGCTGGTACCGCTCGCCGGCGGCGCTGGCCGCAGCGCTTGTACTCTCGGCCGTTGCAGTCTTCACGTGTCTTATCTCCGCCCGGGTGGCCGTGGCAGCTGCCGTCTCCCTGACTGGTTCCCGCCGGTTCCGCGAATTCACCGGACTGCTGCTGGTCATTCCCCTTTTTCTGCTAGGGCCCATCATTGCCGGTGTTACCGACGGGATCCGGGCGGGCGCAGAGTACCTTCCAGGCCTCGCCGAGGTGCTGTCCTGGACGCCGCTGGGCGCGGTGTGGGCGGTCCCCGGAGACATTGCCATTGGCCGCTACGGTGCCGCTGCGGCGAAAACCCTTATCAGCGCGGCGTTCCTGGCACTGCTGGTGCTGGTTTGGAAAACCCTGCTGCTGAGGGCCCTGGTCCGCCCGCCGCAGGCCGGGGCCGGGCGCAAGGCTGCAGGCCTGGGGCTGCTCGCCCGTTTCCCGGCCACTCCCACCGGTGCCGTGGCCGCCCGGTCGCTGATTTACTGGCTGCGGGACCCGCGCTACAGCGCTTCGCTGCTGATCCTCCCGCTGCTCGTTGTGCTCCTGCTGTTCGCGGGCAACAACGCCGGCGCGGAAGCGGGCCTGATGGTACCGCTGGCGCTGGGGCCGCTGGTGGCCTTTATTCTGGGCTTCTCCATCAGCGCGGACGTCTCCTATGACAGCACGGCGTTCGCCCTGCATGTGGCCACCGGCGTGTCCGGACGGGCGGACCGCGCCGGCCGTGCACTCGCCTGCGCAGTGCTGAGTGCGCCGGCCGTGCTTGCCGCAGCCGTCCTGCCGGCGACCCTGACCGGGCACGCGGACCTCATAGCCCCCGTACTGGGGGTTTCCCTGGCGGCGCTGATGATCGGGCTGGGAGTCTCCAGCGCAGTGTCCGCGCGCTACACCTACAACGTGCCGCTGCCGGGGGAAAACGCATTCAAGACTCCGCCCGGTTCCACCGGCCGGGCCCTGCTGGTCCAGGGTGCCTTCAGCCTCGTGACCTTCGCGCTGCTGGTGCCTGTGCTCGTTCCGGGAGTGCTCGCCGTCGTGCTGGAAAGCACTCTCTGGGGAGTTGTGACACTGCTCGCGGGCCTGCTCCTGGGTGCGGCGGTGCTGATCCTCGGGATCCGGCTGGGCGGACGGTGGCTGGACGCGCGCGGGCCGGAACTGCTGCAGCAGGTCTCCATCAACAAGTAGTCGGCGGGTACTAAGATGGAACGCATGAGCCTGCCTCCCGATCCTTTCGAAAACGATCCCCGCCGCCTGGATGACAACGGTACGTCCACGGCCACCATCGAGCGCGAAGAACTGCGCGAAGAGCTGGAACCCGGCGACAGCGAACGCTTTGCCCACTATGTGCGCAAGGAAAAGATCATGGAATCGGCGCTTTCGGGCGAGCCGGTGATTGCTCTGTGCGGCAAGGTCTGGACGCCCGGCCGGGATCCCCAGAAGTTCCCCGTCTGCCCGACCTGCAAGGAAATCTACGAGGGCCTGCGTCCCGAAGGCGACAACCCCAAGGGCAAGAAGTAGTTCGGCCTCTCCGGCCGTTTTCTGCTCGCTCCGTTTCCCAGCCTTCCGCCCGAGAAGGCAGTTAGTCCTGATGCCTGCATGACCTATGTGTTTACGCCTGCGCCCGGGCGCAGCCGCTCAGCGCTGCGCCCGTCCGGTGCCCGCACGGCAACAACCAATCGAGAAATGAGAAAGGTTGCGTTCCCCGCGTGAGTTCCGAAACCCTGTTCGGCGCCGGTGCGTCCCTGCCGCCCGCCTACCCCGAGCGCGCCGCCTGGGGCACCGCCCCGAAGCTGCGTCAGTGGCAGGCGGAGGCACTTGAGAAGTACTTCGCATCCAATGCCAGCGACTTCCTCGCCGTCGCCACCCCCGGCGCCGGTAAAACCACCTTCGCCCTGCGTGTGGCCAACGAGCTGGTGGAGCGCGGAATCGTCAACCGCATCACCGTTGTCGCCCCCACGGACCACCTGAAACGGCAGTGGGCCGACGCCGCTGCGAAGGTTGGCCTGGCAATCGACCCGAACTTCAAGAATGCCGACGGACGGCACGGGCACGGGTTCATCGGCGTGGCCGTCACCTACGCTCAGGTGGCCTCCAAGCCCATGCTGCACCGCGCCAAGACCGAGGCAGCCCGCACCTTGGTGATCCTGGACGAGATCCACCACGGCGGTGACGCCCTGTCCTGGGGTGACGGCATCCGCGAAGCGTTTGAGCCTGCCGTCAAGCGGCTTTCCCTGACCGGTACGCCGTTCCGCTCGGACACCGCCGCCATTCCGTTCGTGGAGTACGTCGAGGACCGGGACGGCATCCGCCGGTCCAAGGCGGACTACACCTACGGCTACGGCCAGGCACTGAAGGACCACGTGGTCCGCCCGGTGATGTTTATGGCCTATTCCGGGCAGATGCGCTGGCGGACCAGTGCCGGCGACGAAATGGCTGCGTCGCTGGGCGAAGCCGCGGTAACCAAGGACATCACGGCACAGGCCTGGCGCACCGCCCTGAACCCCACCGGGGAGTGGATCCCCGCCGTGCTGGCCGCAGCGGACCGCCGCCTCACCGAGGTCCGCCGGTCCGTGCCCGACGCCGGCGGGCTCGTGATCGCAACGGACCACGACGACGCCCGCGCCTACGCCGGCTGGCTGAAGAAGATCATGGGCGAATCACCCACGGTCATCCTGTCCGACGATGCCAAGGCCTCGGAAAAGATCGAGGAATTCTCCGCCGGCACCCAGCGCTGGATGGTGGCCGTGCGGATGGTGTCCGAAGGCGTGGACGTGCCGCGCCTCGCCGTCGGCGTGTATGCCACCTCCACCGCCACTCCGCTGTTCTTCGCGCAGGCCGTGGGACGTTTTGTGCGTGCCCGCAAGCGCGGCGAGACGGCGTCGGTGTTCCTGCCCTCCGTGCCGAACCTGATGGCGCTGGCCAACCAGATGGAAGTCGAACGCGACCACGCACTGGACCGCCCGGACAACCATCTGGAGGAGGAAGGCTTCGGCCTCGAGGACAGCCTGATGGAGGCGGCCAACCGGGAAGAAAAGGCCTCCGGCGAGCTGACCAAGCAGAAGTTCGAGGCCCTGGAATCCCAGGCGTCCTTTGACCGCGTACTGTTCGACGGCGGCGAGTTCGGCACCGGCGGTGCGCTGGGCAGCGAGGAGGAACAGGATTTCATCGGCATCCCCGGTCTGCTGGACGCCGACCAGATGAGCACGCTGCTGCGCCAGCGCCAGCATGAGCAGCTTTCCCGCAGGGGCCGCCGTTCCGGTGCCGCCGCTGAGGCAGCGCCTGCGGAAGCCCCCGAAGTGGTGGACCACCGCCGGCTGACCGAACTGCGGGGCGAGCTGGCGAAGAACGTTTCCGCCTGGTCCGCCCGCTCCGGCATGCCGCACGGCGTGGTGCACAGCGAACTGCGCCGGATCTGCGGCGGGCCGCCCGTGGCGCAGGCCAACGAGGAACAGCTCAACAAGCGGCTGAAGAAGCTGCAGGACTGGTTCATCGGCCGTAAGTAGCTCCGGACACAGGGAACGGCCACAGGGAACGGCAAAGGGCCGGCCGCAGCAGCGGCCGGCCCTTTCTTTTGTGCCCTTGCTAAAGGTCGATGATCTCCACGCCGGCGTCTTCGAGTTCGGCCCAGGCCGCGAGCGTGGTCTCACGCTTGATGCCGCGGCACAGTTCCGGGATCACCGCGGTGGTGTAGCCGGCAGCGACGGCGTCCAGGGCGGTGGCGCGTACGCAGTAGTCAGCGGCAAGGCCCAGCACCACCACCTCGTCCACGTCGTTGTCCCGCAGCCAGTCGTCCAGGCTCAATGTCTCGGCGTCTGTCTCCGGCTCGGCTTCCGGCTCTCCGAGGGGCACCTCGACGTCCGGCGCCAGGACGCCCTCAAAACCGGAATACGCGGCTTCGTACTGGCCCTTGCGGAAGAAGGCATCCACCAGCTCGGTATCCAGGTCCGGGTGCGGCTGGGCGCCGGGCGTGCCGGCCACGCAGTGCCTCGGCCAGGAGTCCACGAAGTCCGGCGCTTCAGAGAAATGCGCACCGGGATCGATGTGCCAGTCCTGGGTGGCGGCGACCAGATCGTACCGGCCCGCGGAGGTTTCCACGTAGTCGGTAATTTCCCCCGCGAGGTCGGCCCCGCCGGCCACAGCCAGCGAGCCGCCTTCACAGAAGTCGTTCTGCACGTCGACGATTATCAGGGCGCGGGCCATTGCTTACTCCTCGTATTCGGTGGGGATGACCGGCTCGCCGCGCTGCAGGCGGTTCACCGAGGTTGGCAGTTCGGCAAGGGACGCTTCGTGCTGCTTGGCAGCACGCGTCACGGCCTCCGGTCCCGTCCAGCCGGGCAGGACAACGCCGTCGGCCACGAACTGGTGCAGCAGCGTACGGTCGTTGCCGTCGTCCGACGGCGCGTGGCCGATGCCGATCACCTCGGCGGTTGCCGTGCCGTGTTCGTCCAGCCGGCGCAGTGCGTACTTGCGCCCGCCGAGCGAGACCTTGTTCTTTGCGGCCTTGGCCACGGAAACGAACTCGTGGTCGTCTCCCTCGCGGCTGACCAGTTTGTAGACCATGCCGGCGGTCGGCGCCCCGGAGCCGGTGACCAGGGAGGTACCGACGCCGTAGGCATCCACGGGAGCCGAGGCCAGGGCTGCTATCGCAAACTCGTCGAGGTCGGACGTGACCATGATGCGCGTTTTGGTGTTGCCCAGCTCGTTGAGCAGGTCGCGGACCCAGCGGGCCTGCGCCACGAGGTCGCCGGAATCCAGCCGCACGCCGCCCAGCGCCGGTCCGGCGACTTCCACCGCGGTGCGGACCCCGCGCTCGACGTCGTACGTGTCCACCAGAAGTGAGGTGCCAAAGCCCAGGGACGCCGTCTGCGCGGTGAAGGCCTCCTTCTCGGAATCGTGCAGCAGGGTGAAGGAATGCGCGGCCGTGCCCACGGTTTTCAAGCCGTAGCGCAGGCCCGCCTCAAGGTTGGAGGTGCTGTCGAAGCCGGCGATTACAGCCGCGCGGGCCGCGGCAACGGCGGCTTCCTCATGCGTGCGGCGCGAACCCATTTCAATGCAGGGGCGTCCGTCGGCTGCGGAGGTCATGCGGGATGCCGCGGAGGCAATGGCACTGTCGTGGTTGAGCATGGACAGGATCATGGTTTCGAGGATGCAGGCTTCGCCGAAGGTGGATTCAACGATCAGCAGGGGTGACTGCGGGAAGTACGCCTCGCCCTCGGCATAGCCGTAGATGTTGCCGGAGAAGCGGAAGTCCGCGAGCCACTCAAGCGTGCGTTCGTCCACCACGTTGGTCCTGGCGAGGAAATCCAGCTGCGGTTGTTCGAAGCGGAAATTTTCCAGGGCTTCAAGAATGCGGCCCGTTCCGGCAGCGATGCCGTAGCGGCGGCCTTCCGGCAGCCGCCGGGCAAAGACTTCGAACACGGAACGGCGGGAAGCCGTACCCGAGTGGAGGGCGGCCTGGAGCATGGTGAGCTCGTAGTGGTCCGTATAAAGGGCTGAATTCGGGGTGTGCCGGACGGCGGGACTGTTCACAGGCAAAACTCTAACCCGCGGATCCCCCTTGAGTAGAAGGCTGCACTGTGGAGGTTCGCAAACCGATTCCTCACTACAATTGGACCCATGGCTACCAGCACCGCGACCGGAACGGACACCCTGACACGTGAGGAGACGGATACCCTCACCTCTTCGGACGTTCCCTGGGTCGTGATTGTCTGGAACGACCCGGTTAATCTGATGAGCTACGTCAGTTACGTCTTCCAGAGTTACTTCGGCTATTCGGAGTCCAAGTCCCACCGCCTCATGCTGGAGGTCCACCAGGCCGGGAAGTCCGTAGTGGCCACCGGATCCCGGGAATCCGCGGAACGCGATACCGTCGCGATGCATTCCTACGGGCTGTGGGCCACCTTCCAGAAGGCGGACGCGGCCTAGCTCCGCCCAGCGCCGCCTACACCGCCCGACCCAGTGCACTGAACAGAAACGGATATTCGTGGCCACCGGCTTCAAGCTCACCCGTAAGGGCATTACCGCCAACCTGGAACCGGAGGAGCGGGACCTGCTCCGCAAGCTCTTCTCCGATGTGCAGGCCCTGCTGGAACCTGACACTGCCGCGGATGCCGATCCGCTCGCGGCCATGGTCGGCATCGATCCGTCGGCGGCCGTTCCGGAGGACTCCGCCCTGCTGCGGCTCCTCCCCAACGGCACCACGGGGAACGACGACGACGCCCTGGAGTTCCGGCGGTTCACGGAACGGACGCTGCGCGAATCAAAACAAGCCGCCCTGCGCGCCGCCGCGCTGCAGCTGGAGGCGGCACCGCTTCGACTGGACACCGAGCAGGCGCAGCTCTTTGCCCGCGCCTTGAACGATGTCCGGCTGGTGCTCGCCGACCGCCTGGGCCTGGAAAATGATGAAGACGCAGAGCGGCTGCATGACATCACCGATCCGTCGAAGGCCGAGGACTTGGACGGCTACCTTGCGCTGGTGTACAACTTCGTCACATGGTTGCAGGAGACCCTGATGCAGGCGCTGCTCGGCTCCCTGAACTGACAAGGACTCCACGGCGCCGGCAGCCAACTATGTGAGCAACGGCACGGGTCGGTGAATGTGCCCGTGCGCGGGGGAGGACTATGGTCGTTACATTATGAGTTCGAACCCGGCCAGCCCCTCCACCCGTCCACTGGGCACGTCTGTGCACGAAACAGTCCGGGTCAAGGACCCGGACGCCCCGATCGGCATCTTCGACTCCGGTGTCGGCGGGCTGACAGTGGCACGCGCCGTCCTTGACCAGCTGCCCAACGAATCCGTCATGTACGTGGGGGATACCGCCAACGGACCCTATGGGCCCCTGCCGATCGCCGAAGTCCGGGCCAAAGCGCTGGGCGTGATGGACGAACTGGTGGATTCCGGCGTCAAGCTCCTGGTGATTGCGTGCAACTCCGCCTCCGCAGCCGTCCTGCGCGACGCCCGTGAACGCTACACGCACCGGTACGGCATCCCCGTCATCGAGGTCATCCAGCCGGCCGTCCGCCGCGCAGTGGCTGCTACCCGTAGCGGACGGATCGGCGTCATCGGAACGGCTGCCACCGTTGGTTCGCGGGCCTACGATGACACCTTTGCCGCGGCCCCGCACCTGCAGGTGTCCTCGGTGGCCTGCCCGGCGTTCGTGGAGTTTGTCGAAGCCGGCATCACGTCCGGGCCCGATGTGCTGGCTACGGCGGAGGAATACCTGGCTCCGCTGAAAGACCGGGACGTGGACACCCTGGTCCTTGGCTGCACGCACTATCCGCTGCTCACCGGCGTCATTTCCTATGTGATGGGCGACGGCGTCACGCTCGTGTCCAGTGCCGAGGAAACCGCGAAGGACGTCTACCGCGCCCTGATCTCGCACGGGATTGAACGGCGCTCGCAGACCGCCCCGCAGCATACCTTTGTTGCCACCGGAGACTCGGCCTCCTTCGAACTGCTTGCCCGGCGTTTCCTGGGTCCCGAGGTGCTCAGCGTCCAGCAGGTGGAACACGTGGCCGCGCATTACCCCACTGGCAGCATGGCGCGGGTAACCCCGCAGATGATTGCCGCAGCCCGGGCTGATGCCCCTGAACGCACGGAGGCGCACAGCGGCGCTTCCTGGAACGGCACGGTATGAAACTGACCATTGTGGGCTGCAGCGGATCCTTCCCCGGCCCGGCCTCGCCGGCGTCGTGCTACCTCGTGACCGCCAACGACGGCGTCCGCGACTGGCGGATCCTGCTGGACCTCGGCAACGGTTCGCTGGGTGCGCTGCAGCGCTACATGGACCTGCGGGACATCGACGCCGTCCTGCTCACCCACCTGCATCCGGACCACTGCATGGATCTGTGCGGCCTCCACGTAGCCGTGCATTGGGACCCCTCCGGGTGGAACCGGGACCGGATCAAGGTCTGGGGCCCGGCGGCAACGGCGGACCGGATGGCAACGGCCTACGGGCTGGAGTTGGATCCGGGCATGCACGAGGATTTCGAGTTCTCCAACTGGACCGCCGGCAGTGCAGTGCAGATCGGGCCGTTCACCGTGACCCCCTACCCGGTGCGGCACCCGGCCGAAGAGGCCTACGCCCTGCGCGTGGAGGCCCGCACCGTGGACGCCGACGGCGAACCCGTACTCCGGACCCTGGCCTATTCCGGAGATACCGATTCCTGCCCCGGGCTGGAAGATGCCGCCCGGGACACCGACGTCTTCCTCTGTGAAGCTGCGTTCCATGAGGGCCGCGACGACGCCATCGAAGGCGTGCACCTGACCGGCCGCCGCGCCGGAGAAGCAGCCACCGCAGCGCAGGCCCGGCGTCTGCTCCTCACACACCTGCCGGTCTGGAACGACGCCAGCGTCAGCGTCTCGGAAGCGCGCGGAACCTACAACGGGGACCTCGCCGTCGCCGTCGCCGGTGTCTCCTACGACGTCGGTAGCCCCTTCACTGCACCCCTGGCCGTGCAGGGCTGGGTGCAGTAAAGCGGGATAGGCCCGCCGTCAGCGGCCCTTCCCGGGGCCGTGGCCCGGTCCGTGTCCGTGGCCGTGGCCGTGGCCCGGATCCTGCGGGTAGTTCCGGTCGTTGACGAATTCTTCGGGACGGTACCTGATGAAGTCCGCTTCGCCCAGTCCCAGTGATTCGGCTGCCCGGTCAAGCTGCCGGGGCTCGGCCAGGTTCCCCCAGCGCCCGGCGTCAAGGCGTTCGTCCATGGCCAGCACGGCGCCGACCCGCTCCGCATCGGTGAAGGTGCAGTGCCCGGTCCGTTCGACGTAGGACTGGCGCAGCAGCGCACCGGCCCCGGCGTCCCGAACCGTCTCCGCGTACTCCTCCATGTACTCCACCGGCGCCAGGATGTCGGCCAGGGTATGCATGGTCAGCACCGGCATCAGGAGGTCCCCGTGCGGGGTCGAGGTGCGGTCCATCCAGTCCAGGGCTTCCGGATCCGGTGCAATGTCCGCGGTGGAGGTGAGGGTATGCAGGTCCTCGCGCAGATCCAGGCCGGCACTGCGGTACAGCGCCTTGACCTGCTGCCGCTGCGCCGAGTCCCGCAGCAGGGAACGGTAATCCACCCCTTGGTTCCAGCCGCTGTCACCGTCTGCGGCGTTGACAATCGAGGCCCGCGAGCCGACCACAAACGGGATCGTCTGCAGCAGCCAGTTGTACTGCGCCTCCTGCTGTGCGGCGAAGTCCGTCCGGTCCGGTTCCATGTCCCCGCTGAACCAGGTTGGTGTGTTCATCAGGGCCGCGGCCAATGCCAGCCGGGCCCGGCCCTCCGCCGTCGCCTGTGCCTGCTGTACCGCACCCATGAGGGCAGTGATGGTGACGCCTGCTTCCTCGGCGGTGCGGAATCCCGTCAACTGCAGGTCCGTTCCGGGCAGGAGCAGTTCGGCGAGCGCGTGGATGCCGTCCAACTGGTAATTGTTCAGGTTGATTCCGCCGCCTAGCAGCCCGCAGGTGCTCACCGCTCCGTCCACGCCGCTGTCCGGGGTTTCGGCGATGAGGCTGCTGACCAGGCCGCCCATCGAGGTGCCGAAGGCGATGGTCCGGTCCGGCTCGCCCGCAGCGGCCGAGAAGGCGGCCAAGGTGCCCAGCTGGTCCTCGACCGCTGTGCCAAGTGCCCAGCCGGCGGCTGCATAGGACGAGGATGCGACCGCGAATCCCCGGGCGGTCAGCGCCTGCGCGGTGGATTCGAAGCCCGGGTCCTCCGCCGGATTGTCGGGTCCGGGCCGGAAGCCGTGGCTGTAGAGCACCAGCTTGCCGTTCCAGTCCTGCGGCAATTGTGCTGCCCACGTGGCTCCGCCGGGAAGTGTCCCGCCGAGCTCCGTGACGTCAGGTTCCGCGGCTGTTGCCGTTGCCGGGGCTGTTGCCAGGGCCAGCGAAACGGCAACCCCCAAAGATGAAAGTCTGCGCATGTGCGTGCCGATCCTTTCTGCGTCATTGCAGGGGGTTCTGGGTCAGGTGGTACCGCGCCACCCTAGGAGCAGTGCAGCGGACAGGGAAGGGTGGAAGCGCATTATCGCCGGGCCGGCCCGCCGGGCGCGAACCGTCCGGCCGATAGACTGGGCCCATGACAACCGCCGCAAACAGCCCTGTTTCCACTTCACCCTCTGCAGCCGTCCGCTCCGACGGCCGTACCCCCGACCAGCTGCGGAGCATCACCATTACCCGCGGCTGGTCGAAGCAGGCCGAAGGTTCGGCACTGATCGAGTTCGGCAATACCCGGGTGCTGTGCACCGCTTCACTGACCCCCGGTGTGCCGCGCTGGCTCAAGGGCGAGGGCAAGGGCTGGGTCACTGCCGAATACGCCATGCTCCCGCGGGCCACCAACACCCGCAACGACCGCGAGTCGGTCAAGGGCAAGCTGGGCGGGCGCACGCACGAGATCTCCCGGCTGATCGGCCGCTCGCTGCGGTCCATCATCGACACCAAGGCCCTCGGTGAGAACACGATTGTCCTGGACTGCGACGTCCTGCAGGCCGACGGCGGCACCCGCACCGCCGCCATCACGGGCGCCTATGTGGCCCTCGCCGACGCCGTGGCCTGGGCCAAGGAAAACAAGCTCATTGCCCGCAACGCCAACCCGCTGCTGGACACCGTGGCGGCCATCAGCGTGGGCATCATCGACGGCGTCCCGATGCTGGACCTGCCGTACGTCGAAGATGTCCGGGCCGAAACCGACATGAACGTGGTGGTCACCGGTTCAGGCAAGTTCGTCGAGGTGCAGGGCACCGCGGAAGGCGCTCCGTTCGACCGCGCCGAGCTGGACGCCCTCCTCGACCTGGCCCTGGCGGGTACCGCAGAACTGGCCGTCATCCAGCGGCAGACCCTGGGCCTGGCCTAAATGCCGCAGCCAACAGCGCGTCTGGTCCTGGCCACCCGCAACCCGGGCAAGCTGCGCGAGCTGCGGGAACTGCTCCGCGGGCAGGTGCCCGGCCTCGACGTCGACACGCAGGTGATCGACGCCGCCGCGGCCGGTGTCCCCGATGTCCCTGAAACCGGTGTGACCTTTGAACAGAACGCCCTGCTCAAGGCCCATGCGGTAGCCGCAGCCACCGGTTTGCCCGCCGTTGCGGACGATTCCGGGCTGGCCGTCGACGTCCTGGGCGGAGCGCCCGGGATTTTTTCGGCACGCTGGGCCGGCCGGCACGGCGACGACGCCGCGAACCTCGAACTTCTGCTGGCCCAGCTGGGTGACATTTCCGCCGAACACCGCGGGGCGGCGTTCGTCTGCGCTGCCGCCCTGGCCCTGCCCGACGGCGGCGGGACCGTGGAACGCGGCGAGCTGCGCGGAACACTGCAGGAAGCGCCGCGGGGAGCGGGCGGGTTCGGCTACGATCCGATCCTGCAGCCGGCCGGACTGGACCGCACCTGCGCCGAACTGAGCAGTGCGGAAAAGAACGCCATCAGCCACCGCGGCCAGGCCTTCCGCGCCCTGCTGCCTGCCCTGATTGCCGCCTTGGATGACGGGGCCGCAGGAATCTCCTGACCTGCTGCCGGGGTGTGTGATGTGTCCCAAACACGCCCGGGAATGCAACCCGGATTCTTCCCTGTCAGGGGGCCTAGGGCAGAATTGAGCGCGAGATGACTATTACACAAGCCGTTACCCCAGCCACCTCCGTCCCCGCCGAAGCCTCAGGCGACCCCTCAGCCCTTGGAGGTGTGGCGGACTGGGCGGTCGGCATGATGGAAAGCATCGGCGCTCCCGGCGCGGGGCTGGCCATTGCCCTGGAAAACCTTTTCCCCCCGCTGCCGAGCGAAATCATCCTGCCGCTGGCCGGCTTCACCGCCAGCCAGGGCAACTTCTCCATTGCCGCCGCGCTTTTCTGGACCACGCTGGGCTCCGTCGTCGGCGCCCTGGCACTCTACGGCCTCGGCGCCTGGCTGGGCCGGGACCGGATGCGTCGGCTGGTCGCGAAGGTGCCGCTGGTGGACCTGGAGGACGTGGACAAAGTGGAGGCCTGGTTCGGGCGGCACGGGAACAAGGCGGTGTTCTTCGGTCGGATGATTCCGCTGTTCCGCAGCCTTATTTCGATTCCTGCCGGCATCGAACGGATGCATCTGCTGACCTTCACGGCACTGACCACTGCGGGCAGCCTGATCTGGAACGCAATCTTCATCGCGGCCGGTTACTACCTGGGCGAAAGCTGGCACATCGTCGAACAGTACGCCGGCGTTTTCCAGAAGATCGTCATCGTGGCGGTGATTGCTGCGGCTGTATGGTTCGTGGTCTCCAAGGTGCGCAGCTCGAGGCGGAAGCAGGCGGCCCGCGGCAATGCCTGAGGCTGGGCTCAGTTTTACCGCAATAGATTTTGAAACAGCCAACGGTTTCCGCGGCTCACCGTGTTCCGTGGGGCTCGTCCGGGTCCGCGGGGGACATGTTGTCGAGGAAGCGTCCTGGCTGATGCGGCCTCCGGAGGGGCACGACTACTTTGACCCGCGCAACGTGCGGATCCACGGCATTGAACCGGAGATGGTGGCGGGGGCTCCGCGGTTCGGTGAACTCTTTCCGGAGATCGGCGCCTTCATCGGCGATGACCTGCTCGTGGCGCACAATGCCGCCTTTGACCTGGGCGTTATCCGTTCCGCGCTCGAGGTTTCCGAGCTGGCCGGACCGGCGTATGACTACACCTGCACAGTGGTCCATTCGCGGCGTACCTACCAGCTGCCTTCGCATTCGCTGCCTTTCGCTGCGGAAGCGGCCGGGGTGCCCCTGCTGAACCACCACGACGCCACCGAGGACGCACGCGCCTGCGCCGGGATCATGGTGGATATTGCCCGGCGCAGCGGCGCACAGTCCATGCCGGAGTTTTTCCTGCGTGACGGCCGGCCTGCGTCCCACCTGCCGGCCTACGTGCCGGGGCAGCATCCGCTGTCCAAGGCGACGCGGGACGCCCTGGCCCGGGGTACCGGTACTCCGGCTGCGGCAGCGGGCGTGTGGCAGGGCTGGCCTTCGGAAGGCGAGAATCCGCCGCCTAATCCGCTGGCGGACCCGGCGCATCCGCTGTTCGGCCAGACTGTTGTGTTCACCGGCAACCTGGGCATGGCCCGGCAGACTGCCAAGGACCGGGCCGCGGAGGTCGGCGCCCGCACGGCCAGCAACGTCACCCGCGCCACCAGTGTGCTGGTAGTCGGGGACGGGTTCGAGCCCGGGGACCTGCGCAGCGGCCGCCTGACCGGCAAGGCACGGCGGGTGCTGGACCTGCACGAGCGCGGCCAGCGCATCGAAGTCCTGTCGGAAGCCGAATTCCTGCAGACCCTCGGCGGCACTTGGCCGCGGGCATCGCAGTAGGGGACCGGGCTCTCCTAGGGTGCGACCGTGGCCGCAACGAACCCCGAGGCCAGTTTCTCAATGACGCCGCGTTCCCGCAGCGTCTCAAGGTCGGTTTCCGGAAGGGTGCCGTACCGGGTCCCCAGCAGGCTTCCCGTCACGACGGCGGCCGGTGTGCCGCCTGCCGTTGCGGCGTCCCGGATGGCAGCTGCAGTTGCGGCACTGAGGTTCCCGTCTCCCGCAGCGGCGTCCACTGCGTCTTCCACGGCCTGTGCCTCGTGCAGCCCGATCGCCAGGGCTTCTTCCGACGTGGGCGTTCCGCCCGAGGTGCCGGCCGCTGCTGCGCCCGTGCCGCCGTCGTCGTCCAGTACCGCCTGCAGCCGGTCTGCGAGCTCCGGAACTCCGTTGGTCCGGGCCTGCGCCAGCGCCTCTATTGCCGCGCTGCGGAGCGTTGCTCCCGGTGCCAGCAGGCCGTGGACCATCGAAGCGAAGACTGCAGCGCTGTGCCTTGCCGAAGGATGGCCGTGCGTCAGCGAGGCAGCGTCAAGGGCCAGCTTGTAGACCGTTTCGGTCTGGACGTAGGGGAGCAGCCCGAACGGAGCCGAGCGCACCAGTGCGGCAGGAGTGTTGACTTCGGTGTTGAGCGGGCGCTGCCGGGTGCCCATTTCCCCGGTGGAGAGCGCCTGCAGGACGTCGGGATCTGCGGCCCCCTCGGTTCCGGCCGGCTGCAGCAGCGGCTCCGCATCGATGGGGCGGGGCAGCGGTGACGGGCCGTTCTCGGGAAGCGGCAGGCCCCGGCCTCGCATCCAGCGGAGATAGGCCAGCCAGACGCACGCCGTCTCGTCCGCTCCGACTCCCTGATTTGCCCATTCAATGGCCTCAAGCAGCCCGTCGAGGGAATACAGGGCCAGCTGCGTGTCCGCGGTGATCGAGGTGCCGGACGCGCCGGCGGGCGCGGAGGCTGCGGCTCCTGCATCGCCCAGTGCGCCGCCGAGCAGGCAGCCGCGGATCTTTGCCGACAGGGCAGCGGAGGAGAGGAAAGCAGGGGCGGAATCGGGTTCGGGGATCACTCTTCCAGCATAGGCGCTGGGTCCGAAGCGGTCCGTCGGGCTGCGGTTCCTGGGACCGGGACCGGGGCTGGGGCCGAGCCCAGGTCCAGGGAGCACAGCGTCCCAGCGTGTGGGGCGGAAGAGCCCCAGTGTGGTCCCATCGGCAGCTGCGCGGACCAGCAGAGCGCCTCGGTCGGGAAAAGCCCTTCGGTTTGTCGCGAACCCAGCGGTTTGTGACAATTCCTGCGCCGCGCGGTGCAGGGATCCGGACATACTGCGGGGATCCGGACATACTGCGGGGAATCCGGACATGCCGCAGCACCACCGGGTGGGACCCTGTGTCCGTTGCCCGGGCCGGGGCCAGGCAGCACAGCGTCCCGGCGGCGTACAGGGCCAATTCAGGAAGTTCACAGGCTGCGCTGACACGGTGGGGTAGTTTGTAGTGGGTTCGCGCATGTCCGCTTCCGCACCGTTCGGGGCAGGACATGTCGCCGTACCACTTCTGTTCTTGTACCGGCGGCCGTGAATCCGGCGTCGCCACCCACACGTTAGGAATTCTTCTTCCATGTCATCTGAGTCCTTACCACTCAGCGGAGCCCGGGCCGTTGCGCCCGCCCGCGATGCAGCGCCTGCGAACGGTGGCTACAACTACGGGTTTGTCGGACGGGCGGTAGCCGAGGCTATTGGTTCCTTCCTGCTTCTCTTCGTCGGCATCGGGATTGCCATCTTCGGCAACACCGCCGGCGGCGGCATTGGCTCACCGTTGGCCTTCGGCCTGGCCCTTGCCGGTGCCATGGCGGCTTTCGGCTTCATTTCCGGCGGCCACTTCAACCCCGCGATCACCCTCGGCAGCGCAGTCGCCGGACGCACGGCGTGGAAGTTCGTCCTGCCGTACATCCTGGCCCAGCTGGTGGGCGCCGTACTCGGTGTTGCAATCCTCTGGGTTGTCATCACCGGCCACGACCAGATCGGTGAGCAGGCCCGCCAGTTCCTGACCGGCACGGCCAACGGTTACGAGGAGCACTCGACAAACCTCTTCCCGCTTCCCAGCGCGCTGCTCATGGAGGTCGTCGGCGCGGCCCTGCTGACCGCCGTCTTCCTCGGCGCAGCGTCCCGCAAGGCAGGCACGGGCTCACGCAGGTCCGTCGCCGTTTCCGGCGCATTCGCCGTCGGCGTGACCTACGCGGTCCTGCTGACCGTGCTTGTTCCCGTCACCAACGGCGGCATCAACCCGGCACGTTCCACCGCCGTCGCCATCTTCTCCGAAGGCTGGGCACTGGAGCAGCTGTGGCTGTTCTGGGTTGCACCGCTGCTCGGTGCAGTGATTGCCGGCCTCATCTTCCGCAGCGTCGACATGACCATTGACGCACACAGCAACAACGCTGCCGCCGCCCTGGACGAGGATACGGACGACACCGACACCGTGAAGCCCGTTGCCGCCAAGCCTGCCGTCACCAAGCCGGCCAAGCCGGCATCCGATGCCGGCAGCACGACGCCGGTAGTGGACGAGGAAGCCCGGGGCTTCTTTGACAAGCCCGCAGGCGGCGCCGGCACAACCCGTCCGGAGGACGGCACGCCGGGCAACCGCGCCTAGGAGCTTAAGCACTAAACAGCAGGACCCCCGGGGGCAGCGGCACGCGCCGCTGCCCCCGATCCGTTAACTGTCGGAGCCGGGCTGTAGTTTTTAAGACATGCGTTTACTGCACACTTCAGACTGGCACCTGGGCCGTTCCTTCCACGGCGTGGGGATGCTTGACGCCCAGGCGGACTTCATCGACGCCCTGGTGGACACTGTCCGGGAACAGCGGGTGGATGCCGTGCTGATCGCAGGGGACGTGTATGACCGCGCGCTTCCGGCGGTGGACACCGTACGCCTGCTGGATTCGGCACTGGAACGCATCACCGGGGCCGGCGCCGTGGTGGTGCTGTCCAGCGGCAACCATGATTCCGCCGCCCGGCTGGGTTTTGGCAGCGCACTTTTCGAGCGGGCCGGCGTGCACCTGCGCACGCGGTATGAGGACATTGCCCGCCCCGTGATCCTGCCCGCCGAGGGCAGGCCGGTGGCCGTCTACGGCATTCCGTACCTCGAGCCCCGCCTCGCCGCCGGGGAGCTCGGAGTTGAGCTCCCGAACCACTTCTCCGTCACCGCGGCGGCCGTACAGCGGATCCGGGAGGACATCCTTGCCCGCGAACAGGCCGGGTCACCCGTCGCATCCGTAGTGCTGGCCCATACATTCGCCAGCGGCGGCATCAGCAGCGACAGCGAACGCGACCTGGCAGTGGGCGGTCTTGGGGCCGTCCCCCTGGACCTCTTCGAAGAGTTCTCCTACACAGCCTTGGGACACCTGCACGGCCGCCAGCAGCTGAGCCCCACGGTCCGTTACAGCGGCTCACCGCTCCCGTATTCCTTCTCCGAGGCGCGGCAGGCCAAGGGCGGTTGGCTGTTGGAGTTCGACGGCGGCGGCCTCGCTTCCGTGGAGCCGGTCACCTGGCCGGCCCGGCGCCGGCTGGCGGTGCTGCGCGGCAAGCTCGAGGACCTGCTCGCGGACCCGGACCTTGCCGGGGCCGAGGAAGCCTACTGCCAGGTCACGCTGACCGACAGCCAGCGGCCGGCCAAGGCCATGGAACTGCTCCGCACCCGGTTCCCAGACACCCTGGTACTGGCTTTTGACCCGGAGGGCGGCGCCCGGGGACCGGCCCAGACATACAGCCAGCGGCTGGCAAAGGCCACCGACGATCTCGACATCTGCTGCGGCTTCCTTGAGCACGTCCGCTCGCGCAGTGCAGCGGATGAGGAAAAGGACCTCTTCATCGAAATCCTGAACAAGGTCCGCGAAGCAGAGGCCGCACAGTGAGAATCCACCGCTTGGAAATGCAGGCCTTCGGTCCGTTCGCAGACCGGCAGGTTATCGACTTCGATGAGCTGGGAGCCCACGGGCTCTTCCTTTTGAACGGCCCTACGGGGGCGGGGAAGACCAGCGTGCTGGACGCCATCTGCTTCGGCCTGTACGGCACCGTCCCCGGTGCCCGCCAGCAGGGACGCCGGTTGCGCAGCGACCACGCTGCCCAGGACACCGCACCCGAAGTGGTCTGCGAGTTCAGTTCCGGGGTCCGTCGTTTCGAAGTTGTCCGGAGCCCTCAGTGGGAACGTCCGGCCAAGCGTGCGGGCGGGAAAGGCACGGTCACCGAGCAGGCCAAGACGCTGCTGCGCGAGTTCGTTGACGGCGCCTGGGTCCAGAAGTCATCCCGCAACGACGAAGCGTCTGCCGAAATCACCGAGCTGCTCGGGATGAACCGGGACCAGTTCACCCGCGTGGTGATGCTGCCCCAGGGGGATTTTGCGGCCTTCCTGCGCGCCGATGCGGCCTCGCGCGAGCAGCTGCTGCAGCAGCTCTTCGGCACCTCCCGGTTTGAAGACATTGAACGTCGCCTCAAAGCCGAGCTTGTCGAAGCCACCGACCGCTTTGACACGGCGCAGGAGCAGTCCGAGCATGTGCTGCGTCGTGCACGTGACGAAATCCGGCGCTACCGCGGCGAAACGGCAGACGGCAGCGGGCCGGATGACGGTGTCGACGCTGAGGGCGGGGAAACGGAGCTCGAACAGTTCCAGGCGGAGCTCGACTCCCGGACCGCCGCTGCCCGCAAGGAACTCGCGGAGCTGATGACAGCGCGAGAAAGCGCTGAGAAGCACCTGCAGGAATTCGAGCACCGCCGTGCCCGCGGCGTGGCCCTGCAGCAGCTGATCCGGGACGAAGCAGAACATGCCGGGTCCGAAGCGGAAATTGAGCCCCAGCGGGCCGCGCTTGCGACCCACGCTGCCGCTTCCCTGCTGGCAGGCAGCGTACGGGCTAAGGAAGCCGCCACCGGGCGGGCGGACAACCGCCGCACCGAAGCTGCAGTGACCCTGCAGGCGCTGGCCGACCATGTGCTGGCCCCTGCCTACGGTGTGTCGGCCGCCGCTGTGTCGTCGGCCGCCGGGACACCGCTGCCGGACGGTTTGGAGGCGCGCGTCAGCGCGGATCTCGCAGCTGCGCGTGCTGCGAGAGAAGACGAAGAACGTACCGAAGCCCTGCTCGCCCGCGCCGGAGCGGAGGCGGACGCTGCCGAAGCATTCCGGGTGCAGGCCGTCGACGCCGACGCATCGCTGGACTCCCTGCGGGCGGAAGAGGCGGAGCTGGCCGGCGAAGCCGCGGCGCTGGGACGGCTGGCGGAAGGCGAAGCGCGGGCCGAAGCCGCCCTGGCCTCCGCCGAAGAGCTGGTCGCGACCATCAGCAGTTATGCCGCGGCAAACGAGCGTGCAGCGGTGACGGAGAAGGCGGCTGCCGACGCCCGCCAGGAGTATCAGGATCTGCGGCAGCGGTGGCAGGATCTGCTGCAGGCACGCCTGGATCAGGCAGCTGCGGAGCTGGCACAGGAACTTGCAGACGGCTTGCCGTGCCCGGTGTGCGGGGGACTCGAGCACCCGCGTCCGGCGGAGCTGCCGGACGGCGAGGCTCCGGTCACCCGCGAAGCCGAACAGGCAGCCAAGGCACGCGCGGGCAAGGCCGAAGCGGCTTACGAAGAAGCCCGGCGTTTGGCCGGTACCGCTGCCGAGGAGGCCGCAGCCCTTCGTGCCCGCGGCGGTGCAGGGGATGCCGCCTCCGCACAGGACCAGCTCGATGCGGCCCGCGCAGAGTTGGAAAATGCCCGCGGGGCCGTCCGGGCGCTGGCTGAAGCAGACCGCCGGCTCACCGCAATCGCTGCTGAACTGACGGCCGCCGAGACTACCCGTTCCGAGGCACTCATTTCCGCTGCACAGGCGGATTCCCGTGCCGCGGCCGCCCGCGAACAGGCGGCGGAACTGTCGGAGCGCCTACGGGAGGCGCTCCAGGGCTTCCCGAGCATCAGTGAACGGGTCCAGTCCCTGATTTTGTTCGCGAAGCTCGCCGCCGCCGCGCGCGAGGCAGCAGGCGCGGTCGCCGCGGCCGAAGAGGAGCTGGACCGGGTCAGCGCTGAACTGGACGCTGCCTTGGCCGGAACACCCTTTGCCTCGGCGGCCGAGGTTACGGCTGCATTGCTGGACGCCGCCACCGCAGACGCCTATGCACTGGCTGTGTCGGACTGGGAAGAGCAGGGCCGCAGGCTGCTGCTGCGGCGGGAAGCCCAGGCAGCGGCCGGCCCGGACGACGCCGCGGGGGAGCCGCTGGCCGTGCCGGACGAGGAAGACGTGGCGGAGGCGGCAGACGCGGCCGCGGCTGCACGGAAGGAACAGGAAGAGGCCGCCCTGCTCGTCCGCCTGCTGGAAGGCTCGGCCGTGCGGCTCGCCGAGTACTCTGCCGAGCTGGAGGCGGCGCTTAAGCGCACCGCACCCCTTCGCGCCCGGCGGGACCTGCTGCAATCGGTGGCAGACACTGCCCGGGGCGGTGGCGAAAACCAATACAAGATGACGTTGAGTACCTACGTCCTGGCAGCCCGGTTGGAGCAGGTCGCAGCGGCCGCCACGGAACGGCTGGCGGCCATGACCGGAGGCCGGTACGCGCTGGTACACAACGATTCCAAGTCCGGCAACCGTAAGGCCGGCCTGGGCCTGCACGTCACCGACGAGTGGACCGGACAGCACCGGGATACTTCCACCCTCTCCGGCGGTGAGAGCTTCATGGCCTCCCTGGCCCTGGCCCTGGGGCTGGCTGACGTGGTGCAGCAGGAAGCGGGAGGGGTGAACATTGAAACCCTGTTCGTGGATGAAGGGTTCGGCAGCCTCGACGAGCAGTCCCTGGAACAGGTCATGGACGCGCTGGAAGGGCTGCGGGACGGCGGTCGCGTGGTCGGGCTCGTCAGCCACGTGGCGGAAATGAAACAACGGATCCCGGCGCAGCTCCAGATCCTCAAGGGCCGCAACGGTTCCTCGGTCCGATACAGCGCCGGCGTTCCCGGTTAGGTCCAGCGGCAGGGGATGGGTAAAATCGACGGGTTACAAGGGTTGTGCGCACCGGGAGGGGGGACGGTGCGCGGTTCGACGTATCTGGATACCGCACCATGACCCAAGACACCTCCACCCCGACTCAGACACCAAGCACTGACTCACCCCCTGCGGACCCGGCGAAGACGCCGTCCACAGGCGGCCGTTACCAGGCCATCTTCGCCCTGGCCGGCACATCGTTCTTCCCCATCGCCTTCCTCGCACGGTTGCCCCTGGCCATGCTCACTGTCGGGGCACTTACCCTCATTACCGAGGTCTCCGGTTCCTACGCACTCGGCGGCCTCGCCGCGGGCGCCGTCGGCGTCGGGTCCGCGGTGGGTGCCCCGCTGCTGGGGTACCTGGCGGACCGGATCGGACAGCGTCCCGTCCTCCTGGGCACCGCCGTCCTGAACCCCGTGGCTATCGGCTTGTTCCTCCTGTCGGCCGCGCTCCTGGATCCGGCCGACGCGCCGTTCTGGATGCTGGCAGCCGGATTGTTTATGGGTGCTTCCTGCCCCCAGGTCGGGCCCATGGCACGCGTCCGCTGGATGGCCATGACCGCCCGCCGTCCGCAGGGCCGCGAGATGGACACCGCCCTCGCCTACGAAGGAACCGCGGACGAACTGACCTTCGTGCTCGGCCCGGCCCTCGTGGGCCTGCTCGCCGCCGCCGTCGCCCCCTGGCTGCCGCTTGTGCTGGCGGCAGTGCTGACGGCCACCATGGTGACCTCCTTTGCTGTGCACCACACCGTGGAACACGTCGTCCCCACCTCGCGCCGCCCGAAGATCGCCCGCAAGGGAGCAGCGCAGGCGGAAGGCGTGCCGGATCCGGAAGCGCCGGCCCCGCGCGAACGTCCGCAGTGGCTGCTCATCATGGTTCCGGTACTCGGCATGGTCGCGATGGGGTCGTTCTTCGGTTCCACCCAGACCAGCCTCACGGCGTTTGCCGGCAGCTTCGGCATGGCCACTTCCGCGGGCCTGATCTACGCGGCCATGGCTTTGAGTTCCGCCGTTGCTGCCCTGTCCGTGGCCTTCTGGCCTGAGCGCTTCGGCACCGCAGGCCGCTGGGTCCTGTGCGCCGCGGCGATGCTGGCGTTCACCCTGCTCCTGTTCCTGCCCTCGAGCATCGGCACCATGGTTGTTGTGCTGCTGATTCTGGGTCTCCCCGTGGGGCCGACCATGGTCAGCATTTTCGGCATCGGCGCCATCGTGGCCCCGCGCGAACTGATGGGTACCGTCATGACCCTGCTGGCCAGCGGCGTCGTCACCGGCCAGGCGCTGGGCTCCTCCGTGGCTGGCGGACTGGCGGATTCCTTCGGCCACAGCCACGCCTTCATCGTTCCGACCGCTTCAGCGGCAGCCCTGCTGCTGCTCAGCCTGGTCGCTGTCCGCGCAGCCCGCAAACGTTCTGCAGCCTGAACAGGCCCGGCTGCCGAACCCCTCGGCAGGTGTTGGCCGGGCCACAGTTGGCCTAGTATCGAATAAGTAGGCCAGCGAGCACCACAAAGGAGAAACACCATGGGAAATACCGAAAAGGAAGCCGGCCAGGGGGATCAGTCAAAGACGGGTTCGCAGGGCGGCCCCGAAGGCACCATCCCCCAGAGCGAGGACGGTATCGCTGCCGCGAGCACCGAAGAAGCCTCGAACTTTGAGCCCGAAGAGGATGAAGCGGCCGACGACGACGGCAAGTAGTCTTCTGACTTATAAAAACGGATCGGTCCCTCGGGACCGATCCGTTTTTGTGTCTCTCCCGGCCAGCCCGGCCTAGCCCAGGCTGGGGGCGTGCTGCGGCGGGGCCGGAATATAGATGTTGCCCGTGGTAACGCCGCCCGTTGCGGAGTCCCCGGTGTCCGGATCGCTGAACACGGAGCTGTCCGGCGAAGGGACAGACGAAGGTCCGTCCAGCACCATGGCTTCGGAAGCCAGGGAACGAAGCGCCACTGCCACTTCGTGTGCCTCGGGGCGTGCGTCCACGAGGCGGGATGTCATGGCCCGAAGGATGCCGGTCCACTCCGGTCCCACCCACTCGGGAATCTCGGGGTCACGGAGCAGGCGTGCCACGGCTGCTTCCACAATCGGGCCGGGGAATGCCTTTTCCCCGGTAAGGCATTCCAGCAGCACCAGGCCCAGTGAGTAGACGTCGGTCCGCGGATCCACGGCAGCCCCCTGTGCCTGTTCCGGGCTCAGGTAGTTCGCTGTACCGATGGTTGCGCCGTTGGCGGTGGCAACGGTGGCTTCGACCATCCTGGCTATCCCGAAGTCGGTGAGCCGCGGGTACAGGCGGGTGTCCATGTCTTCCTGGGGGAAAAGCAGGATGTTTGCAGGCTTTACGTCGCGGTGGATCACTCCGTTGCTGTGCACGTAGTTCAGCGCGTCGGCCAGATCGGCGCCCAGCGCCGCCGTTGCAGAGGAGGAGAGGGGGCCTTCCTTGAGTGTGCCGCGCAGGTCCGGTCCGTCCACCAGCTCCATCACGAGGAAGCTGGAGCTTCGGCCCTCGTCGTCAACGTGGACGCCGGCGTCCAGCAGGGTGACCAATCCGGGGTGGTTCAGGGTTGCCAGCAGCTGCATCTCGATCTGCTGGCGGCGGGTTTCGTCATCCTCGCGGAACCCGGCGTTGAAAAGCTTGACGGCTACTTCCCGGCCAAGGTTTTCGTCGACCCCGCGGTAGACAGCAGCAGCACCGCCGGACCCGATGAGTTCGGTGGTGCGGTAACGGTGCCCCAGGAGTACATCCACGGGTGTCCTCCCTTGAGGGTCAAAGATGAAAGCAGGGAATCACGCGGAACATTAATCAGTAGGCTGATTAATGTCAGGCGAGTCCACTAGCCTTTTCATCTTAGCGTGCACCCGGAAATGTTGGCGGAATAACGAGCCGCCGTAACCAAGCTGTTATTCGCCGGCCAGGAATTCCACTGCAGCGTTTTTGAACGCCCGGGAGGTTATGGCGTTCGTGTGGGTGCGGGCGGGAAGCGATACCAGTTCGGCCTGTCCGCTCAGGGCAGCCAGCTTGGGCGCCGTCGCGGCGAGGTCGTCGCGTTCCCCGGCGACCAGGAGCAGCGGCATGGAAGGAACCGCCGCTGCGGGGGAGAAGGGTTCCTCCTTGATGGCTTCGATCATCCGGAACAGGGCGGCCAGGCGATTCTGCGGAACCAGCTGGGCCATGCGCAGCAGTTCGGCGGTGCGGGGATCCGCCACCGGTGCCCCGCCCGCGGCTGCTTCGCTGGCGGCATCGAGGTCGAAGTCCGCCAGCGGGTCGCCGCTTCCCGGCCCTCCGAGCACCATGCGGTGCACGAGTTCGGGCTGGGTCGCCCCGAATTCCCAGGCGAGGCGGGAACCCAGGGAGTAGCCCACCACGTCCAGACCGCTGGCCGGGTCGTCGTCTGCCAGCGGAAACACTCCGGCGTCCTGGAGTATCTGCAGCAGGTCCGCGCGGATGCGGCTGGGGCGGTAGGAATCCAGGTCCTCCGGTGCTGCGCTGCCGCCGTGGCCGGGCAGGTCCACGGTAATGACCCGCCGTCCCGCGGCGGTCAGCGCGGTGAGCCATCCAGAGTCGTGCCAGTTCAACTGCGCACTGGAGGCAAAGCCGTGCAGCAGGAGGACGGGACGCAGCGCCGTCGTGCCCGCAGCACCGCCGGCAGGGTCGATAATCTCCACCGAAAGGCGGGGATCGGTGCCTTCCACCAGGGAGCCGTAGTCGGCCACTGCCTAGTCCTCGTCCAGCGCGGCAGTCAGCCGGACCCGGCGGCGTGCCGGAGCTTCCTGCGGCACGGTGCCCACAATGCCGGCGGTGTTGTCCGGAACCTCGAAGACGATGAGCGGTTCGCCCACGTTGATCGTTTCGCCGGGCTCGCCGTAGGTGCGTGCAACGCGGCCGGCCTGCGGGGAGGGCAGCTCCACCGCGGATTTGGTGGTTTCCACCTCGACCAGCGGCTGGTTGCGTTCCACCTGGTCACCCACGGACACCAGCCATTCCAGCACGGTGGCTTCGATCAGGCCTTCGCCGAGGTCGGGAAGGGGGAAGGGGATTTCAGCCACGCCGGTACTCCAATACTCGCTGGATCCCGAACAGGATGCGGTCGATGTTCGGGATGTATTCGTCTTCAAGATCGCCTGAGGGATACGGTACGTCGAATCCCGTGACCCGCCCAACCGGAGCGCGCAGGGTATCGAAGCAGCGCTCCGTGATCAGGGCGGCCACTTCGGCGCCGAGGCCGGAGGTCAGCGGCGCTTCGTGGACGACGACGGCGCGCCGGGTCCGCGCCACGGAGGCGGCCAGGCCCTCGGCGTCGATCGGCTTGAGCCACCGCAGGTCCAGGACCTCCACCTCGATGCCGTCCTCGGCGGCCAGCTCGGCCACGGCGAGGCAGCGGGCCACCATGGCGCCCCATGCCACCAGCGTGACGTGCTTGCCCGGACGGACCACCTTGGCACCCTCCACGGGGCCGGCGTCGTCCAGGAAGACGTCGCCCTTCTGCCAGTAGCGGGACTTCGGTTCCATGAAGATCACCGGGTCCGGAACGGCCACGGCATGCTTCAGCAGATGGTAGGCCTCGTGCGGGCTGGACGGGGAAACCACCTTCAACCCCGGAACGTGGGCGAAGAGCGCCTCCAGCGACTCACCGTGGTGCTCGGGAGCGCGGATGCCGCCGAAGCTGGGTACCCGCAGGGTCACCGGCATGGGCATTGTGCCCCTGCTGCGGTAGTTCATCCGGGCCAGCTGGGTGACTATCTGGTTCACCGCCGGATAGGCGAAACCGTCAAACTGCACCTCGGGGATCGGATGGAAACCGGCCATGGCCAGCCCCACGGACATGCCGAGGATGCCCGACTCCGCCAGCGGGGTATCGAAGACGCGGTCGGCGCCGAAGCGCTGCTGCAGCCCGTCGGTGATGCGGAAGACGCCGCCGAGCCGTCCCACGTCTTCGCCCAGGACAACGGCCCGCGGATCCTCGGCAAGTGTTTCGGCCAGGGCACGGTTCAGGGCCGCCTGCATCGAGAGGTTTTCCACCCGGCCGTCGCCGGCCTCCGGGGACGGGGCCAGGGGGGACTGCTCCTGCGCGGCGGTCTGCTCCGTGTTCCGGGCAGCGGCTTCCAGGTCGGAGGACGCCACGGCGTCGCTTAGCTGCTCAGACATGTTCGGATTCCTCCCGCCAGGCGCGGGCCTGGGCTTTGAGTGCTTCGGTGGGCTCGGCGAAAACGAAGTCGAACATTTCCCGTCCGGGACGCGGGCCGAGCGCCATGACACCTTCGCGGACGGCGTCCGCGTTGGTCTTGGCGTCCTGCAGCGCGGTGTCCAGGAAATCGGAGTCCGCCAGTCCTTCCGCCAGGAGCCGGTCTGCCAGCAGCTGGACCGGATCCGCGCCTTCGTCGCGCCGTTCCTCGGCCAGGCTCCGGTACCGGCCGGGATCGTCGCTGGTGGAGTGCGGGCCACGCCGATAGGTCATGGCCTCGATCAGTACCGGTCCGTGTCCGGCCCTGGCATGAGCGGCGGCCTCCCGCGTGGCGAGGACGACGGCGGCGGCGTCGTTGCCGTCCACGGTGATGGCTTTCATGCCGTACCCGGCGGCCCGCGCGGCGACGGTTCCGCCGGCCACCTGGGCCTCGGTGGGCAGCGAAATGGCCCAGCCGTTGTTCTGGACGAAGAAAATGACCGGAGCCTTCAGGACGCCGGCGAAGTTCATTGCTTCATGGACGTCGCCCTGGGAGCTGGCGCCGTCGCCGAAGTAAGTCAGGGCCACGCCGGGGTTCCCGGCAAGCGTCTGGCCGTGCGCCCAGCCGACGGCGTGCAGCACGGAGCCGCCGACCACTGCCTGGATCGGGGCGAGCCGGGTCTGCACCGGGTTGTAGAGTCCGCCGTGCCAGCTGGCCTTGTGGGTGGACATATAGGCGGTCATGTCCACGCCCATGGTCAGCGCCACCCCCATTTCCCGGTAGGTGGGGAAAACGAAGTCGTGCTTGGGATCCATGGCGAAGGCGCTGCCCACCTGGGCTGCTTCCTGGCCCAGTTCCGGGGCGTACCCGGGGATGATGCCCTGGCGCTGCCAGGCGATTGCGGCGAGGTCCAGCTGCCGGACGGCGGTGACCAGGCGGTACAGCTCCCGGAGTTCCTCCGCCGGCAGGGCCGCAGGTTGCAGATTGTTGTCCATAGTCCGCAATTTAGTGCTTCACGCCACAGTGAGCAAACAGCGCCCCGAACATGACACAGTCTGTACAAATGTGGCATTCAGCAGCTGACTGTGCTTGGCAGTTTGCCTATCGAGACTGCCCGGCTCGGTCCGCGGGTGCGGTGCGGGCCTTGGCGGCGCTGCGCCGCTCGAAGGACCAGGCCAGCAGTACCAGCACGGTGCTGAGGGCCGCCGTCGCCAGCAGCTGGATCCGCACATCGGGGTCGAAGAAGCCCAGGACCACGATTCCCGCGAGCAGTGCCAGCGCAAAGTAGGAGAGCCAGGGGAAGGCCCACATCTTGAACGTGAGTTCGACGCCGGCCGCTTCCGCCCGCCGCCGGAGGATGATCTGGGAGACGATGGAGATGCCCCAGACCACCAGGCAGGTGGAACCGACGGTGTTGAGCAGGATCATCAGCACGGTGTCGGGGTAGAGGTAGTTCAGCACCACGGCAATGAAGCCGAAGACCACGGACGCCAGTACCGCCCGGCGGGGCACTCCGCCGGAGCCGAGCCTGCCCAGAGCGGCCGGAGCGCGGCCGCGTTCGCCCAGGGAGTAGATCATCCGGGACGCGCCGTACAGGTTCGCGTTCATGGCGGACAGCAGCGCGATGACGATGACGACGGCCATGACCGTGTCCGCGCCGGGTACCTTCGCTGCGTGCAGGACGGCCACGAACGGCCCGGTGCTCAGCGCTTCACTGTCCCAGGGCAGCACGGTGACCATTACCAGCACCGAACCGATGTAGAAGACCAGGATCCGCCAGATCACCGAGTTAATTGCTCCGGCAATGTTCTTGGACGGCTCTTCGGTGTCCGCCGCGGCGATGGTGATGATTTCGGTGCCGCCGAATGCGAAGACCACCAGCAGCAGTCCCGAGGCCACCCCGGTCAGCCCGTTGGGCATAAAGCCGCCGTTGTCGAAGAGGTTGGAGGTGCCCGGCGACGGGACGCCGGGAAGCAGTCCGGCCACAAAGGCGGCGCCGACCGCCAGGAAGATGATGATTGCCGCAACCTTCAGGATGGCAAACCAGTATTCGAATTCACCCAGGCTGGCGGCCCCGGCAAGGTTGACGGCGGTAAACACGATGATGAACGCCAGCGCCAGCATCCACTGCTCGACGCCGGGGATCAGGGACGCGACGATGGCCGCGGCAGCCGTGGCCTCCGCGGCTATGACGATCACAATCTGGAACCACCACATCCACCCCACCGTGGTGCCCGCCGTGCGCCCCAGGGCTTTCTCGGCATACACGGAAAAAGCACCGCTGCTGGGGTCGGCTGCCGCCATCTCGCCCATCATGCGCATGATGAGAATCACCATGGTTCCGGCAATCAGGAAGGAGATCAGCACTGCGGGACCGGCCGCTGCGATACCTTCGCCGGACCCTACAAAGAGGCCGGTGCCAATGGCACTGCCGAGGCTCATCAGGACAAGGTGCCTCGGCTGCATCTTCTTCGCTCCGGACGGTTCCCCGGCCGGAAGTGCAGTATCAGTGCTGGACGGGCGGGCGGAACTGGGCATAACAGGGGAGGCCTTAGAACGAACGGATTGACTGCCGGTGCGGGCGCCGGTCGGCAGGGATGCCGTCGCGGGTCTGTACACCGGATTCCATCTTAAGGCCGGTTTGTGTGTCCTCTGTTCCGACAGTCGGCCGTGCTGCCTTTACAATTTGTACACTGCCTGTGCTTAGTCCCGGAAAGGACACCATGCCCACCGACGCGCTGGACGCCCGTATCGTCACCCTGTTTACCGACAACCCGCGTATGTCGGTGCTCGAGGCCTCGCGCCGGCTCGCCGTCGCCCGGGCCACCGTGCAGGCACGCCTGGACCGGATGCAGGAGACCGGTGTGATTGCCGGGTGGGGTCCGCGGATCGACGCCGAGGCCCTGGGGTACGACGTCGTCGCCTACTGCTCGCTCACCATCCGCCAGGACACCGGCCACGATGCAGTGGTTGCGGCGCTGTCCCGGATTCCGGAAATCCAGGAGGTCCATACCGTCTCGGGGGAGAGCGACCTGCTGGCGCGCGTGGCGGCGCGGTCCAATTCCGACCTGCAGCGGGTGATCGACGCGATTGTCGCCACCAACACCGTCCTGCGTACTTCCTCGGTGATTGTGCTGAACACGCACTTCCAGGGGCGGATGCTGCCCCTGCTGAATGCCGCAGCAACCCCGGAAGCCTGAGCTGTGATGCACTGCATAGCCGTTACACTCGCCCCATGCCCAGCTCACTCACGGCGCTGTCCGCCGCTGCACTCGGCCGCGCGGCCGCCCCGAAGCTTGCCCGGCTCCTGACGTACCGCACCGTTTCCTCCCGGGTGCCCGAGGAAATGGAGCCGGACCAGTTCGAGGCCTTTATCGCAGCGCTTCCGGAACTCTTTCCCCTCGTTTCCGCCGCCCTGCAGCTGGAACGGGTCAACGGATTCGGGCTGCTGTACCGCTGGCCCGGGACGGCGTCACCGGAAGCTGCGGCGGACGGCAGGGGTCCCGCGGTGCTGATGGCCCACTATGACGTGGTCCCTGTGGAGGACCCGTTGCGTTGGGACTACCCGCCGTTTGCAGGCACGGTCACGGAAACCTCCATCGAAGGCCGCGGCGCCCTCGACGACAAGGGCGCGCTGGCTGCCGTCCTCGAAGCGGCTGAACAGCTGCTCGCTGAGGGGTTCTCACCCGCAGGGGACATCTATTTCTCGTTCGGCAACAACGAGGAAACAGCCGGCGATACGGCTGCCGCCGCCGCGGCCCTGCTCGCGGAACGCGGCATCCGTCCCTGGCTGGTGCTGGATGAAGGGGGAGCGGTCGCCTCGGGTGCCTTCCCGTTCGTGTCTGCGCCGCTCGCCGTCGTCGGCGTCTCCGAAAAGGGCATCCTCGACGTCGAACTGGCGGTCGAGGATGCAGGCGGGCATGCGTCCACGCCAAACCGGATGGGCGCAACGGCGCGGCTGGCCCGCGCCGTCGTCCGCCTGGACCGCCGTCCTTTCCCGGCGTCCCTTCCGGAGGTAAGCGTGGAGATGGTCCAGCGGCTGTCCGGTTCGGCGCCGCTGCCGCTCCGCCTGGTTCTGGGCAACGCCGCCCACCTGCGCGGTGCGCTCACCCGGGTGTTCGGGCTGCTCGGCGGGGAGCCCAACGCCATGACCCGCACCACCGTGGCGGTGACCCAGCTGCGGGGAAGCAAGGGATCCAATGTCCTGGCCACGCGCGCCACGGCCAATGCCAATATCCGGGTGGCCGTGGGTGAGACGGTGGCGTCCACGGTGTCGCGGCTGCGGTCGATCATCCGGGACCCCAAGGTGAGCCTGCGCGTGGTGGAGGGCAACGAGCCCTCGCCGGTCTCCGCGACGGACAACGCCCAGTTCGCCCTGCTGGAGGAAACCATCCGGAGCTGCTTCCCGGATGCCGTCCCGGTGCCGTACATCATGCTTGGCGGAACCGATTCACGGCGCTTCACCTCCATCTGCGATGCGGTGTACCGCTTCGCCCCCTTCCGAATGAGTGCCGCGGACCGGGCCAGCATCCACGCCGACAACGAGCGGCTGGGCATCGAAACGTTCGGCGAGGGCATTGCCTTCTACAAGGCCCTGATGGGGGATCTCTGATGTCCGCGCCGTCCCTGCCCGGGCTGCGCATGATCGGCCCCCTCGTGGGGTTCCTGGTGCTGGTGGAAATCACCAGCGGCATCCTGCAGGGCTACTACACGCCGCTGCTCACCGACATTGCCCGCAATTTGGGGATCGACGACGGCGACGTCAACTGGTTTGAATCCGCCCAGCTGATGCTCAGCGCCCTGGCCGTGCCCATCCTGGCGAAGCTGGGGGACATCTACGGGCACAAGCGCATCCTGCTGGTCTCCACGGTCCTGACGGCGGCGGCTTCCTGGGGAGTTGCCGTGGCACCGGACTTCTGGACGTTCCTGGCCGCGTGGTCGCTCCAGGGGTTCTACGTGGTCTGGCTGCCGATGGAAATCGCCCTGATCTTCAGCCGGGTGCGCCACACCCCCAACCGGGCCGTGCTTACCCGCAAGGCGGCAGGCCTGCTGGTCGGCGCACTCGAGCTGGGCGTGATCGGCGGAGCCCTGCTGGGCGGGGTGCTGGTGGAGCACCTCCCGCTCTGGCTCACGCTGTGCGTACCCGCCGCCGCGGTGACGCTCTGCATCTTCGCCGTGCACTTCGGGGTGCCGGAATCCAACTCCCTGGACGGCGGCACCGTGGACCGTACCGGCTTCGTACTGCTGGCGGTCGGGCTGCTGCTGCTTACCTCCGGGCTGACCTTCCTGCGGATCAACGGTCCGGATACCTGGTGGGTGTGGGCTGTCCTTGCCGCCGGTGCCGCCGCGTTCATTCCCTTCGTCCGGTACGAGCTCGGGCAGAAGGACCCGCTGGTGGACTTCCGGATGCTGCGCAGCCCGTCAATGTGGCCGGTCCAGCTGACGGCGGGGCTGTTCGGCATTTCGGTGCTTGGGGCCCAGGCGCCCATGTCGACGTTCGCCCGCACCGATCCCGGTCTGCACGGCTACGGTCTGGGACTGGCGGCGTCGCAGGTGTCCATCATCATCGGCACCTACGTCTTCGCGCTGCTCGCCGGCGCGCTGCTCTTTCCCCTGGCAGCCAGGCGGACCACCCCGCGGAACACCTTGGTAGGCGCGTCGCTCCTGGTCGGTGTCGGATACGGGCTCTTCCTGCCCTTCCATGACACCCTGCCGCAGGCCCTGATGAACATGGTGGTCGCCGGGCTGGGGTCCGGGGCGTTGGTGGCTGCGCTTCCCTCGGCTGCCGCTGCGGCTGCGCCCTTGAATAGAACGGGCATGGCAACCGGACTGACCAACACCACCAAGACCATCGGCGGGTCCTTCGCCTCGGCGGTCTTCGGAATTGCGCTGGCCGGCGCAGCTGCGGACGCCCTCTCGAGCTCAGCCGCCGACGCCGGGTCGGTGGCACCGCTGCAGGGCTACCTGACGGTCTGGGCAGTGTGTTCAGCGACTGCGTTTATTGCCGCGGCCCTGCTGCTGCTGGTGCCCCGGCTGGCATTCGCCGATCCGCCGCTGACGGAGGCGGCCGCCTAATCCGCCAGGCTGGCCAGGACCTTGTCCGTCAGTTCCTTCAGGCGTGCCAGCTCAGTGTTGTCCAGTGCCGGCGTCAGCAGCTCGTGGATTCCACGTACGTGGATGCGGCCCAGGCGCCGTTGGACTGCCCGCCCCTCATCGGTCAGCGAGAGTTCCACGCCGCGCTGGTCCTGTTGTGCCGGCCGGCGCTGCACCAGGCCCCGGGCTTCAAGCCGGTCCACCATCCGGCTCAGGCTGGGCTGGCTGATGAGCAGGTGCTCGTTGAGCTCGTTAAGCCGTATCCAGCCGCCGGGGCAACGCGTCAGGTTGAACAGGACGTCGTACTCCCGCATGGTGAGCTCCCGGAATTCCGGGTCCCGCTGCAGCCGCCGCATAACGCCGACCTGGACCCGGAACAAGGATTCCCACGCTTCGGCTGCCTGTTTCGCCGTGGCGTCGTTTGTTGGATGCATTGTCCCAGCCTACTGAACCGCAGGGGACGGCGATGCAGATGACGAAGCAGGCTTCACATCCGCCTTCCGTGCTGCCACCCGTGCGGCGTGGGTGGGGCCTTCGGGAACGTCGTCCGGACGGCGGGAATCGAATTCCCTCCGCAGTTCCGGCAGCACGTATTCGCCGAAGAGGTCCAGCTGCTCCAGCACCGTCTTGAGCGGCAGTCCTGCATGGTCAATCAGGAACAGCTGGCGCTGGTAGTCGCCGAAGTACTCCTGGAAGCTCAGCGTCTTCTCCAGTACCTCCTGCGGGCTGCCCACCGTCAGCGGGGTCTGCGCGGTGAAGTCCTCCATGCTTGGCCCGTGGCCGTACACCGGGGCGTTGTCGAAGTACGGGCGGAACTCGTTGACGGCGTCCTGCGAGTTCTTCCGCATGAAGAACTGTCCTCCGAGTCCCACAATGGCCTGGTCGGCGCGGCCGTGGCCGTAGTGTTCGTAGCGCTCGCGGTACAGGCCGATCAGCTGCATGTAGTGCTCCTTCGGCCAGAAGATGTTGTTGGCGAAGAATCCGTCTCCGAAGTAGGCGGCAATTTCGGCCACCTGCGGCGTACGGATGGAGCCGTGCCAGACGAAGGGGGCGACGTCGTCGAGCGGGCGTGGCGTGGCCGTGAAGTTGTGCAGCGGGGTGCGGAACTTGCCCTGCCAGTTCACGGTTTCGTTGTCCCACAGCTGGCGCAGCAGGTTGTAGTTCTCGACGGTCAGTTCCACCGAGTCCTGCGGGTCCTTGCCGAACCAGGGGTAGACAGGCGCGGTGTTGCCTCGGCCAAGGACCAGGTCCACCCGGCCGTCCGCGAGGTGCTGGAGCATCGCGAAGTCTTCTGCGATCTTCACCGGGTCATTGGTGGTGATCAGCGTGGTGGTGGTGGAGAGGATGATCCGCTCCGTCTGTGCGGCAATGTAACCCAGCAGAGTGGTGGGGGAGCTGGCATAGAAGGGCGGATTGTGGTGCTCGCCGGTGGCGTAGACATCCATGCCGATTTCTTCGACCTTGCGGGCAATGGCCACTGCGGCCTTGATGCGCTCCGCCTCGGTCGGGATTCGTCCGGTGACGGGATCCCGGGTGATGTCGCTGACGCTGAAGACGCCGATCTGCATGGTTGCCTCCGGAAGTTCGAATGAAGCTTAAGTATATGCATTTGCATACATCTCTCCCTAACCGTTACGGGATTCGGTTCATTCCCGGGTCCGGTTCCGGGGGGGTGCGGGGTGCTGGGTGGGCGCGGAGGCGGAGTTCGTTCGAGGCCGGTTCGGAGTCGGTTCAGCGGAGTTGCAGGCGGGGTCTTGTCAGTTGGGCACGGCCGGTCGATGCAGGGGTGGTCGGGTGTCGGTGGGTGGTGGACAGGTCGGTTGGGTGCGCCCGGTCGGCGGCGCGGCCCGGTCAAGTTGCGGGGGAGGGGCGCGGCCGGTGGACGACGCCGGTGTGGCGGTTCGGTTGGGGCAGCTGGAATCGAAAATTGTGTCTGGCCAACTCCTCGACCGGGCCGGTTTTCAGGGTAGGTAGTCGGGGCGAAAAGACGGGTAATCGAGTTTTCCGGAGAGGCCGTTTTGGGCCGGTTTTCGGCCTTGGAATGTCAGTGCCGGATGAAATCCTGAGGTATGGATCAGCTCGGGAATACCGAACCGACAACTGAAGAAGCAGGCAGGGACCAGCAGCCGACAGGGCGGGTTGGCGACGCGGAACCGCCCTGCTCTCCCGTCACTCTGGCGGTGTATCGCGCGGAGCTGGCTGCCCAGCCTAACGGTGCCACTGACGCGAATACCTCCTCTTCTCCTGCCACGAGCGAGGCCGAGGCTGGCACCCAGTCAGTCGACACTCCCGTCCCTGATACCGGGTCTGGCGTTTCCGATGCGGGGCCTGGCCTTCCCGATCCATCCGGCGCTAAGCCAGCCGATCTCGGAACTCCCGCCGCCCCCGATTCCGAAGCCGCCCCCGATTCCGAAGCCGACCCGGAGGGCTCCGCGGCTGCGACTGCCGGTGCTGAGGGGAGTCCTGCTGATGCCTACCCGGATGGTTTTACCGGAACCCTTGCGCTGCAGAACCTTGAAGCCTTTGACGAGCAGATGGTGGGCGATGCCCTGTCCCGGATGGCGCATTTGATGTCCTGGGTGCAGGCGCAGGAGGCGCGTCTAGTGAACCGGATGGAAGAAATCTTTCGGGACAGCCTTTTTGCTGCGTCGGGGCGGCTTGAACCCGGGATGGCGTTCAGCCTGGCAGCGTCAGAATGTGCAGCCATTCTGAATGTTCCGCAGGTGACCGGTCAGCGGCTCCTCAGTGAGGCCGGGCAGCTGTGCGGCACCCATACGGCGACCTTGGCCGGGCTGGAAGCGGGACGGTTCTCGTACCAGCATGCGCAGGTGGTCCTGGATCAGTGCCAGAATGTTCCCGCCTCCAAGCTTCCTGAGTTTGAAGCAGACTTGCTGACCGCTGCGGAGGGTCAGACGCGGGCGCAGTTCTCCTGCAAGGCACGACGGCTGCGAGAGAGGAAGTTTCCCGAAACTGTCAGCAAACGGCACCTGACCGCGTTCGAGCAGCGCAAAGTCACTCTGGATCGGGAAGAGGACGGCATATCCTGTCTCTCCGCGCACCTGCGGGCCGAAGAAGCCCAGCAGATCTACACAACGCTCAGCAATGCGGCACGCGGCGAACAGTCCGCCGGCGATTCCCGTTCCACGGATCAGTTGCGTGCGGACATTCTGGCGCAGCTGCTGATGGGCGGCCTTGGCTCAACCCGTGTCACGGATGCCGGCGCGGCAGTCGGTGAGAGCGGAACCGGCGGCGGTGCAGCAACAGGTGCGCACGGAACCGGCGGCGGTGCAGCAACAGGTGCGCACGGAACCGGTAGAGATGCTGCCGGACCGGACGAGGGAATCATCCCGCGGGCGGAAATCATGGTCTTGATCAACGCCGAGACCCTCTTCGGGGCCAATGAGCAGCCCGCCGAGCTGCACGGGTACGGGCCCATCAGCGCCGAAGCCGCGCGCAGGCTGGCCCGCAACGCCGTCGGTTGGACCGGATTGGCCCAGGACCCGCAGACGGGCGAAATCCTTGGGGTAGGGAGGCGGCGGAAGGTGCCGGCAGGGCTCCGGCGCTGGCTCCGTGCCCGGGACGGAACCTGCAGGTTCCCCGGCTGCCGGGTCAGCACCGCGAACGCGGACATTGACCACACCGTCGACTGGGCCCGAGGCGGACCCACCGCCCACGGCAACCTGGAACACCTGTGCCGCCGGCACCACCGGTTCAAGACCTTGGGTTATTGGAAGGCGTGCCAGCCCACGCCCGGGGTAATCGAGTGGACTTCGCCGACCGGACGTGTCTATCAGACCGAGCCGTTCCTGGAACTCGGGGTACCGCAAGCGGCCGCAGACCAGGCCAGGGATCCGCGGCAGGAATCGGAGATGGTGCCGCCGTTCTGAACTTGCCACGCTTTGAACCGGCCCGCTGTCTGAACTTGCCACGCTCTGAACCGGCCCGCTGCTGCGCTGAGTTTGCCGCGAGTCTGAGCCCGCGCCGCGCGGCTGCGCGTGCATCGGATGGGAGACCAACACAGACCCACAACACAGACCCCCTACCAGTACCGCCAGCCCCCCGGCGGCGCAACTAAGCACTGCTAGGCGCGACCCCCTGCCTCGCTCATCGGTTTCTGCTCCTTCCGCTGCTGCCGCTTCTCGCGGGACCCTTCCACCAATCGGTAGAGGACCGGCACCAGGATCAGAGTCAGGGCGGTGGAGGAGATGAGCCCGCCGATCACCACAATGGCCAACGGGCGGGAAATGAAGCCGCCCTCGCCCGTGACGCCCAGAGCCATCGGAGTAAGTGCAAACACGGTGGCCAGAGCGGTCATGAGGATCGGACGCAGACGCTGGCGGGCACCGCGGAAGATGGCATCCTCCACGTTCATGCCCGGTTCATTGCCCCGAGGCTGCCGGTACTGGTTGATCAGGTCCATCAACACAATCGCGTTGGTGACCACAATGCCCACAAGCATCAGCATGCCCACCAGAGACGGAAGCCCCAACGGAACCCCGGTCAACAGCAGCAGCAGGACGGCACCGGTGGCAGCAAACGGAATGGAGACGAGCAGGATCAGAGGCTGCAGCAGGGACTTGAACGTCGCCACCATGATCACGTAGACAATGGCAATGGCTGCAAGCAGGGCCAGGCCGAGCTGCGTAAAGGACTCGTTCTGCTGGGTGGCAGCACCGCTGAGCTCGGCGGTAACGCTGGTCGGAAGGTCGACTTCCGCAAGCCGTGACTGGACTTCGGTGATGGTGGCACCAAGGTTGTCACCCTCGGGAGAGACGGAGACAACGGCGGTGCGTTCGCCGCCGGAGGAGGAGACCGACGTCGGCACCTCCACCTCTTCCACCGTGGCCAGCGCGCTCAACGGCACGGAGCCGGATCCGGCCGGCACGGAAATGCCGTTCAACTGCTCCAGTGAGGTGATGGGAGTGCCTTCACCGATGAGCACAGGCAGGTCGTCGGTACCCAGACGGACCGTTCCCGCCGGAAGCGGGCTGATGGTGGAAGCGACCAGCCCGGCGATCTGCTGCTCGTTCAAGCCGGCAGCGACAGCTTTGCCCCGGTCGATGCTGATCTGAACCACCGGCTGGGAGGAAGAGAGGTTGCTGCTCGCCTCGGCGACGCCGGGCAGGTCGGACATCGCCTCGACGATGGCATCGCTGGCCGGCTGCAGTTCCGACGGGTCCCCGGCGGATAGGGAAATATCCACGGTGTTGGACGTGCCGAAACCGCCGCCGGTACTGCCCAGGGTGACCTCGCCGGCGTCGTCCACGTCCTCGAGCGCGGACCGCACGGTATCCCGCAGGGCCACCTGGTCCACCCCTTCCTCGGTGATGACGGTGAAGTTCGCAACCGAGGAGCCGCCGCTGGTAAACGCCGCAAGCCCGGAAGTGGAGGTGCCCATGGTGACCTGGACGTCCTTCACGCCCTCGGTACCCCCAAGGACGTCCTCCACCTCGGCAGCGGCCTCGGAGGTCCGTTCAAGGGAGGTTCCGGCCGGAAGCTCCTGCCGCACGCTGAAGGTGTTCTGTCCCGTGTCACCCAGAAGGTTGGTGGGCAGCAGCGGGGTCAGGGCCGCCGTCGCCACCAGGATGATCAGCCCCGCGGTCACTGTGTAAACCGGGTGGCGCTGGGTGATACGCAGGATCGGCAGGTAGCCGCGCTGCAGGAAGGTCCGCGACTCGCGTTCCTCCGCCTCGGCACGGTAGGCGGCCGGGTCAGCGACCGGCGGGGAGGACTTGAGGAACCAGTACGCCAGCACCGGCACAATCGTCAGGGACACCAGCAGCGAGGCCAGCAGCGCGAGCGTCGTGGTGACTGCGAAGGGGCGGAACAGCTCGCCCGCCAGGCCGCCGACAAAGGCGATGGGCGCAAACACCGCCACAGTGGTGAGGGTCGACGCCGTGACGGCGCCGGCGACTTCGCGGACGGCAGTGAGGATGGCACTGCGCTTATCCTCGCCGTAGCCCAGGTGCCGCTTGATGTTCTCGATCACCACGATGGAGTCATCCACGACGCGGCCGATCGCGATGGTCAGCGCACCGAGGGTGAGGATGTTCAGCGAGTACCCGAACGCCAGCAGCCCAATGAAGGTCACCAGCAGCGACAGCGGGATGGACACGGCCGTGACCAGCGTGGAGCGCAGGGAGAGCAGAAAGACCAGGATCACCAGCACGGCGAAACCGAGGCCGAGCAGTCCCTCGGTGGTGAGGTCGGAAATGGATTTTTCGATGAACGGGGCCTGGTCGAAGATCACCGTGAAGACTGCACCGTTGCCCAGTTCGTCCTGAAGCGAGGGCAGCAGGTCCATGACTTCGTGGGAAATGCCCACGGTGTCCCCGGCGGGGGTCTTGGTGATGGACACGGCCAGGGTGGCCTCGCCGTTCGTCCGGGTGATGGAGCTGGCTTCATCCTCGGTGACATCCACCGAGGCCACGTCACCGATGGTGACCGGCGTGCTGCCCGGTGACGAGCCCGAGGACTCGACCGGCAACGCGGAGATCTTCTCGAGGCTGTCCAGCGGAGCGCCGACCTGGATCGACAGTGTCCGCCCGTCTTCCTGGACCGTTCCGGCCGGAAGGAGGGCACCGCTGTTTTCCAGTGCATCGACGATGGCGGAGGGGGTGACGCCGGCGGCTGCCAGCGCGGCGTTGTCCGGCAGAATGGCCACGTGGCGGGTGGCGCCGCCGGTGACCTCGGCGGTACGCACGCCCTCGATCTTCTGCAGGCGGGGAACTGTCAGGCGCTGCAGGTCGGCGTTGAGCTCGGCCAGCGGTTCATCCGAGGACACCGCAAGGTAGACAATCGGGAAATCGCTGATGCTTCCGGCAAGCGACTGGGGATTGGCATCGTCGGGAAGCAGCTGGCGGGAGTTGGAAATGGCCCGGTCCACCTGCCCGCGTGCCCGGTCCAGATCGGTTCCGTAGGCGAAGGTCAGGCTGATCGTGGAAATCCCCGACCGGGACGTAGCCGAGGAAGACTCGAGGCCTTCGACGGCGGTGAGCGCACCTTCCAGCGGCTCGCTGATCTGGGCATCAACCACATCGGGGGAAGCGCCCGGCAAGGCGGTGATCACGCTGATCTGCGGGAACTCCAGCGACGGGATCAGTTCCTGTTTCAGGGAGCCCATGGAGATGACTCCGAAAACAGCCACAAAAACCGTGATCAGGGCAATGAGCGCCCTGTTGGAGAGGGACAGCTTGGCCAAACGGTCCATGATCCTGCCTTAGGAAGGGCGAACTGGAGTTGGGCGACGCCGCCCGTGCCGGCGTCGTAAAGCGCTGTGCGGCGCAGGTCCGCCCCGAAGGGGAACCTGCGCCGCGGATACTGCAGGTGCTAGGAAAGTCCCAGGACCTTGTTGGTGTCGGCTTCGATCTCTGCCGCCAACTGCTCGTTCTCATTGAGCTTTACGCCGTAACCCGGGATCATTTCCTTGATCTTCGGCTCCCAGCCGTCGAACTGGCGGGGGAAGGCGCGCTTGAGCAGGTTGATCATGATGGGCGGTGCCGTGGAAGCGCCGGGGGAGGCACCCAGCAGGGCACCGATGGAGCCGTCGGCAGCGGTGATGAGTTCGGTGCCGAACTGCAGCACACCGCCCTTCTTCGGATCCTTCTTGATCACCTGCACGCGCTGGCCTGCGGTGATGAGGTCCCAGCCCTCGGTCTTCGCGGAGGGCATGAATTCCTGGAGTGCCTGGGTCTTGCCTTCGCGGGTCTTCATTACCTCGGTGACGAGGTACTTGACCAGGCTCATGTTGTCCTTGGCCACGCCCAGCATGGGCACCAGGTTGGACGGACGGACCGAAAGGGGCAGGTCCAGGTAGGAACCGGTCTTCAGGAACTTGGGGGAGAAGCCGCCGTACGGGCCGAACAGCAGCGAACGCTTCCCGTTCACGAAGCGGGTGTCCAGATGGGGCACGGACATGGGCGGAGCACCGACCGAGGCCTGGCCGTACACCTTGGCGTTGTGCCGGGAAATGATCGAATCGTCCGTGGAGCGAAGGAACTGGCCGGAGACGGGGAAGCCGCCAAAGCCCTTGCCCTCGGGGATGCCGGATGCTTGGAGCAGGTGCAGGGCTCCGCCGCCGCCGCCGATAAAGACGAAGCGGGCGGAGACGGTGCGGGTGGTACCGCTGGCACGGTCCTTGACCTTGACATCCCAGCCGCCGGTGGAAGAGCGGGACACGTTGCCGACCTCGTGGCCGAAGTGCAGGTTTACGCCGTTGGCACCCAGGTAGTTGACCAGTTCACGGGTCAGCGCACCGAAATCGACGTCGGTGCCTCCGGCGACGCGGGAGGCAGCAACGCGCTGTGACGGGTCGCGGCCTTCCATGATCAGCGGTGCCCATTCAGCCAGCTTGGCGGGATCCTCGGAGAACTCCATGGTCTTGAACAGGGGCTGTGCGCTCAGCGACTCGTAGCGGCGGCGCAGGTACTCGGAATGCGCGTCACCCCAGACGAAGCTCATGTGCGGCAGCGGGTTGATGAAGTTGTTGGAGATGTGGCCTGCAGAGACCAGATGCGACCAGAACTGACGGGAAACCTGGAACTGCTCGTTGATGCCCACCGCCTTCGCCGGGTCAACGGAGCCGTCGGCCGCGGCCGGGCTGTAGTTCAGTTCGCAGAGCGCGGCATGGCCGGTTCCCGCGTTGTTCCAGGGATCGGAGCTTTCCAGCCCCGCCCGGTCAAGGCGCTCATAGAGGGAAATGTCCCAATCTGGCTGGAGTTGCTTCAGGAACGCACCAAGGGTGGCGCTCATGATGCCGCCGCCGATCAGCAGTACATCAGTTTTCGTTGCGGAATTATCCGCCGGGCTATTAGCAGTCAACTTGTTCTCCAGTCGCGTGGGCGCTAGCCCTAGAAGCGTATCCCCGACCACATGTCTTCCTAAAATTATCGCTGCACTTGGCCCTTGGGCGGGAGGGGGCTACCTCAGCGATCCGCCAGTGTTATCCGGTTGAACACTTCGTGCAGGACAGGGCTGGTGGGATAGCCGGCCACGCGGGGGGACAACGCAAGGGCCGAAATGGGGAAGGCGAGGGGTACGGCCGGCACGCGTTCGGAAATCCGGTCGGTAATGGCCCGGTAGGCATCGGTCTGTTCCTGGCCTTCCGCGAGGCCCCGTGCTTTGTCGATGCCGCTGAAAACCTCGGGATCGTTATAGGAAAACTCGTCGGTATACCGGCCGAACAGGGTCCCGACAAAGTTGTCCCCGGCCTCATAGGTCCCGGCAAGTCCCAGCAGGTGGAAGGCCCGGTCCTCCTTGCCCTGGACCTTGTCGAGGTAGCCCTCGGACCAGTCCACCGGGACCGGCCGGATGTTGAACCCGGCTGCGGTGAGCTGGCTGCTGAGCCTGGCGTAGACCCTTTCCGGGGCGGGCAGGTAGCTGCGGGTGACACGGCGGGGGTAGTAGAAGGGCAGTTCGCGGCCGTCGTAGCCGGCTTCCGTGAGCAGCTCGCGGGCCTTTTCGACGTCGTACCCGTAGCTGGTGACAGTGTCCGAGGTCAGACCCAGCTTCTGCGGAAGGAACTGGTTTGCGGGCTTGGTGCCGTTGAGGAACAGTCCGTCCAATACGGCCTGCTTGTCGATGGCATGCGCCACTGCCCGGCGGATCAGTACATTGTCCATCCCGGGGAAATTGGAATTGATGCCCAGATAGAGGATGGAATAGGGGTCCCGCTGCTGGATCTGCAGGCCGTTGCGGGCCAGATCGCCGACGTCGTTGACGGTCACCAGGTCATAGCCGTCCACCTCGCCCTTCTTCAGGGCACGCAGCCGGCCCTCGGGGCTGGAAACGGTCTTGAAGACAACCGTGCCGATCTGTCCGGCTTCGCCCCAGTAGTCCGGGTACGCTGCCAGCTCCACGGTGTCCTCGTTCCAGCTGACGAAACGGAACGGCCCTGTGCCCACCGGATGAGCGCCGTAGGCCGAGATGTTCCGGCCGTTGCGTTCCTGGGTGAGGTCATTGGCCGCGGCATCAGTCAGGGCCTTCGGGGATGACATGGCGAAAGCCGGAGCGGCCAGGGCGGAAATGAAGCTGTCGAGCGGCTCGGTAAGCTCCACCCGCACCGTGTACTCGTCCTCCACCACGCATTCGCGGTAGACGGCGGTCTTCGGGGAGTCCGAGAACCCCCGGAAGACCGATCGGTACATCAGGGAATCGTTGCGCACGGATTCCGGCAGGGTGTACCAGCGCTCGAAGTTCCGGCGTACGGCTTCTGCGTTGAAGGGCTCGCCGTCGTGGAAGGTGACGTCGCGCCGCAGGTCAAACGTGTAGGTCCTGCGGTCCTCGGACCTGGTCCAGCTCTTTGCCAGCAAGGGTGTCGGGGCCGAGGTCAGGGCGTCAACACCCACCAGGCCTTCCAGAACCTGCCGGGTGACCCGGTAGGACTCGGTGTCCGCAGCAAGGACGGGGTCCAGGGTGGCCGGCCGGGCCGCCGTCGCAAAGGTGAACCGCTCGCTGGGGCCGGCCGGACCGGTTGCCGTGGGGGTGAGAGAGGGGGAAGGCGAATCCGCTTCGGCAGTGCAGCCGGCGAGCATGAAGGCCGCAGCCACCGCACCTGCACGGATGACGGAGCGGCGGGAAAGGGCGGGAGTGCCGGATCCGATGTCTGAATCTTTCCCAGGACCGGATTTTGCGGTGCCGGATTTAACAGTGCCGGATTTGGTCACGGTGATACTCCTCCGGGACGCTCCATCCCTCATTTTTTAGTGATTCTTCATTCTAAATGATTAAAAACCGGTAAACAGCTGTGAGACACGCGTCACAAGGGGCGCGAGTGGGGCAGGATGGGGAAATGACTGATTTGAGCACTGATTCGCCCCTGCTCGAGGTGAGCAACCTCGCGGTTAATTTCCGGACCATGGATGGAGAAGTTCCGGCGGTGCGCAATGCCGGTTTCTCCCTCCCGGCAGGAAAGACACTGGCCATCGTGGGGGAGTCCGGGTCCGGGAAATCCACTACTGCAATGGCCGTGATCGGGCTGCTGCCCGGTAACGGCACCGTGGCTTCGGGCAGCATCCGCTTCGACGGCCAGGAACTGGTGGGTCTGCCGGAATCCAAGATGCGGGCAATCCGCGGGCGTTCCATCGGCCTGGTGCCGCAGGATCCGATGTCGAACCTCAACCCGGTGACCAAGATCGGCACCCAGGTTGCCGAAACCCTGTTGGTGCACGGCATGGCGACAAGCAAGGACGTGGACCGGAAAGTAGTGGAGGTCCTGACCGCGGCCGGGCTGCCCAACGCCGCGGAGCGTGCCAAGCAGTACCCGCATGAATTCTCGGGAGGCATGCGCCAGCGTGCTCTGATTGCCATCGGCCTGGCCTGCCGCCCCCGGCTGCTGATTGCCGACGAACCCACCAGCGCCTTGGACGTCACAGTCCAGCGGACCATTTTGGACCAGATCGACCGGATGACGGAGGAACTGGGTTCTTCCGTCCTGCTGATCACCCATGACCTGGGGTTGGCAGCCGAGCGTGCCTCCGAACTGGTGGTTATGCACCGCGGCGAGGTAGTGGAAACGGGTCCCGCCCGCCAGCTCTTGGAGGACCCGCAGCACCCGTACACCCAGGCCCTGGTCCGTGCAGCCCCCAGCGTGGCAGCCGTGCGGCTGAGCCCGGGTGCCTTTGCCGGGCATGCCGGCTCCAAGAGCGGGGCGCCTGCCGCGGCGTCGGCGGCCGGAGAACTGGCCGCCGCACCCGGCACGGAGACCGCACCGGACAACATCGTGGAATTCCGCGACCTGACTAAGGTGTTCAAGATCCGCGGCCGCTCCGACGATTTCTATGCCGCCAAGAACGTCACCCTGGACATTCCCCGCGGCCGCACCGTAGCCATTGTGGGGGAGTCCGGTTCGGGCAAGACCACTACCGCGCGGATGCTCCTGAAGCTGATTGAACCCACCAGCGGGACCATGACCTTCGACGGTATGGACGTTGCCACCCTGGACAAGGTCCAGCTGCGCGAATTCCGGCAGCGGGTGCAGCCGATCTTCCAGGACCCGTACTCCTCCCTGGATCCGATGTACACCATTGAGCGGATCCTGGAGGAGCCGCTCAAAACCTACCGGCGCGGAGACAAGGCAGAACGTCAGCGCCGCGTCCGGGAACTGATGGAGCAGGTGGCGCTGCCTCCGGAGATGCTGCACCGCTACCCTGCCGAACTCTCCGGCGGGCAGCGGCAGCGCGTGGCCATCGCGCGGGCGCTGGCGCTGAAGCCCGAACTGATTGTCTGCGACGAGCCGGTCTCCGCGCTGGACGTCCTGGTGCAGGCGCAGATCCTCCAGCTGCTGGGGGACCTGCAGCGCGAGTTCGGCCTCAGCTACCTCTTCATTTCACATGACCTGGCGGTCGTCCGGCTGATCTCCGATTATGTGTGCGTGATGAAGGACGGGGAGCTGGTGGAGGCTGCCACCTCCGAGGAGGTCTTCTCCAATCCCCGCCACCCCTACACGCGGAAACTCCTGGCCTCGATTCCCGGCAACGAGCTCAACATCGACGGCGAGCTGGCGTCCTGACCATGGCAGAAACACAGGCGGGTTCCGCAGCGGACCTGGACGCAGAACTGGAGCAGCTGCTGGCGGCCCGGAACCGGGAAGACATGGCCCCCACCATCGCGGCGCTGCTGGCCGTCCTTGAACGCCATCCGGACAACGCCCGCGTCCTCTATGAAGTCGGCGGCGCCTATGACACGGCAGGTGAAGAGGCAACGGCCGCCGGATTCTACGAGCGGGCCCTGGCCCTGGGGGTGGAAGGCGACGTGCTGCGGCGCTGCTACCTGCAGTACGGCAGCACCCTCCGGCTGCTCGGACGCTCGGCGGAATCGCTGGCGGTCTTTGCCCGCGCCCGGCAGAGCTTTCCCGCATCGGTGTCGCTTGGGGTCTTCGAGGCCCTGACCCTGCATGCGGCAGGCAAGGTGAACGCGGCGCTCGCCGGTCTTCTGGTCCTGCTCGCGGAGAATGTTTCGTCGGAAGACCTGGAGCGGTATCTCCCGGCGCTGCACGGCAACGCCGCTTACCTCGCTTCGCTCGACGCCGGGGACAGCCCCCGCGCCTGAGCCGTACCGGACACCAAAGCCGGACACCAAAGAAGGGCCCTTCCGTTGGGAGGGCCCTTCTTTGGTGACGGTGGCATTGCCGTCCGCGACGGTTACTTTCGCCGCGTCTTGGGATCCAGCGCCTCACGCAGGGATTCGCCCAGCAGGGTGAAGCCAAGCGCGGTGATGGCAATGCAGATACCCGGCAGGAAGGCTAGCTGCGGTGCCACGGCCAGCTCGGCCTGCGCGTAGGTAAGCATCCGGCCCCACTCGGCGGTCTGCGGCAGGCCGCCGCCGAGACCCAGGAAGGCCAGCGCGGCGGCGTCGATGACGGCTGTCGCCAAGGTGAGGGTGGCCTGCACGATCAGCGGACCCATGCTGTTGGGCAGCAGGTGGCTCATGGTGATGGTCCGCCGGCTTAGCCCCAGGGTCTGCGCAGACAGGATGTAGTCGGCGCTGCGCTGGGAGATCATTGACGAACGCAGCAGCCGGGCGAAGATAGGCACCTGTGAGACACCGATGGCAATCATGATTGCCAGGGAACTCTGGCCCAGAAGGGCGGCAATGCTCACGGCGAGCAACAGGTTCGGCACGGAGAGCAGGATGTCGACGAAGCGCATGATCACGCTGTCCACCCAGCCGCCCAGGCCGCCGGCAATCACGCCGAGCAGCACTCCGCCGGCCAGGCCCATCGCCGTGGACACCACACCGATGATCAGTGACGCCCGGGCGCCCCAGATCAGCTTGGAGAGGACATCGCCGCCGAAACGGTCCAGGCCCAGGGGATAACCGTCAATGTCTCCCGGACCGGGGATATTGGTGGGGGTGATCTCCGTACGGCCGGGGAGGTCGTCACCGCCAAAGGGGGCAAGCAGCGGGGCGAGGATGGCCACCAAAATGAACAGCCCCACGATGACGGCGCCGGCGACGGCGGCAGGGTTGCGGCGCAGGCGGCGGAACGCGTCTTTCCACATCCCGCTTCCGGTGGCGGGCTTGGCGGTGGGAGCACCTTCGGGAAGGATGGACCCGCCGGCTGCGGGAGGCAGAGTAGTACTCACTGGACACGCACCCTTGGATCGATGAAGCCGTAGGACACGTCAACCAGCAGGTTGATCAGTGAATACGCCACGGCAATGAAGACAATGAAGCCCTGCAGGACGGGATAGTCGAGGGCGAAGATCGCGTCCCTCAGGAACCTGCCGATACCGCTGAACGCGAAGACCGTCTCGGTCAGCACGGCGCCGGAAATCAGGAGGCCGGTCTGCAGGCCGATGGTGGTGGTTACCGGCAGCATGGCGTTGCGCAGCACAAAACGGCCGCGGATGGTCTTCTCCATCAATCCTTTGGCGCGGGCGGTGCGGACATAGTCGGCGCCCTGGACCTCCAGGACCGAGGCCCTGGTAATGCGCACGATGATCGCCAGCGGAATGGTTCCGAGTGCGATGGCGGGAAGCACCAGGTGCATGACGGCGTCCCACGACGCATCCCATTCCCGCGTGAGTAGGCCGTCCAAAACATAGAAGTCAGTAACGTGCGTGGCATCGATGCGTGGATCCTGGCGTCCGTCTGTAGGGAACCAGCCCAGCTGGATAGCCAGCACCCACTTGAGGATGAAGGCCAGGAAGAACACCGGGACGGTGATGCCGATCAGGGACAGGACCACCGAGGAGTGGTCCCAGAAACGACCGTAGTGGCGGGCCGCCAGGTAACCCAGCGGGATGCCGATGCCGATCGCGAAGATAAGCGCCACGACCGCCAGCTCCACGGTGGCGGGGAAACGGGTGGCGAATTCCTCCAGTACCGGGCGCCCGGTGACGATTGAGGTGCCGAAGTCGCCCTTGAGGAGCTTTCCGACATAGGTGAAGTACTGCTCGATCAGCGGGCGGTCAAAGCCGTAGGCCTTGTTGATGTTGGCGATGGCTTCGGGGGAGGCCTTGTCACCGAGCAGGGCGGTGGCCGGACCGCCGGGCAGGTTGCGGACCCACAGGAAAAGCAGGATCGAAAGGCCGATCAGGGTGGGGATCAGCATAAGAAGGCGTTTGCCGATGACTCGTAGCACGAGTGTCCTTTCCCAGCCGTGGGGCTGGAGGATCTGGGGAGGAAAAGGCGAGGCGCGTAGGAGGCCGGGGACCCGCGGGGTCCCCGGCCTCCGTGGGTTGTTACTTGGAGAGCTTGATCTCGCTGAAGACTTCGTCGTTCACCGGGCTGGCCGGGTAGGACTCCACCCGCTCGGAGAACGCGAGCGACGGCGCCGGGTGGGCCAGCGGGATGGCCGGCACGAACTGGGCGATGTCCTCATTGATCTGCTCGTAGAGCGGGGTCTGCTCCTCGAGGGTGGACACCTGGCGTGCCTCTTCCAGCGCGTTGAAGATCTCCGGGTTGTTGAAACCGAACTCGGGCTTCTCCTGGCCGAAGAACACGCCCACGAAGTTGTCCGTGTCGTTGTAGTCGCCGGTCCAGCCCAGCAGGTGCAGACCGTGGTCGGAGCCTGCCTGCACGCGGTCGAGGTAGTCCGGGGACCACTTGTCCGACTGCGGGGTGACCGTGATGCCTACTTCGGCCAGCTGTGCGCTCAGGTTGGTGAAGACCTGCTCAGGCGTGGGCATGTACGGCCGGGAGACGCCGGTGGGGTAGTTGAACTGCACGGTGAAACCGTCCGGGTAGCCGGCTTCGGCCAGCAGGGCCTTGGCCTTCTCGGGGTCGTATTCGTACGTGGTGACGTCTTCGTTGTAGCCGTTGACGACGTCGGGGATGAACTGGGTGGCAACCTTGGTGCCCTCGGGGAGGGTCTGGCTGACCAGTGCTTCCTTGTCGATGGCGTGCGCAATAGCCTGGCGGACCTTGGGGTCGGACAGCTCGGGCACCTGCTGGTTGATGCCCAGGTACAGGATGGTGAAGGGATCGCGCTGGACCACGTTGAAGCCGGCGTCGGCCAGTGCCTGGGTGTCGGCAGGGGCCACGAGGTCGTAGCCGTCAATGTCGCCGGACTCCAGCGACTGGCGGCGGGCCTGCGGATCGTCGATGACGCGGAAGATGATGTCGGTGACCTGTGCGTCGTCGCCGCCCCAGTAATCCTCGTTCAGGGACAGGGTGAGCTGGTTGCCCACGTCCCAGCCGTCGAACTTGTAGGGACCGGTGCCGGTGGGGTGTCCCTTGGCGTATTCGGTCAGCTCGGGAGCTTCGGCCGTTCCGGAGGAGTTGTTGGCGCCGAACTCCTCCAGGGCGGCCGGGCTCTGCATGCTGAAGGCGGGCAGCGAGAGCGCGGCAACGAAACCGGCGAAGGGCTTGTTCAGCGTGATCACGGCTTCGGCATCCGAGGACGCTTCGCAGGACTTGTAGGTTGCCTCTTCGGGCGTATCCGAGAAGCCCTTGAACAGCATGCCGTAGTAGTAGGCCTGGCTTTCGGCCTGCTGGATGCCGGTGAAGTTGTACCAGCGGTCAAAGTTGGCGCAGACCGCTTCGGCATTGAAATCGGTGCCGTCGTGGAACTTGACGCCTTCTTCGAGGGCGAAGGTGTAGGTCATGCCGTCTTCCGAAGACTCCCACGACTTCGCCAGCAGCGGTGCCGGGTCCGCGGTGCCGGGTTCGACGCCGACAAGGCCTTCGAAGATCTGGCGGCTGACGCGGAAGGACTCGCCGTCGGAGGCGAAGGCGGGGTCTAGGGACTTGGGATCGGATGAAGCGGCAAAAACGAACGTGCCGTCCACATCACTGGAGCCGCCGTCGGCCCCTTCCTCGCGGTTGCTTTGGGCGCAGCCCGAAAGCACAAGCGCGCTCAGGGCAAGGCCGGCGGTAAGGGCGGACGCGCGCTTCTTGGCGGCCCGGCCTTTCCGGACGTTGTCTGCTGAAAACATGTTTTGGGTACTCCTCAAGGGCGGATGAACGCTGTGCGAGTGGTGCCTGCGGCCGGAAAACCAGCCCGGATGCGTCCTTTGGACGCACACGTATGGACAGAGCCTAATGCGGAAGTGTTTCTGTTACGTGACATTCGTCACCGTCGGCGTGGTCACGATTCGGCAACGTCAGGGCGGGAGGCGCCGGCCCCGGGCACGAAAAAAGCCCCGGTCCGAAGACCGGGGCTTTAGTGTCTGGTGCGCGAGGAGGGACTTGAACCCACACGTCCGAAGACACTGGAACCTAAATCCAGCGCGTCTACCAATTCCGCCACTCGCGCCGATTTCCCCTACAGGCCTTGCTTCGCGGCCGGGAAACCGGTTTTAGTCTACCCGAGGTTAGTCGAGCCCCAGATCACGCCGGAGCTTGGCGACATGCCCGGTGGCCTTCACGTTGTACTGGGCGAGGGCAACCTTGCCTTCGGGGTTCACCACCACGGTGGACCTGATCAGTCCCTCGTAGGTGCGGCCGTAGTTCTTCTTCTCGCCCCATGCTCCATAGGCTTCGGCCACGGCGTGGTCGGCGTCGGAGAGCAGCGGGAAGTTCAGGTTCTCGGAGGCCGCGAACTTCTCCAGCTTTTCCACCGGATCGGGGGAGATCCCCAGAACGGTGTAGCCGGCGCCCTTGAGGCTGTTCAGGTTGTCGCGGAAGTCGCAGGCCTCCTTCGTGCAGCCGGGCGTGGCCGCGGCCGGATAGAAGTAGACGATGGTGCTGCTGCCGTGCAGGTCCGCCAGGGACACGGTTGTCCCATCGGCGGCGGGAAGCGCGAATTCCGGTGCGGTTTCGTCCGGGCTCAGACGGGGCATTAGGTCTCTCCTTGGTGTCGATTTCGCCGCTGGTGCGCCAAAACGCGACATTTCCAGCGTGCGGTGGCTATCCTAGACTGTGGATCGGGACGTAATCAGCAAACTGTCTGTGCGGGTGGATCCGTCGCCGAGAGGAAGAGTTTTATTTTATGCCGGATATGGAGCGCTGGCCCACCGGGCGCCTGTTGTCTACAGCTGCACGCCTTGTAGAGCATGCCTGGAACGAGCGGTTGGTCAGTATTGGCCTGACCCACGCAGGCGTCATCGCCTTGGGTGTTCTTGACTCGCAGGGGCCAATGACGCAGGCACGCCTGGCGCAGCTGGTGCGTGTGCAGGCGCAGACGATGGGTAAGACCCTGGCCCGCCTGGAGACCCACGGACACGTGAGCCGTGTGCGCAATGACCTCGACAAGCGCAGCCACATGGTGACTATTACCGAGCAGGGCAAGGAAGCGCTCCACGAAGCACAGAACATCGAGCGCACGCTCCTCGACGGTGGTGACTTGCTGTCCGAGGCACTGCGCAGCCAGCTGCGGAAGGTCATCAGCGAGTTGGGAAGCCCGCGGTGGCAGGTCGCCGTCGACGTCCCCGGACTTCCGGTCCCGCCCGAAAGCGGTTTGGTGATGCTGCCGGAGAGCGCGGAAACCACGGAGACTGCGGAAGCCGCGGAAGCCCAGGCCGACAGCCGCTGACCGCCCGGAGCGGCAGCTAAATATGTAAGAAGAGGCACATCCGGCGGATGTGCCTCTTCTTTCGTTTGGCCGTTAGCCTCAGTGGTAAGCACACTGACGAAAGGGCGGCCGTGGAACAGCAGGTCAACGACAAATACCTCAACTTCGCGAGCATCATTGATGACGTCACCCTGGAGCAGAACGTCAAAACGTCCCGGATGCCGTTCATTTATCCGCATCTGGCTTCCATGCCGGATGCGCATCTGGGGAAGGGGGCAGCTGTCGGATCCGTGATCCCCACGCTGGGGGCAATCATCCCCGCGGCAGTGGGCGTCGATATCGGCTGCGGCATGATCGCCGTCCGCACCCAGCACTTTGCCCCGGATATTGCCGGGCTGAACCGCCGGATCCTCCGCGAAGCGATAGAACATGCCATTCCGCTTTCGGCCGGCAACAACAACCGCAGCCTCACGGACTCGGCGCGTTCACGGGTGGAGGAACTGGCCGACGACGCCGCTGCCGCCGGCTTTGACCCCGCCTCCTACCTCAAGGGCTGGCGCCTCCAGCTGGGCACGCTGGGCTCGGGGAACCACTTCATCGAAGTGTCGCTGGACGAAGAGGACGCCGTCTGGCTGTTCCTGCATTCAGGCTCGCGCGGGGTCGGGAACAAGATCGCCCAGCAGCACATCTGGGCAGCGCAGAACTACTGCGGGAAGCGGTCCATCGACCTGCCGGACCGCGACCTGGCGTACCTGGAAGAGGGGACAGAGGAATTCGACCGGTACATTGCCGAACTGATGTGGGCGCAGAAATTCGCCCTGCTCAACCGCGGGGAAATGATGGACCGGGTTGTGGGATGTTTCAGTGCCTGGACGGGGGAGGCCGTGCAGGAGCGGGAACGGATCAACTGCCACCACAACTACACCGAGGTTGAGCACCACTACGGCAGGGACGTCTGGCTCACGCGGAAGGGGGCCATCGACGCGTCGCCGGGGCGTCCGGGACTGATCCCGGGATCCATGGGCACGGCGTCGTACGTGGTGGAAGGCAAGGGCTACGCGCCGTCGCTGAACTCCGCACCGCACGGCGCAGGGCGGGAGTATTCCAGGACCAGGGCGCGCAAGACGTTCAGCCAGGAGCAGCTGCGGAAGGCTATGAAGGGGATCGAATTCCGTGACACCCCCGCTTTCATTGACGAGATCCCGGCGGCGTACAAGGACATCGACGCCGTGATGGCGGACGCGAAGGATCTGGTCACGGTGAAGCATGTGCTTCGGCAGATCGTGAACGTCAAGGGAAACTAAGCCCTCAGGTCCAGTGCACCGGTAGGGTTTGGACCCATGACCACAACCATAGAGCTCCTTGCCGCCTACGACCGGCAGCTGCGCACCGACGCGGAAACTCCCGGTGCAGCCGCCGTCGAACGGCTGGGGCCGCTGCGCCTGGTGACGTTCGACGGCGGCCGGGGCTTCATCACGTATGCCGACCTGGACGGGGCGGACGCCGCGACCATTGCCGGCTGGGTGGCCGGTGCCCTCACGCACTACCGGAGCGACCCGCAGATCCGGAAAGTGGAGTGGAAAACCCGGGGCCACGACCGGGCTCCCGGACTTCACGACGCGCTGCTGCACCACGGCTTCGAACCGGAGGAACCCGAATCCATCATGCTCGGGCGCGCGGCGGACCTGGCGGTTGATGTCCCGCTGCCCGAAGGGGTTGCCCTCCGCCGCGTTACGGAAGAGGAAGATGTCCGCGCCATGAGTGCCATGGCGGACGGGGTATTCGGCGATCCGGTCTCCATAGCGACGGCGGACTCCCTCCTGCGGCGGTTGTCCCGCGGCGACGGGATGGAACTCTGGGTGGCGGAAAGCGGCGGCACCATCATCAGCGCCGGCCGGCTGGAGCCGGTTCCGGGCACGGACTTCGCAGGCATCTGGGGCGGTGCAACGCTGGCGCCCTGGCGGGGTCTGGGCATCTACCGCGCCCTCACGGCAGCCCGCGCCCGCTCCGCGCTGGCAGCGGGCAAGGCACTGATCCACAGCGATTCCACCGAATACTCCCGCCCGATCCTGGAGCGCTCCGGCTTCCTGAAGGTGTCCTCCACAACGCCTTATCTCTGGAGTGCGGCGGCGTAGCTGCAGGAGCCGGAGCGCTGGCCGCTAGTGCCTGCCGGCTTCCCGGGAAAGCCAGTTGCGGCCGCCGCGGTGCTGTCCGCAGACGAGTTCCGTTCCCTCGGCGCGGCACCACGTCTGGTAGTCCGACGAATACAGCCGGGACCCCAGCCACTTGTAGTCCGGCCCGATCTCCCGTTTCGGCGTGTATGAAGCGAAGTTCGCGGCGTCGTCGGTACTGCCCGAACCGTCATAGCGGGCCACGGCGGGATACGGGTAGACGGGCCGGGTGCGCGAAACCGTCTCGGCACCGTCGTCGGCAGTTTCCATTTTCGAAGCGATAATCGACGCCGGCGCCCGGCCGCTTTCCACCCAGGCCATCACAGGGGTGAGGACGTCAAAGCTGTCCGGCCCCTCGCCGCCGCTGCAGTGTTCGACGCCGGGGAACATAAAGAGCCTCGCGAAGTCGTTGACGGCGTGTTTTCCCATGGTGCCGCGGACGGCGTCGTAATAGGCCAAAGTGGACTGCGGAGAAATATGGTGGTCATTCCAGCCGTGCCACAGCAGCAGTTTGCCGCCGCTCCGCTTGAACGCTCCGAGGTCCGGATCCATGGCGGACATGTAGCCGGAGGACTGCATGGTTTCCCAGAAGGCCTGCTTGGTGAATTCGAGATCGGTCAGCTCGAAGTCCGGCCGGGGGTTGTTCGGATCGGCCAGATAGCGCAGGTAGGACAAGGCGAATTGTTCACTGGACACCGGATCGCCCTGGGCCTCGGGAACAAAGAGCGTCCACGCCAGTTCCGAGCCCCACTCGTGCGAGATTTCCGGTTCCAGCCGCCTGCCCTGATCGTCAACGGCGCCGTTATGCAGCTTCCGGACCACCTCGGCCTCGGCGGCGGACAGGCAGGCTGCGGGATCCTGTCCGGCTGCGCAGATGAGCGACGCCGGGTCGAAGCCGCAGGCGCGCGGGTCATCGAGGACGCCGTCGGCCAGGCCGTCCAACGTATCGCAGGCCGCCAGGACCGCGTTGTGGATCAACGGCAGTTTCCCGGCGAGCAGGATGTCGTTGCCGTCGGCGTCCTTGTTGGCGAGAACATTCCAGGCGTGGTGGTAGGTGTTCTGCACGGCCATGTTGTTCGCCGGGGCGCCGGCTGCAATCCCGTCGAAGTCGTCCGGGAAGCGCTGCGCCTCCATCAGTGCCTCCCGGCCGCCGTCGGAGCAGCCCGTGAAATAGGAGTAGGCGGGGGAGCGGCCGTAGAACTTCGTGATCAGCGCCTTCGCCGTCAGGGCTGTGACGTGTACGCCGCGGTAGGCGAAGTCGATCTGGGCCTGCGGATTGTCTGCCGCCCAGGACCCGTCGTTCTGCCCCTGGTGTCCCATGTCGGTTGTGGCGCTGGCAACTGTGCCGTCCTCCACCACCGGGCAATCCGCCGCCTGGCCGTAGTTGATGCTGGCGTTGCCGCAGAGACCGCCGCAGCCGGTCTGCAGATACCGCTGGGTCCATCCCTCCAGCGGCAGCCGGACCACTATCGTGTTGGCCGGCGCGATGGTGCCGCGCACCTCGCAGTAGGGGTTCGGCGTGTTTTCGCTGACGACGACGGCGGAGGTGATGGTGACTTCTGCTCTGGCCGCACGGCGCAGGTCCAGTCCGGTGACGTCGCCGCAGGACATAACGGGCGCGACCGCCGGCAGCACCCGGAGCCCCTCCTCCGTGACGGCTGGGGGCGGTGCGGGCCTGCGGTGGTCAGCTGCGGCTCCCGGCACGGGGGAGAGGGACACCGCAAGCACGGCCAGGAAGCATAGGAAGGCGGAAAGCCCCTGCCTCCGCTTCGTACGTTCGGAGTGAGGATGCTGCGGGGAAAGGAAAAGCGAGTGAGTGGTGGATCCGGATCGGCGCATCAGGTCTCCTTTGACGTAGAGGCCTCCCCCAAGACCGTGGCAACGCTGCCACTGGCCGCACGGTACCAATATTGTTGACGATCCGTAACGGCTGTTCGTCGACATTGACGGTGCGCGGGCAGGTTGGAGATCCCCGAAGGCAAAAAGAAAAACCCCGCCCGACCCGGCACAGTGCCTGGTCGGACGGGGTTTTCGTTGGTGCACCCCCCGGGACTTGAACCCGGAACCCATTGATTAAGAGTCAATTGCTCTGCCAATTGAGCTAGAGGTGCGCACTTTGTTGGAAGGAAGACCTTCGCCGTGAGGCGCGGTTCGTTCTCCGCAACGACATGAAACATTACCACGTCCACGGCTGCAGTGCGTAATCGATTGCAGTAGCCCGAGGCTGAACGGGGTAACAAACACGGACGCCACCCTTGCAGACTTAATGACGATCACGTTGCTCCGAGCACGTCTAACACCCGAAGACGCCTCAGTCCCGTTGAACACGCGGCTCGATCTCGTGGGCCAGGATCGGCAAATCGTTGTCTGCGAACTAGCAAGGCGCGGGTGATGATCCAACCAAAATTTCGCGGCACCATCCCCACTGCGTGAGGGCACAGCATCGAGGCGGGAGAATTTTGCCAGCACCCTTGGGCCTACACGGCGATCCCTTCCCATGTGCCGCTAACCAAAAACTGAGCCGCAACGTTTTGGTGAAACTGTGTGCCTCAATTCGCGATCAAGGTGAGGAGACTGTTATTCTCGATGGATGGATTCCGCCCCCCCAAACGTCCTATGTATTGGGACATGCCGACTATTTCGTCCGCTAAAGCATATGGACTCACTGGGTCTGATTAATCTGCTGCACTATGGGAAAACCCCTAATTGGTGGTTTACACACAGCTCCGGTGAAGCAATCCAGTATCTTAAGACTCTGACGGGTGAATTCGACATTCCATCTAATCTCCGCCATCTGGCTTGTGAAACTACGGCAGATCTACCGAATGACCTTTCAGCGCCTGAATCACTCAAGTCTGCAGATATCGTCGTTGTTGAGATTTCAACATTCAAAAAATTACAAATGCAGGGTGTGCGTTTGAACTTTCAGAATGTATGGGGATACGCACATCGCGCGGGCGTCTCAACCAGTGACGTGCTCGCAGGAAGACAAGTCTTCTGGCCAGCGGGAATTGCCCCGTTGATGGACCTTACAGCCGATAAGTCGGATGTAAGTGAAGTTACCTCGGACCTCTTAGCAATCAAGGACTTCGTCGGGGTGCCTATGTTGACCGTCGACCACATTTATTCTCTCACTGATTCTGGTGGACCCATCCCAGGCCGACCGGCCATCACGGACCTCTTGGCAGCACTCAAGAGCAGCCACGATATACCGTTTCACTCTACCCGGGCGTTAATAGAGGAATACGGGCAAGAGGTCGCTTTGGCAGATGATAATCACTATAAGAAAGATTTTGAACTGTTAGCTGGAAGGGCGATATTAGCCTCAATCCATAGCGCCTTAAAGCACGCCTAAGCATTCGCGCCCTGGCCGTCGTCTGAAGTAGTTGTGGTATGCACGGTCTTGCAGCCCCAGGCAAAGTCGCTTCGCGACAGCCTTTTGACGGTAACGGATTGGGTCAAGCAAGAGATACGGTAAACTCGAAACCATGCCTTCAATAAGTACATATGATTCGGCCTTGCTTACCGCTAACGTTCTAGATGATGAGAATGCTTCAGCCAACGGGGCTCTCTATGATTCCAAGGGGCGCCTTCTTGTTGAATCCGTCCGCGCAGTAGATCGTACGGATTCCCATATACCTGGCGATCCGGCATCCGTCCCTCGTCCGTCTGCCGTAGTTGGGCATTACAATCACCCTGGTTATGACACATATATTGATGAAGCCATATTCGGGGGTCACATATTTGCTGGTTGGGGGCACACGATAACGGAAACAATAAGTTCCGCATGGGCAAGCACGGAGGTTCCTCAGGAAGTTCCGTTGGTTATGGTTCCATGGGGCCGTCTGTGGGTGTCGGCTCTCCCGCGCATTCGGGAAACTATGGCGTTGGCGGGGTGGGGCGATCGCCCGCTAATTATGACGGTGGGCACTGCCGTCTTTGGAAAAGTGCATGTTCCTGAGCGCCTGGTGCGATTCGATGACCTTCTTCACCGCGGTGCTTCGATTCCGGCCGAGATGAATGCTGTTTACGACTTGATGATCGGACGAAGCACACTAAGCGATCCTCGGCCTAGAATCCCCACTTTCCTGGCCCGAACACGTGGGCACAGGCGTGCGCATCCATATGAAGAGGCCATTGAGGCCGCACTTGCCGAGCGGGGGTTCAGGGTTGTAGAAGGATGGGACCTTGGTGTCCGTGAGCAAATTGCACTTATTAATTCGTCTTCGTGCTTAGTCGCTTTTTCCGGATCTAGTTTGCATAATTCTGTCTTCGCGGAGCGCAGCATTCCCGTTTTAGAGATCATGGACAATCGCGCAAGCTCAACAAGTCTCGTAGAGCGTCCTCTCCAAGCTGCACTTTGCGAACTCCGGGAACAGCCGTTCACCCGTGTTCAAGGTTACGACAACGGCCAGGCACGTACAGTGCCGGATGTCGTTGAGGAGGTTATGGGACTCTGCGTCTCGCTCGCCTAGCAGCCAGCTTTCCTGAGATGGTGTTGCACTCATTCGTAAGCACTAGTAGAGGCGTCCATGTCCACGTTCGCTCGCCCGAGCGAATGTTGCCGTCGGGCCTCGAGGAATGCAGTGTGCATCCCCGCCCAGGGCAACAAAAAACCCCGCCCGGCCAGGCGAAGAGCCTGATCGGACGGGGTAGTTGGTGCACCCCCCGGGACTTGAACCCGGAACCCATTGATTAAGAGTCAATTGCTCTGCCAATTGAGCTAGAGGTGCGTATTCGAGGTGATGGAAACCGGCGGCTTTTCTTCCGCAGTCGGCATCAGCAACGACATGAAACACTACCAGCAGTTCCGCCGGAGAATGAAATCCCGGCGGCTTTTGTGCCCCTTCTCACGTTGCGTTCCGTTCCGGCGTCCCGCCTGGATGGGGGAGGACCACCAATTCGCCTGGATTCCCGTCCCAGGCGCCGCTGCTGTCCACCACCCACGTCCGGGCGGGCAGGTTCGACGCCGGGTCCCCGGTGGTCACTGTCGTAACGGCATCGCCGGGGACCGGAGTAACCGGCAGGTCCGGGTCCGGCACGCCGGCGGTGTCGATCCCCGCCGCGGTCCGCACCGCACCGTGGACCAGCATCCGCTCCACCGTCCGGGCGGCCCAGACAGCCGCGACGGACGCAACCCCTAGGGCTGTGAAGAGAAAAGATTTCCGGGCCACGACGGCCTCCTTTAATCGGCGGAAGGCACGTTTTTCACGTTACGGCCGGCACCTGCCGCTGTCCATAGCCGGCGGCCCCGGCCACCGTCCCGCTCCCGCAGTGACACCCGTTACGCTGGCTGGCATGGCCGACACTGAATCCCGCAATGTCCCGGTGCGCACCCTGACCGTGCCCACGCCCGAACTTCTCGAATCCCTGCAGCCCCTGCCCGACGGTATGAAGGCCGCCGTCTGGGACCTGGTCGGTGAGCCCGAGGGGGTGGAGTGCGCAGAGATCGATGCGGTGGTGCTTCCCTACGCCAACGGATCCGACTACGGAGACGCACTGAACCGGGTGCCGAACCTGCTGCTCCTGCAGGCGCAGTCGACGGGCTACGACGGATTGCCCGAGCTGGTCGGTGAGGGGACGGCCATTGCCAGCGCCGCCGGCGTCCATGCTGCCGCGACGGCCGAGATGGCCCTTACCCTGATCCTGTCCGCGCAGCGGGGGATCGACACCGCACTGAGCGCCCAGCATGAGGGCCGGTGGGAATCGATCCGGTATCCGGGGTTGGCGGACCGCCGCGTGCTCCTCGTGGGGGTCGGCGGAATCGGCCGGGAGATTGCCGCACGGCTGCACCCGTTCGACGTCGAACTCACCCGGGTGGGCAGCACCGCCCGGACGGATGACGACGGCGCCGTGCACGGTACGGACGAGCTGGCAGAACTGGCGGCCCGGGCCGAGATCCTGGTGGTCATCACGCCGCTGAACGCGCAGACCCGCCACCTCATTGATGCCCGCGTGCTCGCCGCCCTGCCGGACGGGGCGCTGGTAGTCAATGTTGCCCGCGGTGCCGTGGTGGACAGCGAGGCCCTCACCAAGGAAGTGGTGTCCGGACGGCTGCGGGCCGCTCTCGACGTCTTCGACCCGGAACCCCTGCCGGCGGAGCATCCGCTGCGCCGGGCGCCCGGGGCAATCATCACCCCTCACTGGGGCGGAAACACTGCGGCGTTCGAGCCCCGGATCAAGGCCCTGCTGCGTGAGCAGGTGCAGCGGCTGGCAGCAGGAAAAGAACCGCTGAACCTCGTCCGCCCCGGCCCGTGGGGGTAGGCGAACCTGCGTCAGGCCAGTTCCAGGTACGACTCCACGAAGGAACGGAAATCTTCCCAGTCGGCGGACTGCTCCAGCAGGCGCTCGCCCGCGGAAGCCGTGGCCGGCAGTGCAGCCTGCGCTTCCACGGCAAACTGGAAGACGCGCCCGGTGCTCGTGCCCACCTCGTACGCGTCCGTGTCCAGCTCGTCGGTGTGGCTCAGATTGGTGGTGTTTACCGAAGTGGGCACTTCCAACCCGGCGAGGGTATCGACGTCGAAGGGAGCGAACACAACCTCCGCCGGACGCCACCGGTAGCCCAGCACATAAAAACCCGTTTCACCGTCGAGCCCCGGCGTGGCCAACACCAGGTTGTAGTCACCGTAATTGGGAATCTGGGATTCGAAGACGCGGCGCAGCACTCGCTTCAGCTGGTCACTGGCGGGAGTTTCTGGGTCTGCAGTGTCCGTGTCTGCAGTATGTACGCCCGGATCCGTGGACCCTGTATCCGATGTCATACCCCCAGTCTATGAACACCGTCCCCCTATTCGTGAAGCCCGTACGGGCCCGGCCTCAGATCTTCATCTGCTGTTCACAGGCCGTAACAACAGTTGCCAATGTCCGTCACAGAGACCACCCCGGCAGGCTTAAGTCCTACGATCTACCCATGAGCGTGGACAACACACCGGACATCAAACCCCGCAGCCGAGTCGTTACGGACGGGATACACGCGGCACCTGCCCGCGGTATGTTCCGTGCCATAGGCATGGGCGACGACGACTTCGCCAAGCCGCAGATCGGCGTCGCCAGTTCCTGGAACGAGATCACTCCCTGCAACCTTTCCCTGAACCGCCTCGCCACCGGTGCCAAAGAAGGCATCCACGCAGGCGGCGGCTTCCCCATGCAGTTCGGCACCATTTCCGTCTCGGACGGTATTTCGATGGGCCACGAAGGCATGCACTTCTCCCTGGTGTCCCGCGAGGTCATAGCGGACTCGGTGGAAACGGTGATGATGGCCGAACGCCTGGACGGCTCCGTGCTGCTTGCCGGCTGCGACAAGTCCCTGCCCGGCATGCTGATGGCAGCAGCACGCCTGGACCTTTCCAGCGTCTTCCTCTATGCCGGCTCGATCATGCCCGGCTTCGCCAAGATGGAGGACGGCAGCGAGCGGGAAGTCACCCTGATCGACGCCTTTGAAGCAGTGGGTGCCTGCGCCGCAGGCAAGATGAGCCTGAAGGACCTTGACTCGATTGAGCGGGCCATCTGTCCTGGAGAAGGTGCCTGCGGCGGGATGTACACCGCCAACACCATGGCCTGCATCGGCGAGGCGCTGGGCATGTCCCTTCCCGGCTCGGCCGCGCCGCCCTCCGCGGACCGGCGACGCGACGAGTTTGCCCGCAAGTCCGGCGAAGCAGTGGTCAACCTGCTGCGCAAGGGCATCACCGCCCGCGACATCATGACCAAGAAGGCCTTCGAAAACGCCATCGCCGTCACCATGGCCTTCGGCGGCTCCACCAACGCCGTGCTGCACCTGCTGGCCATCGCCCGCGAAGCGGAAGTGGACCTCACCCTCGAAGACTTCAACCGCATCGGCGACACCATTCCGCACCTGGGCGACCTGAAGCCGTTCGGCCGGTACGTTATGTTCGACGTCGACAAGATCGGCGGCGTGCCCGTGATCATGAAGGCACTGCTCGACGCCGGCCTGATCCACGGCGACTGCCTCACGGTCACGGGCAAGACCGTCGCGGAGAACCTCGCGGCCATCAACCCGCCGGATCCGGACGGGAAGGTCCTGCGTGCCATGGACAACCCCATCCACAAGACCGGCGGCATCACCGTCCTGAAGGGTTCCATGGCTCCGGAAGGCGCCGTGGTCAAGAGTGCAGGGTTCGACGCCGACGTGTTCGAAGGCACCGCACGGGTCTTCGAGCGTGAACAGGGTGCCCTCGACGCACTGGACGCCGGAGAAATCTCTGCCGGCGACGTCGTCGTCATCCGCTACGAGGGCCCCAAGGGCGGACCGGGCATGCGCGAGATGCTCGCCATCACCGGCGCCATCAAGGGTGCAGGCCTGGGCAAGGACGTCCTGCTGCTGACCGACGGCCGCTTCTCCGGCGGCACCACGGGCCTGTGCATCGGGCATGTGGCACCCGAAGCGGTCGACGGCGGCCCAATCGCCTTCGTGAAGGACGGCGACCGGATCCGAGTGGACATTGCCGCCCGCAGCTTCGACCTGCTGGTGGACCCGGACGAGCTCGAAGCCCGCAAGGTTGGCTGGCAGCCGCTGCCGGGCAAGTTCACCAAGGGTGTGCTGGCCAAGTACGCCAAGATGGTGAACTCCGCGTCCACGGGGGCCTACTGCGGGTGAAACCCTTCCCCAGCGTCAGGCGCTGGAGCGCCTGACGCTGGGGCCCCTCAGGCCTTTGCAGCCTTATTAAGCCCTGCCGCCTGTAGTGGGCGGGGCATCCACACCTTGGACGTCCAGATAGTGAGACGGACGTCTCATATGATTGACACCCCCGTAGGGGAACGCAAGACTGAACGGTATGCAGATCGTACCCGTCGTCCTTATCAAGCGCGTGGCGTAACAGCCCGACTTGTCTAAGACGTCACGCGCGAACCCCTACGGAGCCCACAGGCACGAGGGGTTTTTTTATTGGCATCGTCAGTTTTGGCTTCGCTGAACACAGAAGCCGTACCGGGCACCACCCGGGCCGGCCGTCGCTTGACCGCATTGACCATGGATTAGCATCCGCAAAGGAAGTTCCGATGAGTAAGGGATCGCCAATCAGCCCTTCGCTGATGGCCTCAAAGGCAAATGCCGCTGCACGCGCTGCGGCAGCCAAGACCAAAGACGTAGCCAGTTCCGTGTCTGCGCATCCGGAAGCCGCGGATGAGCGTATCCAGGGGCCTAACAACACTGTTCCGCCCACCGAGATGACCGGCTCCCAGGCCATCGTCCGTTCGCTCGAGGAACTCGGCGTCGACGAAGTCTTCGGACTGCCCGGCGGCGCCATCCTGCCCACCTATGACCCGCTCATGGATTCCACGAAGATCCGGCACATCCTGGTCCGGCATGAACAGGGCGCCGGCCACGCGGCCGAGGGCTACGCCATGGTGACCGGACGCGCCGGCGTCTGCATCGTGACGTCCGGCCCCGGAGCCACTAACCTTGTCACCGCCATTGCCGACGCGCACATGGACTCGGTCCCGATGGTCGCCATCACCGGCCAGGTCTCCAGCGCGTTCATCGGTTCCGACGCCTTCCAGGAAGCAGACATCGTGGGCATCACCATGCCCATCACGAAGCACTCCTACCTGGTGACGGATGCGGCCGATATTCCCCGCGTGCTGGCCGAGGCCTTCCATATTGCGACGTCGGGCCGTCCCGGTCCGGTCCTTGTGGACATTGCCAAGGACGCGCAGCAGGCGAAGACAACCTTCTCCTGGCCGCCGAAGATCGATCTGCAGGGCTACCGCACCGTGGTCCGCGGACACTCCAAGCAGGTGCGCGAGGCCGCCCGCCTGATTGCCGCCTCGCAGCGTCCCGTGTTCTACGTGGGCGGCGGTGTGCTCAAGGCCAACGCCTCGGCGGAGCTGCTCGAACTGGCTGAACTGGTGGGCGCCCCGGTGGTCACCACCTTGATGGCCCGCGGCGTGTTCCCCGATTCGCACGAACTTCACGTCGGCATGCCCGGGATGCACGGTTCGGTTTCGGCCGTGACCGCCCTGCAGCAGTCGGACCTGCTGATCACCCTCGGCGCCCGCTTCGACGACCGGGTCACTGGGGTGCTGAGCTCCTTCGCACCCGGCGCCAAGGTTATCCACGCGGACATCGACCCGGCGGAAATCTCCAAGAACCGGCCGGCGGATGTGCCGATTGTCGGCTCGGTGAAGGAAATCATCCCCGAACTGGCCGACGCCGTGCGCGGACAGTTCGAAACCGCGAAACCGGACATCTCGGCCTGGTGGGCCGTGCTGAACCGGCTGCGTGAAACCTACCCGATCGGTTACACCACACCCGAAGACGGACTGATTGCCCCGCAGAAAGTCATCGAACGCATCGGTGCGATGACCGGCCCCGAAGGCGTCTATGTGGCCGGCGTGGGCCAGCACCAGATGTGGTCCGCGCAGTTCATCAAGTACGAGCGCCCCCGGGCATGGCTGAACTCCGGCGGACTGGGCACCATGGGCTATTCGGTGCCCGCGGCCATGGGCGCGAAGGTGGGTGCACCGGACCGGGTGGTCTGGGCCATCGACGGCGACGGCTGCTTCCAGATGACCAACCAGGAACTGGCCACCTGCCTGATCAACAACATCCCGATCAAGGTCGCCATCATCAACAACTCCTCGCTGGGCATGGTCCGGCAGTGGCAGACCCTCTTCTACGAGTCCCGCTACTCCAACACGGACCTGAACACCGGGCACGACACCGTGCGGATCCCGGACTTCGTCAAGCTGGCCGAGGCGTACGGCTGCGTGGGCCTGCGCTGCGAACGCGACGAGGATATCGACGCGACCATCGCGCAGGCGCTGGAGATCAACGACCGACCCGTCGTGATCGACTTCGTGGTCAGCCGGGACTCCATGGTGTGGCCGATGGTTCCCACCGGCGTCAGCAATGACCTGATCCAGATTGCCCGCAACATGACTCCCACCTGGGAAGAGGAGGACTAGGACATGGCCCGCCACACCCTTTCCGTGCTGGTAGAAGATGTTCCCGGCGTGCTGACCCGGGTCGCCTCGTTGTTCGCCCGCCGGGCATTCAACATCAATTCGCTCGCCGTGGGCCCTTCGGAGGTGCCGGGCATGTCCCGCATCACCGTGGTGGTCGACGCCGAGGGCGACCTGCTCGAGCAGGTCACCAAACAGCTGAACAAGCTCATCAACGTCATCAAGATTGTCGAGCTGGTTCCAGATTCTTCCGTGCAGCGGGACCACATCCTGGTCAAGGTCCGCGCGGATGCCGCAACCCGGCTGCAGGTAACCCAGGCAGCCGAGCTGTTCCGCGCCTCGATAGTGGATGTCTCCACCGACTCGCTCATCGTCGAGGCAACAGGCACCGCCGACAAGCTCAACGCACTGCTCTCGGTGCTTGAGCCCTTCGGCATCCGCGAAATAGTCCAATCCGGAACCCTGGCCGTTGCCCGCGGATCAAAATCCATGAGCGACCGCGCGCTGCGCAGCGCCTGAGTTCCACCACAGACCCTTGTCCTTAGAAACCAGTAGGAGATAACCAAAGTGACTGACATGTATTACGACGACGACGCTGACCTGTCGATCATCCAGGGCCGTACCGTCGCCGTCATCGGCTACGGAAGCCAGGGCCACGCCCACGCCCTCAGCCTGCGCGACTCCGGCGTGGACGTCCGCGTGGGGCTCAAGGAAGGTTCCGCCTCGCGTGCCAAGGCCGAGGCCGAGGGCCTGCGGGTGCTGAACGTGGCGGACGCCGTCGCCGAAGCGGACCTGATCATGGTGCTGACGCCTGACCAGGTGCAGCGTTTCGTCTACTCAGAGGAAATCGCCCCGAACCTGCAGGCCGGCGACGCCCTGTTCTTCGGCCACGGCTTCAACATCCGCTACGGCTACATCCAGCCGCCGGCCGACGTCGACGTCGCGCTCGTGGCACCCAAGGGCCCGGGCCACATTGTGCGCCGCGAATTCGAAGCCGGCCGCGGCGTCCCGGACCTGATCGCCGTCGAGCAGAACCCCTCCGGAACCGCCAAGGAACTGGCCCTGTCCTATGCCAAGGCCATCGGCGGCACCCGCGCCGGTGTCATCGAAACCACCTTCACCGAAGAAACGGAAACGGACCTCTTCGGCGAGCAGGCAGTGCTCTGCGGCGGTGCGTCGCAGTTGATCCAGTACGGCTTCGAAACCCTGACCGAGGCCGGCTACCAGCCGGAGGTCGCGTACTTCGAGGTGCTGCACGAACTGAAGCTGATCGTGGACCTGATGGTCGAAGGCGGCATTGCCAAGCAGCGCTGGAGCGTCTCGGACACCGCCGAATACGGCGACTACGTCTCCGGCCCGCGCGTCATCGACGAGCACGTGAAGGAAAACATGAAGGCCGTCCTGGCGGACATCCAGAACGGTGCCTTCGCCAAGCGCTTCATCGATGACCAGGACGCCGGCGCCCCCGAGTTCAAGGCACTGCGCAAGAAGGGCGAGGACCACCCCATCGAATCCACCGGCCGCGAACTGCGCAAGCTCTTCTCCTGGATCAAGAACGACGACGATTACACCGAGGGCTCGGTCGCCCGCTAGTCCTGCGCGCTAAGCTCGAAAAGCAAGCCTGATCGGCAAGGAGGCCGGGCCCCACGGGTCCGGCCTCCTGCGTGAAAACCCCCAACACAATCTCCCAATGCAAAGAAATCTTCCAAGTGTAAAGAGGTCATCGGTGTCTGCCACCAAACCAGTCGTACTCCTTGCGGAGGAACTCTCGCCCGCCACCGTCGAGGCCCTGGGCCCCGATTTCGATATCCGGACCACCGACGGCGCCGACCGATCCCAGCTCCTGTCCGCGATTGCCGACGTCGACGCCATCCTCGTGCGGTCCGCCACGCAGGTGGACGCCGAGGCGATCGCCGCCGCCAAGAACCTCAAGGTTATTGCCCGGGCGGGCGTGGGCCTGGACAACGTGGATATCAAGGCGGCCACGCAGGCCGGCGTGATGGTGGTCAACGCGCCGACGTCGAACATCATTTCTGCGGCGGAACTTACGGTGGGGCACATCGTGTCCCTGGCCCGGAACATCCCGCAGGCCAGCGCCGCCCTGAAGAACGGCGAATGGAAGCGCTCCAAGTACAGCGGAACCGAACTGTTCGAAAAGAAGATCGGCATCATCGGACTGGGCCGCATCGGCGCACTGGTGGCCGCCCGGATGCAGGGTTTCGGCACCGAGATCCTCGCCTATGACCCGTACGTCACGTCCGCCCGCGCCGCCCAGCTGAATGTCCGGCTGGTGTCCCTCGACGAGCTGCTCGCCGAGTCCGACTTCGTCACCATCCACATGCCCAAGACCCCCGAAACCCTGGGCATGCTCGGCGCCGAGGCGTTCGAGAAGATGAAGGACACCGCTTACGTGGTGAACGTGGCCCGCGGCGGACTCGTGGACGAAGCAGCCCTGTTTGAGGCGCTGCAGGCAGGAAAGATCGCCGGCGCCGGCGTCGATGTGTTCGTCAAGGAACCCAGCACCGACCTGCCCTTCTTCGCGCTGGACAACGTGGTGGTCACCCCGCACCTGGGCGCCTCCACCGCCGAAGCGCAGGAAAAGGCCGGCATCTCGGTGGCGAAGTCCGTCCGCCTGGCGCTGGCCGGGGAACTGGTGCCCGACGCCGTGAACGTGGCCGGCGGGGTCATTGCCGAGGACGTCCGGCCGGGCATCCCGCTGATCGAAAAGCTGGGCCGGATCTTCACCGCCCTGGCCTCCGATTCCGTGACCGCCATCGACATCGAGGTAGCCGGAGAAATCGCCGCCCTCGACGTGAAGGCACTGGAGCTGGCGGCGCTGAAGGGCATCTTCACGGACATCGTGTCCGAGCAGGTTTCCTACGTGAATGCTCCGGTCCTCGCCGAACAGCGCGGCATCGAGGTCCGGCTGCTGACCACCCCGGACGTGGACGACTACCGCAACCTGCTGACCATCCGCGGCGCCCTGTCGGACGGCACCCGGCTGGAAGTGGCCGGCACCCTTACGGGCCCCAAGCAGATCCAGAAGCTCGTGGGCGTAAACGGGTACGACCTCGAAATCCCCATCAGCGAGCACCTGGTGGTGCTGCTCTACCAGGACCGTCCCGGCGTCATCGGCGCCCTGGGCCGGGTCCTTGGTGAAAAGAACATCAACATTGCCGGCATGCAGGTGGCCCGCAACTCTGAGGGCGGCCAGGCCCTGTCGCTGCTGACCGTGGATTCCTCGGTACCGCAGGACGTGCTGGAAGCGCTGAAGCTCGAAATCGGCGCCAGCGTGGCCCGCGAGGTTGACCTGCAGGACTAGCAGCACAGCCGCTGTCCGCAGGGCAGGACAGTACCGCCGGAAGGCCGGTCCCCTGAGGGGGCCGGCCTTCTCGCTTTCGGACCCGGACTGCCCCAAAGCGACACCGGCGGGTAAAACAGGGTAATTTTCTTATGTGACTTCTTCCGATTCCAAGACCCCGTTCTACATCACCACGGCCATCTCCTACCCCAACGGCGAACCCCACATCGGGCACGCCTACGAACACATCGCCACGGACGCCATGGCCCGCTTCAAGCGCCTGGACGGCTACGACGTGTTCTTTATGACGGGCACGGACGAGCACGGCCTGAAGATGCAGCAGTCCGCGGACAAGGAAGGCGTTACCGCCAAGGAACTTGCGGACCGCAACTCCGCCGCCTTCAAGCAGATGGAAGCGGACATGGGAACCTCCTATGACCGGTTCATCCGTACCACCGACGCGGACCACTACGCCGCCGCCCAGGCCATCTGGAAGCGGATGGAGGACAACGGGGACATCTACCTCTCCAAGTACTCCGGCTGGTACTCCGTCCGGGATGAGGCGTACTACACCGAGGACGAGACCGAAGTCCGCGAGGACGGCGTCCGTTACTCCAAGGAAACCGACACCGAGGTGACCTGGACGGAAGAGGAAAGCTACTTCTTCCGCCTCTCCGCCTACCAGGACAAGCTGCTGGCCCTGTACGAGGCGCAGCCGGACTTCGCGGCCCCGCGCTCGAGGTTCAACGAGGTCATCAGCTTCGTCAAGGGCGGCCTGGAAGACCTCTCCATTTCCCGCACCACCTTCGACTGGGGCGTCCCGGTGCCGGGCAACCCGGACCATGTGATGTACGTCTGGGTGGACGCGCTGACCAACTACCTCACCGGCGTCGGCTTCCCGGATACCGAAAGTGAAGCCTTCAAGAAGTACTGGCCCGCCGATGTGCACGTGATCGGTAAGGACATTTCCCGCTTCCACGCCATTTTCTGGCCGGCATTCCTGATGTCCGCGAAGCTGGAACTGCCGAAGCGGATCATGATCCACGGCTTCCTGCACAACAAGGGCGTCAAGATGTCCAAGTCGCTGGGCAACGTGGTGGCACCGAAGCAGTGGGCCGAGCAGTACGGCCTGGACTCGGTCCGGTTCTTCCTGCTGCGCGAGGTCCCCTTCGGTGCGGACGGCTCGTACAACCACGACGCCGTCGTCGGCCGGATGAACTCCGACCTCGCCAACAACCTGGGCAACCTCGCCCAGCGCTCCCTGTCCATGGTGGCCAAGAACTGCGGAGCAGCGGTACCGCAGCCCGGTGTCTTCACGCCGGAGGACACTGCCCTGTTGGAGGCAGCCGGAAACCTCCTGCAGATTTCCCGTGAAGCGTACGAAGTCCAGGATTTCCACGGCGCGCTGGAAGCCACGTGGAAGGTCCTCGGCGACACCAACGCCTACTTCGCCGATCAGGCACCGTGGGTGCTGCGGAAGACCGACGTCGAGCGCATGAACACCGTGCTCTACGTAACGCTGGAGGTGCTGCGCATCGTAGCTATCCTGATCCAGCCGGTGATGCCGGGCAGCGCGGCTAAGCTGCTCACGGTCCTGGGCCAGGACGACGACGCCGCCCGGCAGTTCAGTGCGATCGCCGCGCCGCTGGTGCCGGGTACCCCGCTGCCGGCTCCGACGCCCATCTTCCCGAAGTACGAAGAACCGGCCGAATAGGCCGCGACAGCAAAACACCCCCGGCAGATTGCCGGGGGTGTTTTTGTTCTACTGAGCAGGTCAGGCGGATCCGGCGGAGCCGAGGAACCGCTGCGCGGCCGTCTGCTCCATCACGCCGGCTACATCCTCCTGCTGCCGGCGGGCGGTTTCCGTGAGTTCCTGCAGGCGGGCCGTGTTGAACCGGTGGTCCTTGGCCGAAAGCACCAGCAGGGTCCGCCACAGGGATTCCTTCATCCGCACCAGTGACTGCAGGGACTCCAATTCCAGCTGTCCTGTGGCGCCGCCGCCGGTGCTGAGCGGATTCAGCGGACCCAGCTTGCCGGCCGCGGCCCCCACCATGGCCGCAGCCGCCTTCAGCTTGCTGCGCGAATAGCCCAGCGCGTGGATCAGGGATTCCAGTTCGTCGCGTTCGTCCGAAATTTCTTCCGCGAGCCGCGCGAAGGTTTCCTCATAGGGCGACCCCTCCCAGGTGCGCTGTGCGGCGGTGAAAAGACGGACGCCCGTCTCTGCCCCGACCAGATGGTCATCAAGGTAGGCCGCCAGTGATTCATGTTCCGTCTGGGACTGCTGCATATGCTCTCCTCACGTCGTCCGGATGCATCCAGTGGTGCCGGCTGAAATCAGCCTGCTTAGTAATTCATCCTGTCAATATCCTTGCAGATCGGCGCCCGGACCGCGAGGAGCTAGTCCGCTGCCAGCCCGGCCACGGGGGAGAGCCGTGCCGCGCGGCGGGCAGGCAGCACCGAGGCAGCGAGTCCGGCCAGGAGCGCGACGGCCAGGACCGCGAGCAGCTGCAGCCAGGGCAGCGACAGTGCCACGGTGGTGAAGGAACCCAGTGCGGATTCCGCTCCCAGCCAGCCGTAGAGCGAGCCCAGGATGCTGCCCATCAGGGCAGCCACCCCGGCAATCAGCACGGCTTCCAGTGCGAGCATGCCGCGCAGCTGGCCGCGGGTCAGGCCGAGTGCGCGCAGCAACGAGGATTCCCGGGTGCGTTCCAGGACAGACAGGGAGAGGGTGTTGGCCACACCCACCAGGGCAATCACCACTGCCACTCCCAGCAGCCCGGTGACCACCATCAGCAGGACATTGATGACCTGCTCAAAAGCACCCCGCTCAATGGCCGAACCTGAAACCTGGTAGTCGTCCACGTCCAGCGCCGCGGCTAGATCGGTACGCAGGTCCATCAGCTCGTTGGTGTTCAAGCCGTCCGTCACAGTCAGCCACAGCTGCGGCTGCGGGGGATACATGTCTTCCGCTGCCGCGGCCGGCATACCGCCCAGGGTTTCAGCAGTCTCGCTGCTGATCAGCGGCTTCAGCTGGCGGCTGTCCGAGACCACCACCTTCAGCTCGACGCTCTTGGCCGCCCCCTGAACCGTCAGGGTTTCCTCCGTGGTTCCCTGCGGCATCAGAATGACGCCGGCCTCCAGCGCCAGGGCTGAATCATGGAGTACCTTCGCAGCGTCGGCAGGGTCGAGGGCATACACACCGTACGGTCCGTATTCCGTCTCGGTCATGCCGGCCGTAGGGACCAGCACCGCTTCCTGCACACCCTGCACGGCACGTGCCGCCTTGACGTCTGCGGAAGTAAAAGGCGGCACGTCGGTGGGACCGTCGATGCTGACGTCCACCGGGTACTCCGCCGCCAGCACGTCGTCAAGGGAGGTCCGGACGGTGGCAGCGCCGGTCATCATCATGGTCACCAGGGTGACGCCGATCAGCAGGGCGGAGGAGGTGGCGGAGGTGCGCTGGGGGTTGCGGACGGCATTGAGTGCCGCCAGCTTGCCCGGCACACCCAACGGCGCCGCGATCCTGCCGACGGTACGCACCAGGGATGGAACAAAGAGGGTGGCGCACATCAGCACACCCACGAAGCTGAGCATGCCGCCGGGCAAGGCAATGAGCAGGTTGCCTTTCACCGCGCCTGCAGCCAGCAGCGCAGCGCCGCCGGCCAGCAGCACCAACCCGATACCCAGACGGACATGTCCACGTCGAGTCCCGGCGCGGACGTCGTCGGCCGGACGCAGGGCTGCAAGGGGTGCAACGGCTGTGGCGGCGCGTGCCGGAACCAGCGACGCCAGGACGGTCAGCGCGATGCCGACGCCCAGTCCGGCGATGACGGACAGCGGGGAGACCGCCAGGGTTGCGAAGCCGCTCTCCGGAATGTTCTTCAGGTAGGCGACAATGCCGCCAATGAGTGCAATGGCTGCGAGGACTCCGGCCACTGAGGCCACGATGCCAACGATCAGTGCTTCCACGATGACGGAGCGGCGGATCTGTGAACGGGCGGCGCCAATGCATCGGAGAAGGGCGAGCTCCCGGGTGCGCTGGGCCACCAGCACCGAGAAGGTATTGGAGACCACCAGGGCACAGACCAGCAGCGCCACGGCAGCGAAGGCCAGCAGGATCGTGGTGAGGATATCTTCCCCTCCGGTGTAGGAAGCAACCATTTCGTCCGTCTGCTCCTGCGCGGTGCGGACGTACACACCCTCCAAACCGCTCACGTCCTGCTGGAGCGCTGCGCGGACGTCGCCCACCGCGGCACCGTCTGCCAATGCCACCTGGATACTGCTGAAACCGGACTCCGGCTCGGCGAACCCCGCCACCGTGGCGGAGGTTGAATACAGCTGCGGGGTCCCCATGATCCGGGGATCCTTGGACGGGGACACCAAAGCCGTGACCGTCAGCTCGGCCATATGCTGCTCACCTGTCGGGTCATCGATAAAGGCGGTCAGGGGCAGTACCGATCCCTCGGCCAGCTCGTGGCGCTCCGCGGTGTCCTTGTCCACGGCCACTTCGTTGTCCGCAATGGGCAGCGTGCCCTGCAGCACTTCCACCGGGAAGAGGTCGGCGTAGTCGGAGGTGTTGCCCAGCTGGGCGAAATTGCTGTCCCGGTCCTCGCCGAAGGTGACGAAGGCCTGCCGGGCGGCGTAGACGCCGTCCACGCCGGGGGTGTCGCGGACCAAGGCCGCGGTGTCTTCATCCAATACGGCGGCATCCGCGCTGTACATATCGCCGGTAACGAGCAGATCCGCGTTCCGGTACGCCTCGCCAACGCTCTGCGTCAGTGAGGCCTTGGACGAGGAATTGATGATGAGGGTTGCGGTGAGGAAGCCGACGGCAATCAGCACCGCCAGGGAAACGGCGATGAACCGCCGGGCATTCAGGCGCACCTGCGCCAGGGCTACCTGCAGCATGCTTATGCCCCCAGCTGGGTGAGGGCGGCGAGCACGGACTCGGGGGTCGGCTGCACCAGTTCCCCGACCAGCTCGCCGTCGTTCATCAGGACCACCCGGTCCGCGTAGGAAGCGGCCACGGGGTCATGGGTGACCATGATGATGCTCTGGCCGAACTCCTTGGTGGAGCGGCGGAGGAGTGAGAGTACTTCGGCGCCGGACTTGGAATCCAGGTTGCCGGTGGGCTCATCGCCGAAGAGCACGTGCGGGCGGGTCAGCAGGGCGCGGGCGACGGCGACGCGCTGCTGCTGTCCGCCGGAAAGCTCATGCGGGCGGTGCCGGAGCCGGTCCCGGAGTCCCAGGGTCTCCGTGATGAAGTCCAGCCATTCGCGGTCCACGGTGCCGCTGGCCAGGGATACCGGCAGCGTAATGTTCTGCTCCGCGGTCAGGGTGGGCACCAGGTTGAAGGACTGGAAAACAAACCCCACGCTGTCGCGGCGCAGGCGGGTGAGATCGGCGTCCTTCAGCCCGGTGATTTCGGTGCCGCCTACCCAGATACGGCCCGAGTCCGCAGAGTCCAGGCCCGCCAGACAGTGCATCAAGGTGGATTTTCCGGAGCCGGAGGGGCCCATGATTGCCGTGAAGGTACCGGTTTCGAAGCTTACGTCCACATCCTTCAGTGCATGGACGCGGGTGTCACCGGTTCCGTAGGTCTTGTTCAGGAGCTGGGCGGCGGCGGCAAGACGCGGTTTTCCGGCGCCGGCCGCAGGGGAATGCTGTGCAAGTGATGTCATACCGCCAGAGTATGGATCAGCCAGGGGTGCCCACATCGGAGGGCAGGCGGGTCCTTCTCCGCCGTGTCTCATACCGTGGGTGGAAGCGGCCCGGCCAGCCGGTAGGACTCCTGGAGCAATTCGGATAGTTCGTCCGGGGGCAGGTGCTGCAACCGGGCCAGGAGGAGCAAGGGGGACCGGTCGTGGTGCGGCGTCCAATAAAATAGGTCCGGCTGCAGCGCCGCCAGCGCCTCGCGTTCGGCGCTCTTCACGGTCAGGACGTTTTCCTCCCACATCCGTGCCATCAGGGTACGGGCAAACCAGGCCGGCTGTTTCCAGCTCAGGCGCTCGGTCACACCGGGGAGGGAGAGGCAGATGGAGCGAACGTCGTCGACCGTGACCATGTCCCTAGGGTGCGACAATCCCCGTCTCGTAGGCAATGACTACTGCCTGTACCCGGTCCCGGGCCTCCAGCTTGGCCAGGATATGGCCCACATGGGTTTTCACGGTGGCTTCGGACAGGTACAGCTTCGCCGCGATTTCCGGATTGGACAGGCCCTGCGCAATCAGGGTGAACACCTCGTGTTCGCGGGGGGTCAGGGAAGCGACGGCGTCGGCATGCCGGCTGCCCGGAGCGCCGGCCGTGCGCAGCAGGGGAGCGACATGGTCCAGCAGGCGGCGCGTGGTTGACGGTGCAATCACGGCGTCCCCGCGGTACACGGTCCGGATAGCCTCCAGGAGTTCCTCGGGCGGTGCGTCCTTCAGCAGGAAACCGCTGGCCCCTGCGTGGATGGCGGTGAGCGCGTATTCGTCCAGGTCGAAGGTGGTCAGGACTACCACCTTCGGTCCGCTGCCGTTGTCCGAGTCCAGAATCCGGGAGGTGGCTTCGATGCCGTCCATGCCGGGCATACGTACGTCCATCAGTACGACGTCGGCGGACACGGCTGACAGCGCAGCCAGCGCCTCGCGTCCGTTACCGGCTTCGGCAACAACCTTGAGGTCCGGCTGGGAATTGATCAGCATCCGGAAACCGCCGCGCACCAGCTGCTGGTCATCCACGAGGAGTACCCGGATGGGGGCTGCGGGCTGGATGGACGGGTCGGACGCTGCCGTCCAGGGGGAATCCGGCACTGGTGCTAGGCCTCCGTGTAGGGAATGAATGCTTCAACGCGGAATCCTCCGCCGGCCGCAGGGGCGGCCTTCAACGTTCCATCGTAGAGGGACAGCCGCTCGGCCATGCCCCTGATGCCCTGCCCGGCGCCGTCGTCGTGCAGCGCCGACGCCGCGCCCAGCCCGTCGTCGAGGACGCCCAGTTTCAGTCCGGCAGGAGTCCAGTGCAGGGCTATCTTCGCGCTCGCCTTCGGTCCTGCGTGTTTGAGTACGTTCGTGAGGGATTCCTGGATCACGCGGTAGGCGGTCAGCTCCGCGCCGGGCGGCAAGGGGCGCCGCGGCGTTCCCGTGATGCTGAGGGCGGTGTCCAGTCCGCTCCGTTTGACGGACTCCAGCAGTTCCTCCATATCGGCCAGAGAAGGGAGGGGACGGGTGGAAGCGGCTTCGTCGCCCCGCAATACGCCAAGCAGGCGGCGCATCTCCCGCAGGGAACTTCGGCCGGTTTCGGCAATCACGCCCAGTGTCTTCGGTGCGATCTCCGGGTCCTCGGCGCTCGCATACCGGGCGCCGTCGGCCTGGGTGATGATTACGGAGAGTGAGTGCGCCACGATGTCGTGCATTTCACGGGCGATGTGGCTGCGTTCATCGGCGGCGGCGAGTTCACGTTCCTGCTGGCGTTCGATTTCCAAACGGCGGGCACGGTCCTGGAGCGCCTGCACCGCGAGACGCCGGGTGCGGGCGAGGTCACCGAACGTCCACGCCACCAGGACCACGGCTTCGATGGCGATGACGAGGATGGCCATCGGGACGAACCCGGTAGTTCCCGGAAGCTCGCCTTTCAGGGCCGGGGCAACGAAGTACTGCAGCACAAAGAGCACGCCGCCTATCATGGCCAGGGCCAGCCCGGCCAGACTCGCCCAGCGCGGGGCAAAGACTGCCAGGGAATACACGGTGACCAGCACGAAGATGTCTGCGGGCAGGCCGGTGACCGGGACCAGGAAGAGCTGGAGGACACAGGCGCAAGCCTGGACGGCGGCTGCCGTCACCGGATGGCTCCGGCGCCAGGCCAGGCTCATGCAGATGACCGCGGACAGGAAGAACTCGACGTATTGTCCTCCTCTAGCCAGCAGGAAGGGGACGGCAAAGATGAGTGCGGCAGCTATTGCCTGCCAGAGATTTACTTTCCCGGGGTTCGCCTGCAGCCAGGCATAGAGTCGTCGGTGCACGAGCATGGAAACCAACTGTAGGGGTGTCCGGGGCATCCGCGCGTCATACTGCGGGCTGAACTCCTGGACTACTGCGAGGGTGTCCACGATGCGGGACGGGTTGCCCGGTATCTGGACCGGTTTCCTAGGATGGGCAGCATGAGCGAAGAAACACCCCGAACCATTTCCCTGGCCGTTATCCCCGGAGACGGGATTGGGCCCGAAGTCACGGCCGAAGCAGTAAAGGTGCTGCTGGCAGTCACCGGCGGCAGCCCCGTCCGGTTCGAGCTGACGGAGTACCCGCTGGGGGCCGAGCACTGGCTGGAAACCGGGGAAACCCTTCCCGAGCACACCCTGCAAGCACTCAAGGAACATGACGCCATCCTGTTCGGCGCCGTAGGGGCCGCACCCGGAGACACCCTCGTCCCCTCCGGGCTGATTGAACGCGAACTGCTGCTGAAGCTGCGGTTCAGCCTGGACCACTATGTCAACCTGCGGCCCTCCCGCCTGTACCCGGGAGTGAAGGGCCCGCTGGCTGACCCCGGAAACGTGGACTTTATTGTGGTGCGCGAAGGTACCGAAGGTCCCTACGCCGGCAACGGGGGAGTGCTGCGGGAAGGAACCCCGCAGGAAATCGCCACCGAGGTATCCCTGAACACCGCCTACGGCGTGGAACGGGTCGTCCGCGATGCCTTCCAGCGGGCCGCCGCCCGGCCGCGCCGCCACCTGACCCTGGTGCACAAGCACAACGTGCTGGTGAACGCCGGCCGGCTCTGGAAGCGCACGGTGGAGAAGGTGGCGCAGGAGTTCCCCGAGGTCACCCATGACTATCTGCACGTAGACGCTGCCACCATTTTCATGGTGAGCGATCCGTCACGGTTCGACGTGATTGTCACCGACAACCTGTTCGGCGACATCATTACGGACCTGGCGGCTGCGATCACCGGCGGTATCGGTCTGGCGGCCTCCGGGAACATCAACATGGACCGCACCTTCCCGTCCATGTTCGAGCCGGTCCACGGGTCCGCACCGGATATTGCCGGTGAGCAAAAGGCCGATCCCACGGCAGCCATCCTCTCGGCTGCCCTGCTGCTGCAGCACCTGGGCTTCGACGATGAAGCAGCCAAGGTGGAGCGGGCAGTGGAAAAGGATCTTTCCGGCCGGGACGGAACGCGGCGTAGCACCGCCGAGGTCGGCGATGCCATCGCCGCCGCGGTGTCATAAGCTCGTTGGTAGCCAATAAGCAGTCGTAGAACGGGTTTTTGCCGTTCACAGTGGAGGAATCATGACCGTCAGCGCACTGGAATTTTCCCAGGAGCTTTCCACCAATCCCAAGCCCGCCGCCGAGCGTGCCGCCATCCTGGCAAACCCCGGGTTCGGCGACTACTTCACCGACCACACCGCCGTCATTGACTGGAAGGCGGGGGAATCTGGTGAGCAGGGGTGGCAGAACGCGCGCATTGAGCCCTACGGCCCCATCTCCATCGATCCTGCCGCCGGCGTGCTGCACTACGGCCAGGAGATTTTCGAGGGCCTGAAGGTTTACCGCCATGCAGACGGTTCAGTGGTGAGTTTCCGGCCGGAAGCCAATGCGGCCCGCTTGAACCTTTCCGCCCGCCGGCTTGCCCTGCCGGAACTGCCCGAGGAACTTTTCCTGGAGTCCATCCGCCAGCTGGTGGCACTGGACAAGGACTGGATCCCCGATGGTGAGGGCGCCGCGCTGTACCTGCGGCCGTTCATGATTGCCACCGAGGCCTTCCTCGGCGTGCGTCCTGCCCGCGAGGTGTCCTACCGCGTCATTGCTTCCCCGGCCGGAAACTACTTCGGCGGGGAACTGAAGCCCGTATCCATCTGGCTCTCCACCAAGTACGCCCGCGCAGGCCGTGGCGGCACAGGCGAAGCCAAGTGCGGCGGTAACTACGCGGCGTCGCTCATTGCCCAGATGGAAGGCGAAGCGAACGGCTGCAAGCAGGTGCTCTTCCTGGACGAATTCAATGACAACGCCGTTGAAGAACTGGGCGGCATGAACGTCTTCTTCGTCTTCAAGGACGGCCGCCTGGTCACGCCGGCCCTGTCCGGCACCATCCTGCACGGCATTACCCGCTCGTCCGTGCTGCAGCTGGGCCGCGACCGAGGCATGGACGTCCAGGAACGCAAGATCACCCTGGATGAATGGCGCGAGGGCATTGCCTCCGGCGACATCACCGAAGTGTTCGCGTGCGGCACGGCCGCCGTCATCACACCGATCGGCCAGCTGAAGTCCGAGGATGAGGTGATCGGCTCAGCGGATTCCAAGCCCGGAGAAGTAACCATGTCCATTCGCGAGCAGCTGCTCGGCATCCAGACCGGCACCGTGGAGGATACCCACGGCTGGCTGACCCGTCTGGCCTAGGAAACCATGACAATGCTTCCGGAATCCGGAGTGGTCCGCAGCAGTGACCTGACCCGCGTAAGGCTGGCGCCGAACCCGGGTCCCATGTCGCTGGACGGTACCAACAGCTACATTGTGGCTGCCCCCGGATCCGGAAGCACGGTGGTGGTGGACCCCGGCCCCCAGGACGAAGGGCACCTCCAGGCACTCGCGGAGGCCGGAACCGTGGAGCTGGTGCTCATCACCCACCGGCACCTAGACCACACGGAGGCCAGCAAACGTTTCGCAGAACTGACCGGAGCTCCGGTGCGGGCGTTTGATCCCGCTTTCTGCGTTTCAGGCAAACCGCTGACTGCCGATGAAGAGATCTCGGCCGCAGGCGTGGACATCCGGGTCCTTGCGGCTCCGGGCCACACCTCGGATTCGGTCTGCTTCTGGCTTCCCGACGACGGCGCCAACGGTTCCGTCCTGACGGGGGACACCATCCTGGGGCGGGGGACTACCGTGCTGGATTACCCGGACGGAAACCTCGGCGATTATCTGGACACGCTGGATATGCTCTCTCGCCTTGGACCGGCCATGGTGCTTCCCGGACACGGACCGGTTCAGGCGGACCTCAGTTCCCTGGTCCTGACCTACCGCGACCACCGCGAAGAGCGTCTGGAACAAATCCGGACAGCTCTGGAACAAGCCGGCCCGGGTGCAGGTGCGGGGGAGATCGCTGACCTGGTCTACTCCGATGTGCCGGCCAACGTTCGCCGTGCGGCGGAACTCTCGGTGGCCGCACAGCTTGCCTATCTTCGGAAGGGCAGCTGACGAAGGCGCCCTTCTATCGCCAGTCGCACGCAGCGGCTCCGGATGTGACGAGGAAAACCGGCTCCGGGCTTGCATAGGGGCTGCCGCCCAGTCCTAGAATGGACATATCGGCCGCAGGGCAGGGGACAGTAAAAGCGTCCCGAAGCTTGTGCGGCGGATCACTTCGAACCGGTTTGCAAGGACCGGAAGCGATGTGTAAAGTTACATGAGTCGCCGCGGCCGGGACGCTGGAAAAGCACCCGAGCATGGCGGCCAAACCCCAACAAAAAACAGAGTCCAACCAGTGCGCGCCCTTCGCGGGGCCGGTGGGAAAGACTCCGGTTGATGCTGGGTCCGGAACGGCGGAAAACGCTTTTCACGGGGTCCCGACGAGGGAAACCGAGAATTGCAAAAAACGCCGGAATGGAATAAGATATAAAATCATTGCAGCGAAGAAGAAAAGGAAAACATTGTTTTCCCGAGTATTTTCGGATTGCGTCTGTTGTTTGAGAACTCAATAGTGTGCCAAGTTTATTGATACCAATTTATTTTGATTGGTTGAACAGGCCGTTTCCGCCCACCCCGTGGGTATGGGACGGTTTTTTTAGCCGGTTTCGAATTTAG